>JANOXJ010000334.1:0-15240 GCA_031418455.1 Flavobacteriales bacterium | reverse complement strand
TTTCGTTGCAAGAAGTAAACATATTGGGCGAGGAAGTAACCATGACTTCTACCGCACAAGGCGCTGCACAATGCAGTTATTACCTGAGCGATGGTGGCATTTATAACACATTTGATGCAGTGCATCCTTTTGAACAAAATGGTATAATAGCCATACAACAAATGGTGATAAATGAATATGGCTGCACAGCTACCGAAGTACAAAGTATAGAAGTAAACGGATTTTTGTTTTACGCACCTAATGCCTTTACGCCCGATGGCGATGGTACTAACGATGTGTGGACACCTATAATGGCGGGCGTTTCGGAATATCAGTTACAAATATTTAACCGCTGGGGAGATTTAATTTTTGAAACTACCGACCAGCACCAACCATGGACAGGCAATGTAAATAATGGCGAATACTATGCACAAGATGGTGCCTACATTTATCAAGTAGTCATAAAAGACACGCGCGCAATACCGCATAAATTCAAAGGGCATGTGGTGATGGTGAGGTAAAAAATGAATGAAATTTCTAATTGATTTATTTTTTCAGAACAAGATTTTAAAAAGTTTTGGAAGTAGATTAACGATAACCACTAAGGCAAGTATCCATACCATCATCCACCTAACGCCCTTCTTGTACAGGTCGTCATAATCGGCTTTAAGAAAATCTCTCTATGAAAAGAAGCCTAAAACACAGCATGAATGCCATATTCCTTCTTGTCGTGTAAATGAGGTTTCAAAAATTAATTTCTTCGATGTCTTTGTATCGTTTGATTTTACCAACAACTTCAACTTTTGATAGGTCAAGGTCAAAGTGACGAGACACAAGTACGTTGCCTCCAACATATTCAAGATCGCCAAGTGAATCAAGGAATGTGTTACGCAAGTTCAGGTTACCTCCGACTTTGCGCAATGTTCCAAGAGAAGTCATCCGTGTCATCTTGATGTTGCAGTCCCCGCTTACCTCGACAAGAGGGTTTAGATTTTGTAGTGATGTAAAGTGTCTGGCATCCTGCGCTGTCCAAAGAGAACCACGCACAATCGACAACTTGCCTAAGTCTTCTATCTCACTTTCACTAAAACCAAGATCGCCTTCAATCTCTTCTATGTCACCAAGCGTTTTGAGATTGTATCTTCCTCGCACAATGAGCGTCCCTGGTATCTTTTTAAAAGCTACATAGTAACTCTGCTCTGTGTGCTCGTTAATAGGAAGAATAAAGGGACGGCCACTGACATGTGAGAGTTCATCGATCTTGTCAAGATCGATGCGCATTCCTGTGAGATCATAAATGTATTGACCTATCACTTCGACTTGATCTTCTTCACTAATATCAAATGGTAAGGAAGGAGTGAATCTCATATCGTTGTCGTGGTGATCGATTGAAGGTCCATCTTCATTACTCAGCTCCACGGATACGATGAAGGAAGATCCAAGATAACCCTTGAAACCATATTTATCAATGTAGTCGTATATCTCCTTTTGTAACTTGGAATCCATCATTGGCTAAACTATTGAAAATAATAATTGAAACCAAAAAGCCATTAAAAAACACTCGTTAGGTTCAAATCTCAGACATTCAAACTTTGAGATTCTAGTGTGCTTAGATCACTGTTAATTTGGATGTGGTAATTTAAAAGATGCCTATTTCCAAGGTCTTTAATCGCATCATTTTGATAGTGGCTTCTATCTTTGAAAAAAACGATGCATTGGGCGGGTCACATTTTCGTTAATAAATGCGGTTATATTTGCTCTGCGCAATGTGACAATCACTTCACTATTGTCCAAATCGATATTCCTCAGTAGTTCCATCCTCCCTTTCAACAATGACAGTTTGTCTTTCAATAATTGTCGCCTCAGTTATTTCCTTTGCCATTCTCGCAATGAATTGATCATACGCAATAAGGATATCTCTCTGAAATACAGGACTTGGTTGCATTTGCAAGTCAGCTAATAAGCTCTGAAGCCGGGTAGATTCATTAGAAGAGAAAGTTTCTGGAAAAAATGTGCCGTACTGGTTTAACTTATCATCCCAAATCCTATAAGCTAAATAAGGCTTTTCGATGAATTCTCCATTTTTAGGAAATGGTAGTTTTTGAGTGTATGCTATCATTTTGTCATATTCTATCTTTAAATCTTTGAATATTTCCAGACGAATACTCATTGTGGCTAAACTCTTGGAATGCTCCAAATCATTTTTTCTTTGCTCAGATGTCTGTCTATTAAGCGTATTATTTATTCTTACCGTCATTACTACCGCAATTAATGCTATAATTGGTGTAGCAAAATTATTGAGAATAGAAGAGATTGAAGTCAGAGCATCAAAGGGCCCAGAGGGATCGACTTTCAAATTTCGATATAGTCAAACGGAAATTATACCTAAAGAAATGAAGATGACAATTAAAAAAGAATATATTCAGTACTCAGATTTCATTGGCGATTGATTTTAGTATGGGTGTTTTGACTTACAAATGAAATAATTTCTGATAAGATTAAAAAAAAGGCCGAGTTATCACTCAGCCTTTTCTTTTTATTTCCAACTACAACTCAATCCCCAAGGATTGTCGTGTTAGCACTTTAGTAGCCCGTAGGGGAATCGAACCCCTGTTACCAGAATGAAAATCTGGTGTCCTAACCCCTAGACGAACGGGCCGTTGTTTTTTCAAACGGGGCGCAAATATACTATGTCATTTAGATGTTGCAAATAATATGCGAAATTTTTCTTAAAATACCGTGCCATGGCTCAAACCGTGGTGTCATCGAGCCCAAAACGGAAGCCCAAACGCTTGCCTGTGGCCAAACTTGAGCTGTGCGCAGCGCTCTGTATCTCCTCTACTGTCACTTCTTGCAGGTTTTCGTATGGGGGTGTATACAAATCGAAATCGAGGGTATAAAGTATGGTGCTTTCTACCACGCTGCACAATGCGGCTTTGTCCAATTTGCTGTTTATAAAGTCGTTAAACAGATAACCTAACTGCCTTTTGCCCTGCACCATAAAGTGGTTTTCGCGGTTTACAAATATTCTGCCTATCAAATAGCCCTTGTCGGCCTCGCGCTGGTATTTGAAAGAGTCGGCCAAAAAGTTGTAGATATTTATAATGCCCACGTAGCTATTGGACTCATTTTCTTTGATATAGCTGGTGCGCCACACACTATTGGTCTTGTCGAACTGAAAGGTGTTGGTGTGCATGTAAAACACGAGTATATCGCCCGCCACTTTTATTTCTGCCTGAAAATCGCCTTTGTCTTTAAAATAAAAGTCTATACGCGAGTCTTTGCCTGTAAATTTTAGCTGAAAGTCGCTTACTATTTCTGCTAATACAATCTTTAGCTCTTTAAACACTGCTATGGTATTCTGATACACATCTTGTTTCAGGCTGCCCTTTTCTTCTATTAATTTATATATGGTGTCGCGTGTTGTATCCATGTTTGTATAGTATGAATTTGAAGTGGTAAAAGAAATGTATTTTTCCGTTGCAAACACAATTTCTAGCGCTTTGTGCCATTAGACATTCATCTTATAAGGTCACAAGGCCTTTCTTTGCAAGGTGATACTGCCTAAGTTTTGTAAATATACGCTGCCTTTGCTGTTGCTAATGTGTGCCAATACCTTTGCGCAGCGTGGCGTGGTGGTGCATTATGCAGCTTACAACAATTTACCGGCAGACACCATAACATACGGCAACAAGACTACTGCTGTAATGGCCCTGGCAAAATTGCACAGCACACTGCTCACACAAGGTTACTTAAATGCCAGCATTGATACCGTGAGTATTGATTCTGTAATGTGGGCCAACGTAAGGCTTAATGAAAAGTATTTTCTAAAGGAGTTAACCATAAAAACAGAAATGGAAAGTGTGGCCGTGGACAAGCAAAGAATAAAGTCCAACTCGCCATTGGATTCTGTAACTATAAGTGCTCAGGCAGACAAAGTCTTGTCATCGTTCGAAAACAGAGGCTTTCCATTTGCCAGACTCGATTTGTATGCGCTAGACGTGGACTCTGCCCAACAGGCCTCCGTTACTTTTTTGCTTAGCCCTGGTCCTAAAATGATTTTAGACACCATCATTATTGTATCGTCTTCCAAACTGCCTGCTAAGTATGTGCGAAGTTTTATAGGCATGCGCAAAGGCGATTTTTATAACGAAGAAGAAATACTAGGACTGAAAAAGAAATTGAATGGGCTTAATTTTTTGCAAAGCAAACGACTGCCTGAAGTGCGCTTTAGGCAAGGCAAATACGAGTTGTATGTTTATTTGGAAAAGAAAAAGGCCAATTACTTTAATGGCATATTAGGCCTACGGCCAAATGAGGCAACAGGTAAAATAAATATTACAGGCGATGCCGAAGTGAAACTTGTAAATACCCTTAACACAGGCGAAGAATTTTATTTGAATTGGCGCAAACTGCAACCCCAAACACAGGACCTAACTGTACGCACCTCGCTGCCATACCTCTTCTCCACTCCATTTGGTGCGGAAGGTGAGCTAAAAATTTACAAGCGCGACTCTACCTTTTCATCAGTAAAAGGCGATGCTGGTGTGGTATTCAATTTTGGAGGGAGCGACAGGTTGAAATTATTTGTAGAAAAAAACCTGGCCACCACACTTGCCAACTACTCCACTGCCGCTGCACTTGGCAATGTAAATACCACCTTGTATGGCCTGGCCATGCACAAAGAAAAACTGGACTATATATACAATCCGCGCAAAGGCTACACGCTGCAGCTGGATATGGCTACCGGCATGCGCAAGGTGGGCGACAATAACCAAAGCGAAGCCACCAATAATGCAAGCACCAACAACAAGACTATAAACCGCGCGGTGTATGCAGTAGAATTTTATTTGCCCACCCGCAAAAACCAATGCATTCGTTTTGCATCGCAAGGTGCTACCATGATTGCTAACTCTGTTTTTGATAACGAGACATTCAGAGTAGGCGGCTTGCGCACATTTAGAGGTGTAAATGAAGAGAGCATATTTGCTACATCGTGGGCTATGGCTAGTTTAGAATATCGCCTTTTGTTTGAAGAGAACAGCGCGCTTTATCTCTTTGCCGACCAAAGTTGGTACGAAAAAAAAACGGTAAATCAGTTTCTGACTGACACACCACTTGGCTTTGGAGCAGGAATTAATTTTGAAACCAATGCAGGCATTTTCACTTTTAATTATGCACTAGGCAAACAATTTGACGCGCCTATTCTCATTAGAAATGCTAAAATTAGTTTTGGGTTTAGGAACGTTTTTTAATAGAGCTAATGCTATGCTAAAGCTATTAGCAGTTTAAAAAATCCCAATCGCAATAAATATAATTCAGCATTACTTCACAAAACGGAACATGCGCTTCCAACGTATTTCACCTTCTGGCTGGTAGTTTTTATCTTCTTTGCTGAACCATGTAAACACTGGTTTGCCCACCACATGGTCCTCAGGCACAAAGCCCCAGTAGCGGCTATCAGCACTTTGGTGGCGGTTGTCGCCCATCATCCAATAGTAGTTTTGCTTAAAGGTATAGCTGCTGGCTTCGTTGCCATTTATATACACCTTGCCATCTTTCTCTTGCCACTGGTTGCACTCATACACGCTTATTACGCGCGCATAGGTTTCTATATTCTCTTTGGTAAGCTGTATGGTTTCGCCTTCGGCAGGTATGTGTATGGGGCCGTAGTTGTCCCTTGTCCAGGTGTTAAATGGAAAATTGTTGGAGTTAGGATACAAGGCCATAGGCTCATCACTCAGTGTATCGTTGTTAGCTTCTATGCTAAT
The DNA here is from genome assembly GCA_031418455.1 of Flavobacteriales bacterium. Classification (GTDB taxonomy): domain Bacteria; phylum Bacteroidota; class Bacteroidia; order Flavobacteriales_D; family Sanyastnellaceae; genus JANNVZ01. Next base: position 9,490 of record JANOXJ010000334.1, on the reverse strand, counting down.
TACAAAAGGTGTTTGTTTTAGCTTTTCATAATCTGCCTGAGTGAAGGAAGACACATAATAAATTCTTCCAAGACTGTCCTTTGCAGCGCCTCCTGTTTCATCGCGCAGTGCTCCTCTGTCGCCTTTGTTTACTTTGTAATCCGCATATATCTCTTTTACCTTAGATGGGTCTTTTACTACAAAGCGGTAGCTAAACATCATATCCACCGGATTTTCAATAGGCGCATCGTTTACATATACCTGTCTATTTATTATTTTCAAATTGTCGCCCGGTAAGCCAATACAGCGCTTCACGTAGTTATCCTTTTTGTCCATAGGGCGCACTTTCACTCCACCAAATTTGTATGGATTGCCGCGCTGGTCTCTTATGCTTGTAATTATTTTTTTCTGCTGAAAATTCACGCGTGCCTGTTGCATGTATTTGCTTTTTTCATTTTCAAACTTTGTCACATTATTACCTGCCAGGTCCAAAGCCTCATTGCGCAGAAAACGATAGTAATCGTGCGAGGCCATTTCAGGGTCTACCATTATAGTATCGCCATTAGGAAAGTTGAATACCACAGGGTCAAATCGCTCTACGCTGCCAAAACCCGGCAAGCGGTAATAAGGCAAACTAAACCACTCTACATAGCTATTGGTAAGGCTGCCTGGCATGGCATTGTGTACAAATGGAACCGACATGGGTGTTTGCGGAATTTTAGCACCGTAGCTCACTTTGCTTACAAACAAGTAGTCGCCCACCAGCATACTTTTTTCCATAGATGGTGTGGGTATGGTAAATGCTTCAATAAAAAATGTGCGAATAACAGACGCTGCAATAACTGCAAAAACTATAGCCTCGCCCCACTCCCGCATGCCGCTTTTCTTTTTGCCTGTCCAGTCGCGAGGGCCTACAAAGGCCTGCTCCTTTTCTTTAAAGGCCAGCATAGGAAGCGCTACCCATGGCAATGCGCCAAAAAACCATTGGTCCTTAGTACTTCTTTTGTTGAAGGCAATGCCCAATTCTATATTCATTATAACCAGCACCAACAGATTTACACCCGGGCATAACAACAATAAGAACCACCACCATGGGCGCTTTATCATTTTAAGAAAAGGGAAAAAATTTAAGATAGGCACGTAGCCCAAGCTTGCATTTTGGCCCGCACGCTTAAGCAACGGAGTGAGTGTAATGCAGTATACAACTATAAGTAGTGCTAATAAGATCCAAGGTATCATATGCTATGTTTATTGTTGTGCAGTTGATTTAATTCTATCGTACTGCGCAGTTTGTTTTTAGTGGTGGGTTCGTTTTACTATGAAATGGAACCATCACAATAAATAAATATTATTTCTTAAAATTTCAAAAAGTCGTGTATGCTAAAAATTCCTTTTTTGCCATGCAGCCACTCGGCAGCCAGCACTGCGCCATGCGCAAAACCGCTGCGGTTGTTAGCTTGGTGCACTAAACTAATATTGTCTGCCTTAGAGGTATAGTTTATTACGTGCGTGCCCGGCACTTCTCCTTCGCGTTGGCTTATTACAGTAAGTTCATCTGCATGCTCAGCCAAATTGTTTACCCATTTTGTTTTGTTTGGGTAGTTTTCTAAAATACCCTCGGCCAGTGTGATGGCTGTGCCGCTTGGCTTGTCTAACTTTTGTAAATGATGCACCTCCAGAATACCCGGTTCATATTCGCTTAAGTTGCTCATTACCCTCGCCAATTCTTTGTTTAAATGGAATAATACATTTACACCAATGGAAAAATTGGTTGCATACAGCAGCGATTGGTTGCGCGAAAGACATTCGTTCTTTACTTCGTCCAATCTGTTGTACCAACCTGTAGTACCCACTACCACGGGGCAGTTGGCTTCAAAACATTTAAAAATATTGTCCACCACAGCATCTGGTATGCTAAACTCTATAGCTACATCAGTGCCCAATAAATCGTGTGGTTTAAAAGGAGAACTGGTGCTTGAGCGCAGTGTAATTTCATGACCTCGCTCGGTAAGAAATTTTTCTACCTCTTGCCCCATCTTGCCGTATCCTATTATGGCTATTTTCAAAGTGTGCTTAGTATTATTATAAGCCGCTATACTAAGGGAATAAACCTTTACTTATTTGTGAATTTTATTAAAGGTTGTGCGCACTGATGTGTATGTGTTTGTTCTATTTAATCGGTAAGCAGCAGCACCTTATCCTCTGCGCCATCTCTTTTCCAATTTACACGCACTTTTTGGTTGTCATAACTGTCCACGCTTTTGCCTACATACTTAGGCTCCACAGGTAGCTCGCGGCTATACCTGCGGTCTATAAGCACTAGCAGCTCTATGCTTTTTGGGCGACCATATTCCATAAGGCCAGATATGCCTGCCCTAATGGTGCGGCCTGTGTAGAGCACATCATCTACCAGTATTACATTTTTATTTTCTAATGAAAATGGAATTTCAGTAGGTTTTGCTACCAGTGTTTTATCATGAATTCTAAAGTCGTCACGATAAAAGGTTGGGTCCACTACTCCATATTCTATTTTGCTCTTTGGCTGAATTTCTTTTAACTGCTCTACCAAATGCTCTGCAAGAAAAACCCCACGCGGCTGGAGGCCTAGTATGACTGCGTTGCTAAAATCATCATGATTTTCAATAAGCTGATAGCACAGGCGTTTTATAACCAATGAAAGTAGCTCGCTGTCTATAAGGGTTATTTGTTTCATAATTCCAATTGAAAATTATAAATGGACTTTTAAAAAAAAATCAATCGAATCAACTGCCATCGCTTTAGGACACAGATTAAAATGGATTAAAACAGATTTACACGGATAAAAGTCCAAACTCTCAAATCTAATCTCGGCTGAGCCATGACAGGCCATATAATATCTAACTACTAATATCTAATTCTAACTTCTGTTGTGTCTCCCCTACGGGGATTTTTGTTTTCGCTTTTTTCTTTTTCTACCATAAGGCCGCCCCTACGGGGCTTGCTTTGTAATTGCTTTAGCAATGAAGCATGTGTTTATTTATCCTTTTTCATTTCTCTTCTTCTGTCTGTCTCAGCTAATTCGAATCAATTATTCTAATCTCGGCCGAGACAGGCCATATAATATCTAACTACTAACCTCTAGTCTCCAATCTCAGATCTAAGATCTCAAATCTAAACCTAGCTATACATTACTTCCTTTGCAGTTTTTACCACATCGCTTACCTGAGGCAAAGCAGCTTCTATAAGGGTGGTGGCAAATGCAAAAGGAGTATCGGTTTGTGTAAGTCTGCGTATAGGTGCATCTAAATAATCGAATGCATTGCGCTGCACACGGTAGGCTATTTCTGTAGCTATGCTTGCCACCGGCCACGATTCTTCCAATATAATTAAGCGATTGGTTTTCTTAACGGAGTTTATGATAGTGTCAATATCCAGCGGACGAATGGTACGCAAGTCTATCACCTCTGCGCTAATGCCTTCTTTGGCCAATTCTTCAGCACCAGCTAAGGCGGTTTTCATTATTTTACCAAAGCTTACTATGGTAACATCGGTTCCCTCCCGCTTTATATCAGCCACGCCTATTGGAATAATGTATTCACCATCGGGCACCATGCCTTTGTCGCCATACATTTTTTCGCTTTCCATAAATACTACTGGATCGTTGTCTCTTATGGCTGCCTTTAGCAATCCCTTAGCATCGTATGGGTTAGATGGGGTAATTACTTTTAAGCCCGGCACGTGAGCGTAAAACGCCTCGAAACTTTGTGAGTGGGTAGCGGCCAGCTGTCCTGCCTGACCGTTTGGGCCGCGAAAAACAATGGGCACACTGTATTGGCCACCGCTCATTTGCAGCATTTTGGCTGCACTGTTTATTATTTGGTCAGCTGCCAGTATGGCAAAATTCCAAGTCATAAATTCCACAATAGGACGCAAGCCATTCATAGCTGCACCTACTGCTATGCCTGAGAAACCAAGCTCGGCTATGGGTGTGTCTATAACTCGTTTTGGGCCAAACTCATCTAACATTCCTTTAGATGCTTTGTAAGCACCATTGTATTCTGCCACCTCTTCGCCTAACAAGAATACGCTTTTGTCTTTGCGCATCTCTTCAGTCATTGCTTCACATATAGCTTCGCGGAATTGTATTTCTCTCATAGTAATATTTTTATTGCTGTACTTTTTTCAATCAGAATTTTTACGGAGCGCAAATTTACAAGAGATGCGGCTTACAACAAATCCGATTTATAAGCCCTTTAAAGTTAATCTTCCAGCGAAATGAACAGCAAAACATCAGAAAACGACACAACACCATCATTGTCCAAATCAAACTCTGCACAATTGGTGTTGCATTCATATGCCTCCAGAAGCATGTTCAGATCTACCATATCTACCTGACCATCCACATTAAAATCGCCAACCATTTCATACACACAAGGAGCCTCGCATTGGGCCAAAGGATTGTAATTATAAGCCAGAGGGTCCATGCAGCCTGCAATGTCACAATTGCTTACACGGAGCAAATAACTAGTGGTGACATCAGTAAGATTCAATTCCCAAATATCGCCTGCATTAGATGCTACAATAAGTGAGTCAGGATAGTCCCAATGACCATCTAAATTGCAAAAAAGGTGAATGTGGCCGGCATCTGGCTCGCCAAAACCATAAATGACTTTTGAAGTAAATATGCTATTAATGTAGTGTCCATCAACATCATAACTGGCAAAGAAACTTGCATAGGGCAACACTGGTGGCACGTTTAGTTCCAGTAAACTATCAGGATTAAGATCGCCATTGCCAGCTATTGAACCAGTTGTTAGAAGGGTATTATTAGGACCAATATGCATTCTTGAATAACTTAAATTATCTCCGCCTATGGTCCATACAAAATTGCCGTTAGCATCTAATTTAGTAATGTAGCCACCATCAGCACCAGTCAATTCTGCCACTCCTGCCCCGGGGTCCATGTCTATAGTGCCAGAATAACTGCCACAGTAATATAGATTATCATCCGCATCAAATGCAACATGATAAACCCAGTCGCTACCTGCATTACCAAATGTTTTAGTCCAGAGTATGTTGCCTGCCGGGTCTAGCTTTATTACAAAATTGTCATACGAACCAGCGCTTGGATAAAACAATGTGTCTACAAGTAACGGAAAATCAAAACTGCCTACAATGCACACATTGTCTTGCGAGTCTACCGCCAAAGAGTTGTCGCTTGCATTAAAGCCCACATAATTGTTAGAATAAGTTTTGCTCCAAAGTAAAGTGCCAGTCGTGGATAATTTAGAAATCCGAGCGGATGTGCTAATATTACCAAAATTGGTACTAACGTATATCTCGTTGGTACTGGCTAGTTTTATTCCCATTACAGAACTATTGTAGTCTAAACTCCAAAGCAGCTCACCTAACGGACTTAACTTAGCTAAAAAATAGCCTGAATTGGCCCCATTGAGCCATACGGAACCATTATCATAAGTAACAGGACTGTTGCTATTGCCAGCCAATACTAAGTTGTTTTCAGAATCAAAATCGGCAGATATAATTGGTATGGCACTATTAAAACCTGTGCCGGTAGCGCTAAAGGTTTTTGCCCATACTAACTGGCCTAATGGATTAAGTTTAATAACGTATGTGTAGCGCATAGAGGAGTTAGCAATAAAATTAAATTGCCCCTCGCCCGGATCTAAATCAGCATTGCCTAGCAAGTCGCCAAACGCATAGGTGTTGCCCTCAGCATCCGTTTTAGAAAGCCATGTGGTCACAATGTCGCTGCCTGAAATGGGAAAAGCACCTTCTAAAGTCTGCGAAAAAAGTGGAGTGGAAATAAGAAATATTACAAATGAGAGAATAGAATTTTTCATAATAGGCATTTGGTTATTAGCGAGCACAAATATGCATTATCCAGGTCTAAAACACGTAGCAATGGTTAAATACTTATTTGCAATAAAATTGCTGCTTTTGGGCCATTATTACACAAACGGAAAACTAAATATCCTGATTTATTCATAACCTCGCAGCGTTAAATAAAAAGAGACAATTACCAAAACCAAAATTCATATGGGATTCAAATTATCAGTATTTACTGTTGTTGCAATTTTGTTTGTCAATAATGCATTTGCACAAAAGAAAAAAACTACGCCTGCTGCTACTCCTGCAGCCAAAAGTGCTGAGCTTACGGCTGACACCTATGCAGCCTTGTCGTGGCGTTCTATAGGCCCGGCAGTTACTTCTGGCCGCATAGCAGACTTTGCGGTAAACCCTAACAACCACAGCGAATACTATGTAGCTGCTGCAAGCGGTGGTGTTTGGAAAACTACTAACCATGGCACAAGCTTCACTCCTATTTTTGATGGGCAAGGCTCCTATTCCATTGGGTGTGTAAGCCTGGACCCAAACAATGCCACCACCGTGTGGGTAGGAAGTGGCGAAAACAATAACCAACGCTCAGTAGCTTATGGCGATGGCGTGTATAAGAGCATGGATGGTGGCCGCAGCTGGAAAAATATGGGCCTAAAAAATTCTGAACACATAGCGGAAATAATAGTAGACCCTACTGATGCCAACGTGGTATATGTAGCGGCCTATGGCCCTGTGTGGAAAGAGGGTGGTGACCGTGGTGTGTATAAAAGTACCGATGGTGGTGCTACTTGGACCTGTATAAAATCTATCAGCCAATACACAGGCTGCAACGATTTGGTAATGGACCCGCGCAATCCTAAAGTATTGTATGCAGCATTTCACCAACGCATGCGCAAGGTACACACTTACATAGGTGGCGGCCCTGAATCTGCATTGTACAAGAGTACTGATGGTGGTACCACATGGACTAAACTAGAAGGTGGTTTGCCTGCTGGCGATATTGGTAGAATGGGATTGGCTATAAGCCCCGTAAATCCTGATGTGTTATACTCTGTAGTAGAAGCTAAAGAGGGCAAAGGCGGTATTTACAAATCATCTAACAAAGGTGTTACGTGGGATAAACAAAGTGGTTTTTTCACTTCAGGAAATTATTATCAGGAAATTTATTGCGACCCAAAAAATGTAAACCGCATTTTTATTAGCGACACTTATTTTCAAGTAAGCGATGATGGAGGTAAGAACGTGCGCTCTTTGGGTGAATACTACAAGCACGTGGACAATCATGCCATATGGATAGACCCTAATAACACTGACCACTTGCTAGTTGGATGCGATGGTGGTATATATGAAACATGGAATTTTGCGCAGCAGTGGGAGTTTAAATCTAACCTGCCAGTAACACAATTTTACAAAGTAGCTACCGACAATGCTTTGCCTTTTTATAATGTGCATGGTGGCACACAAGACAACTTTAGTTTGGGTGGCCCAAGCCGCACTATTTCGGCTAATGGTATAACCAATGCCGACTGGTTTGTTACCAGCACAGGCGATGGTTTTGAAACTCAAGTAGACCCTACCAACCCCAACATAATATATGCACAAAGCCAATATGGTGGCCTAAGCCGATTTGATAAAAACACTGGCGAATACCTTTGGATAAAACCCATAGAAAAAGAAGGCGAAGCAGCCCTTAGATGGAATTGGGATGCCCCTTTGCTAATAAGTCAGTTTAGCAATACACGACTTTATTTTGGTGCTAACCGACTGTTTAGAACCGATGACAGAGGTAACTCATGGCAAGCCATAAGCCCCGATTTGTCGCGCCAAATAGACCGCAACAAACTGGAAGTAATGGGCAAAGTGTGGAGTGTTGACGCTATAGCAAAAAATGGTAGCACAGATATTTATGGCCAACTTACTAGTGTTGCAGAATCAAAATTTGATGAGAACATGATATGGGCAGGAACAGATGATGGCCTTATACAATTGACTATGGATGGCGGTAAAAACTGGACAAAATTTGATAACCTACCTGGCGTGCCTGCTATGAGTTATGTGCACCAAATAATAGCCTCGGTGCATGATAAAAATGTGGCATATGTATGCTTTAACCACCACCGCTATGGCGACTTTAAACCTTATGTTCTAAAAACAAACGATGCCGGTAAAACATGGAAAGCAATTCAAAACAACCTACCTGAACGTGGAAGTGTATATAGCATAGCAGAAGATCATGTGGATGCTAAACTACTTTTTGTGGGAACAGAATTTGGATGCTTTTTTAGTACCAACGGTGGTGACAAATGGCTACAACTAAAATCAGGATTGCCAACAGTGGCAGTGCGCGACATAGAAATACAACGCAGAGAAAATGATTTGGTAATAGCCACATTTGGCCGTGGCTTTTATGTAATGGACGACTACTCGCTGCTGCGCAATGTGAAAAAAGAAGACCTTGATAAAACGGCAGTAATATATCCTGTAACCGATGCTTTAATGTATATACCAAGCACACCACTTGGCCTGCGTGGCAAGGCGCACATGGGAAGCGACTATTACAATACGCCCAATCCGGAATTGGGAGCAGAAATATTTTACTACGTAAAAGATGAATTAAAAACCATAAAACAAAAACGTAAAGAGGCCGAAAAAGCAAAGACAGAGAAAAACGAAAAAGTTTATTACCCAAGCATAGACAGCTTGCGAATGGAAGACCAACAAGCAGAGCCCTACTTGCTATTTACTATAAAAGATAAAAGCGGTAATGTGGTGCGTCATTTAAAAACAGGCGCATCAAGCGGATTGCAAAAAATAATGTGGGACCTGCGCGCACCTACACCCGCACCCGTGCAAGGCCGCTACACACCAGGGCCTGACGAGCTTTGGAGCAGTGCAGAGTTAGGTCACCTTGTGGCTCCAGGTACATACAACGTGTCATTGTCAAAATACGAAGATGGTGTGCTTACAGAATTAGCAGCTCCGGTAAACTTTACTGTAAGAATGTTAGACAATAGTTCATTGCCGCGCAATGCTGAAAACAACGCAGCATTCTGCGCCAAGGTGAGCGATTTTGCTAAAGCACTTAGTGCTACTAATGATATAGCAGGTACATTAGATACCCGCATTAGCAGTATAAATAGCGCAGTGGAAGACATGCCTGCAGCACCAAAAGATTTGCTTGCAAAAGCACATGCGCTAAGAAGCGAAATGCAAAATATAAACATGCAGCTATTTGGCGACCGCACACGTGCCTCGCGCGAATATGAAACTACTACCAGCATAAACGACCGTGTGTATACTATGGAGGGTGCGCTATTTAGCACTACCAGTGAGGTGCCGGGCACGTATAAAGAATCATACGAAATAGCGGCTAATCAATTTGAAAAAGTGCTAGCAAGCTTGCATAAACTAGACGAACAAGTGAAGGCTTTGGAAAATGAATTGGAAATGAACAATGCGCCTTATACGCCTGGCCGCTGGCCGCAGTGGAAGAGGTAGTTTAGATAGGACACGGATCCCGATAGCTATCGGGACGGATTAGGATTGATCTACACAGATAATGAAATTTCAAAATCCGTGTTAATCCAGCTTTTATCTGTTCAAATCCGTTTCCAAAATAGTATTAATAAAAAAGGTAACTAAGAGTTGCCTTTTTTCATATTGAATGATT
>JANOXJ010000333.1:0-2318 GCA_031418455.1 Flavobacteriales bacterium | reverse complement strand
CACACTAAATTTTCTTGCAATGGATTTCGTTCACTTAATATCAAAATTTATACATATAGCATGCGGTGGCTTGGTATTGTTGTTCGGATTGCTTCAAATGCTATTGCCTAAAGGGGGCAAGCTGCACCGCGCCATGGGTACTTTGTATTATTGGCTTATGTTGGTTATTTGCATTACAGCGTTGCCACCATCCATTTATTTTGGTAATTGGTTTTTGGCCAGTGTTTCGCTATTCACTTTTTATATGGTGTGGACAGGTAAGAGATATGCAGCCAATAGAGATGGACAGCAGTCTTTTTTGATTGATAAAATTATGACCATTGTGGCATTTGCATTGGTGGTTGCCATGTATGTGGTGGCAGCAATGTTTGTAAAGAAAGGTGCTACAGGTATGGCAGTAGCGCCTGTTGTTTTTGGCACACTTATTTTAGGTGGTGCGGTACAAGACTTTAAGTATTTTTTTCTGAAACAGTATGATGAGCGATACGGCAAAATGCAATGGTATTTTATGCACATTGCGCGTATGATTGGTAGTTACATAGCTGCTATTACGGCCTTTGTTGTAAACGTGCAACCCTTAGGCCCGCATTGGATACATTGGGTATGGCCCACTGTAGTTGGCACATTTGTAATCGTTGCTTTCTCGCGTTTTTATGCTCGAAAATTTAAATTGGGTATGTATGCTATTTCAAAAAATGAATAGCCGTTTTTCTTATCCTATTTTAATAAGGTGAATGTCGTACACCACACTGGCATTTTGCGGAATTTTGCCCGAGTCGCCTGTAAAACCAAATGCAAGATGAGAAGGTAAAACAAACTTGCCACGGTCGCCTACGTGCATTAAGCTAAGTGCTTCGTGCAAGCCTGTTTCCACATTGTCGCGCCCTACCACAAATTGTTTTGGATTAGCATCGGTAGTGGTGTAGCACTGCGTATCGTCTAGCAAGGTAATGGAGTATGATATGGTGACTACATCGTTTTCTTTGGCATTGCTGCCGATTCCGTTTTCATATATCCAATAGCGAAGGCCACTTTTGGTTTCTTGCATGGGCCAATTTTTTTCTTTTACAAATTTTTCAATGGCCTTTATTTCTTTTTCATGTTCCTTTTTGGCATCCTTTATTAGTTTGTTTTGCACATCAGCATAATCCACTTGTGTAGAGTCTTTTTTTTCTGAGCAGCCATTGCAGCTCATGAGCACTATGCTTAATATAAAAAGGGCGAATTGAAATTTTTTCATGCGAAAGAGAAGTGTAAATAAGAATAAAAAAAATTAACTGGCTGTAATGGTTTCTTTTAAATCTGCCACCTCTTGCCTAAACCGCTTAAGTGCTATTTCCATACTCTCTTGAGTAATGCCACCTGCCGCATTCATGTGCCCGCCACCACGCCAGTTGGCGCGTGCAAAGGCATTTACATCAAAACTGCCTTTGCTGCGAAACGACACTTTTACCTCATTGTTACCCTCACGAAAAAATGCAGCCAGTTTTACTCCTTGTATGCTCAAGGCTTGGTTTACCAATCCTTCTGTGTCGCCCTGGCGATGGTTAAATCTCTGGAGCTCCTCTTGTGTAAGATATATGAATGCGGTTGCACTCTCAGCCAGCACTTCTAATTTTTCGTTGAGCGCATAGCCTATAAGTTTTAATCTGTCTTGCAAATTGGTGTCATACACCTCGCGGTGTACACGCGCGTGGTCCAATCCACTTTCAATAAGGTTGGCCACTATGCGGTGTGTTTCAGCTGTTACACTTGGGAAACGAAACGAGCCACTGTCGGTCATAATGCCACAATAAATGCACTCGGCTATCGCGTTATTTATCTTGTCATTCCAGCCGCATGCATCTATAAATTGGTAAACGAGCTGCGCGGTGCTGCAAGAGGGTGTGTAGCTAAAGGTAACTTCCGAGTATGGCTCAGGCTGCTCGTGATGGTCTATCATAATAAACTTTGCAGGGGCCGTGCGCAGGCTTGCTTCCATCTCTTTGCCCACACGGCTTAAGTTGTTGTAGTCAAGCGAAAAAATTAAATCGGCACTTGCAATTTCTTTTTGTGCAGCCTCTACATTCTTATCGTATATAAGTATGTCTTTGGCACCGCTCATCCAGGTTAAAAAATCCGGAGCCGAATCGGGCAAAAGAACAATGCTGTTTTTGCCAATAGATAATAGAAAATTGTTTAGCGCCAGCGTAGAGCCTACAGCATCGCCATCGGGCGATTTGTGCGCTGTTACAATTATTTTTGTTGCTGCTGATATTAGGTGCTTTGCGGCAGATATTTTTTCCGGTGTAAAAACGGTTGACATGGCACAAAAGTAA
>JANOXJ010000332.1:0-15679 GCA_031418455.1 Flavobacteriales bacterium | reverse complement strand
AGGCAGTGTCCATTACCAAATATGGCAATGAGCACGCTTTTTACCACATCATCTTGACCTACTATGGCCTTGCCTATTTCTTTTTTAAGAATGGCGTATTTGCCTTTTAATGAGTCTAACGCTTCTGCGTCTGAATTGAATTTTATATCTGACATATTTGAATAATTATAAGGGAGAAATAGAATTTTAGCTTTTGTTTTTAGGGAGTGTCCATCCTATTTCGTAAGTCGGGCTAATTTATATCTGACAGCTAAGGACAACTAAGAAGATGCAAAAAAATTATGAATACCGAATAATCAATATTCTTTTTTTATTTTTTTTCGGTAGCGCTTCCCCACGGAAACTGGAATGTGCAGGTAGCATAGTCAGCATGTGTGGTAGAGTAGGTGGTGGCTAATTTCCTTTTTACCCACTTGTCTATTTCTTTTTGCTTAGCATCGTTCTCAGCCACATTCTGAAAAATTTCGTAGTCGTCTTTTATGTTGGCTACGTGGGCTGGTGTGCGGGCATCCAGGTGGTACATTATATAGGCTTGCGATCCATCAGGCTTTGTAGTAAGTATGGGTTCGCTTATTTCGCCCACTTTCATTTCCATAAGCACCAGGTTTAACTCTGCTGGCAATTGTGCTACATCGTGCTTGGTGCCACCTGTAGCGTTGTTCATTACTTTGCCTCCGGCATTGCGCGTGTTTTCTTCTGTGCTGTATTTAAATGCAGCTTTAGAAAACGAAAGAGAGTCGTATGACAGCATGGTGCGCACAGTGTCTAGCTTTAGGCGAGCCACATCCAGGTCAGTGGCCACAATTTTTGGTGACATTAGTATGTGGCAGCTTTCATAATACTCGCCACGCTTTTCTATCACCTTTACTATATGGTAGCCATATTCTGACTTAAATACGGGCGAATAACTTCCCTCTGGTGTGGTGGCCACAGCAGCTTCATATTCCGGCACAAAGGAGCCTTTGCGTTGCATAGGATAGCAACCGCCTTTGTATTTGCTGCCTGGGTCTTCGCTCCATTTGCTTGCCTCCAGCATCATAGAGCCACGGCCACCTGCAAGGCGGTTTCTAAGGCTGTCCAGTGTGCTTATTACACGCTCCCTCTCTGTATCGCGCACTTGCGGTTCTATCATTATTTGCGAGTATTGTAGTTGCTCGCCTATCAGGGGCAATGAGTCGGCAGGTATGGTTTTAAAATAGCGCTGCACATCGGCAGGTGTTACTTTCAGGTTTTTGGTTATTTCCTCCTGCATGCGTTGCACAAGCAACTGGTCTTTTATCAAATCAAAATATTCGTCTTTTAATTGCGAGGAGGTTTTGCCATAGTACTTCTCAAATTCTTCTATGCTACCAAACATTTTAACGAAATAGTCCAATCTGCGATCTACCTGTTGTTGCACATCCACATCGCTTACCTCCAAGCTGTCAAGCTTGCTTTGGTTAAGCAACAGTTTTTGGTACAAAAGGCTTTCGTATTGCTTGCACACTTCTGCTCTGTCATACATTACTTCCGGTCCCATTTCCAGCAATATGGCTTGCAGTTCGCTATTCAGCACTATTTCGTTGCCTACTATACCTATTATGCCATCTATCATTTGCAATTGTTGGGCAAGGGTGCGCCCAGGCACTATTGCCAAACAAAATATGATGAGGGTATGAATTATTTTTTTCATTTCTTTTCGTAAAATGTTTCTACTCGCTTTTCTTGTAAGGCCTTTTGGTAAAGGTCTTCACGCATTGTATCCAGTAAATCCATTTTGCGTTTATTGACTATTAAGCTTCTTATTCTTTCTTTTTCAAAACTCAATGGTGAGCGTGTCCCGTTAAGTTGGTAGTCCGTTATGGTCATCAAATACAAATTGTTTTCTTTTTCAAATTCAAAGTTTTTGTTCTTCTTCAAAAAAGTTTCCGGGTCGAAGCCTGCCAGTGGTATTTGTTTTATAAAATCTTCCCAAAGCATCCATCTGTCTTCGTTGAAGTAATAAGATGCTCCATTTTCTACACAATATTTTTCAAGTTTTACAAGGTCTTCCGGCTTGGTGCTGTAAAATAGTTTTTTCAGGCCAGGTATAGCTTTACTGTCGGAGGCTATGGCAGAAAATTTTACCTTCAGTATGTAATCGCGCAATTCAAAGTTCTTTTCGTTATCGTTATAATATTTTACTATTTCATCCTCTGTTACAGCCGTATCAAGCTTTTGGTTTATCCATTCTTGCTCGTAGGTGTAGGTAAGTAACGATGTTCTGTAATTTTCAATAAGCGCGTCAAAAGATTTTTTTTCATCACTCAAACTGCTTTCTGCTTGTGAAATTAATACTTGTTGTTTTGCCCAGTTTTGTATATAGCGTTCTGCCAGTGCAGCGCTGTCCAATGCATTGCTGTTGTCGGGTATTACATCCATTAGTTCTGCCCATGAAAGAGTTTTGTCTCCCACACGTGCCACTAGGGCGTTTTGGTTGCCCATATTGTTACAGCTAAGGGCAACAAATGCAAGAAATATGAAAGCAGTTAATTGGTTATTCATCTCATTACCTCACGCATGCCCATTCTTTTATTAGTGCGAGCAAGCCTTTAGTTCTTTTGTGCAAGCTTATCTTAAAAAATTTAATGAATAGAGTGCAGCACCTCTTTATTCACTACTACTTTGTGCTTAGAGCGCAATTCTTTAATCCACTCTTGTTCTAAATAAGTTTGGTAATCAGAAGTGATGAGTCCTTTAGCCTCGTCCAATTTTTTTTCTGATGGAGGTAAAATTTCTTTTACTTCTACCACATATACCAATCCGTTTTCGAAAATGTTTTGGCTCATTCCTTTTTTCCAATCTACTTTAGCAAGCAGGTCGCGTTCGTCTCTTGCATACACATCTTCTTCTATTTGCAAATTAAGCTGCGAATTTTTGTTTAGTTCACCTGCTATTGCAGACTTGTCTCTGCCTTGTGCCAGCATTTGGCGAAGCACGGCAGCAACACTGTCCGAACCGCAAGTGTATATAATCACATCTGCGCGCTCAGGCCACATAAATTTCGATTTGTTTTTTGCGTAGTATTCTTTTAGTCCGGTAGTGTCCTTTACTGCTTTGCTCCACACTTTTTGGTCGGTAAGTTCAAATAGCAAAATGCCTTCTTTGTATTCTTTCATAAGCAGTCTAAAGGCAGGGTGCTTTTGTTCCAAACGAGCATTTTCATAATCCATAAGCATGTCTTCGCCATAGGTATGCGCCATGGAGTTTACATACTCTGCAGGTGTAAGTCGGGTTTTGGTTTTACCGCGCATTTGCAGGTAGGCTATGAAATCTTTTACGGTGTATTTCTTGTCGCCTATGCTAAGCATGGTTTTTTTCAAAGCACGCTTTTTTAGTTTTACTTTACCTTCATATATGTTAGTGTCCGCCTTAGCTATCAGAGGAATTAATACTTCATTATATTCGGTGTAGTTATACTCCTTTTTAATCTTTTCAATAAATGATTTTCTGGTTTTTTCGCTTCTGCCATCTTTGCTAACTCTGTTTTTCAAATCTTTTTCTACATCGGTAAATGGCGGCACAGGCTTGTAGCCTAATCTTTTAATAATGTGGTAGCCAAAAGATGTTTTTATAGGTTGGCTTACATCGCCATCTTTAGCTAAACTAAATGCCGCATTTTCAAATTCGGCCACCATTTTGTTAGTACCAAACCATGGAAGTTCACCGCCTTTTTTGCCGGTTCCCAAATCATCGCTGTATTTGGCAGCAAGGTTTTCAAAAGTTTCTTCGTTCGATACTATTTTTTGATAAATTTCATTGGCACGTGCAGCAGCATTGGCTTCTCCATTTGCTTCTGTTTTTGGTTTTACCATTATATGCGCCACATGCACTTCGCCACGGGCTGTTCTGTTGTCAAGCACTTTTATAATGTGATAGCCGTAGCGTGTGCGCACTGGCATGCTTACTTGCCCAACAGGAGTGTTGTAGGCTGCATCTTCAAAAGGGTGTACCATTTGAAATACGGTGAAATATCCCAGATCGCCACCGTTGTCTTTAGCACTTGGGTCATCGCTGCCATCTTTGTCTTTAGCCACTGTAGCAAAATCTTCTCCGGCCATTATGCGCGCGCGCAATGCCATTGCACGGTTGTAGGCTGCCAATGTATCTGGCGATGCTGCCACCGGGTCGCACTTCACTAGTATGTGCATAGCGTGTATTTCCAGCTGCTGCCTGTCATATGCTTCCTTCACCAGGTCGGTTAGTTTGTCGCTGTCAGTAAGGTATGGGCGTGCAAGCTGTGCGCGGTAGCCGGCCAGTTCTTGTTTGAATTTACCCACAGTATCCAAGCCCATTTCTTTAGCTTCTTTCACTTTTAGCTTAAAGTTTACGAACAGTTCCATGTATTCATCCAGGCTCTGTGGAGTTACTGCAGAGTCGCGGTTATTCTTTTTGAAAATGTTCTCAAATTCTTCTACCGTGGTTGGTTCGCCATCCACTGTTAGCACTACTGCGTTTTTATCTTGGGCAGTTGCTGACAATGCCACAAAAAAGAGGACTGTAAAAAGTAATTTCTTAATGGTTTTCATATAAAGTGTTAATCTAGTCTTTTAAATTAAAAGGCGTGCGAAAGTAAGAGAATTTTGGGCAGCTAAAAAGCCATGATTTTGAATCAGATAATGCTTGACTGCCCAGTTGTATAAAACCAACTTTTGTAGACCCCTACCTAAGGCTTATTTAATTAAGCCAAATGGTTGATTTGAGCGTGTTTATAAGATGTTTTTATATTAGCGTAGGCTATAGTTGGGAGCTTCGCGGGTTATTAATATGTCGTGTGGGTGGCTTTCCTTCATGCCAGCATTGGTTATGCGTATAAACTTGGCATTTTGCAAATCGGCTATAGTAGCACATCCGCAATAGCCCATACCAGCGCGCAAACCACCTATTACCTGATACATTACCTCTTGCACTGCGCCTTTAAATGGCACTCTGCCGCTTATGCCCTCAGGCACTAGTTTCTTTATGTCGTCTTCAGCATCTTGAAAATAGCGGTCTTTACTGCCCTGCTGCATGGCTTCCACAGAGCCCATGCCGCGGTACGATTTAAATTTTCTGCCTTCGTAAATGATGGTTTCGCCCGGACTTTCTTCCGTACCAGCCAGCATGCTGCCCACCATAATGGTGCTGGCACCACCGGCTATAGCTTTTACTATATCGCCAGTAAATCGTATACCACCATCTGCTATAATGGGTACCGACTTGTCCGTAATACCATTGGCTACATCCATTACCGCTGTTAGTTGGGGCACACCCACACCGGCTATTACGCGTGTGGTGCAAATGGAGCCTGGTCCAATGCCCACTTTTACGGCATCTGCACCGGCTTCTATAAGCGCATTAGCAGCAGCGGCTGTGGCTACATTGCCTACTATAATGTCTATTTTATTGCCGTATTTTTCTTTTACTTGCTTAAGCATGTTAAGCACACCTTGTGAGTGGCCGTGGGCTGTATCTATAATAATTGCATCTACACCTGCTTTTACTACTGCCTCTGCACGCTCCATAGTGTCGTGTGTAACACCTACAGCGGCTGCCACGCGTAATCTGCCCAAGGCATCCTTACAAGAGTTGGGGTATTTTTTTAATTTTATAATGTCCTGGTAAGTCATTAATCCCACCAGTTTTCCATCTTTACTTACTACAGGTAGTTTTTCAATTTTGTGTGCTTGCAAAATAGATTCTGCAGCGGCCATGTCGTTAGGTTTATCAGTCACTATAAGGCCTTCGCTTGTCATTACTTCGGTTATAGGCCGGCTTGTATCTTTTTCAAACCTTAGGTCGCGGTTGGTGACTATGCCTTTTAATAGTCCAGCCTCGTTTACCACAGGAATTCCGCCTATTTTATTTTCGGCCATTAGCTTAAGCGCATCGCCCACCACGGCTGTTAGTGGCAGTACAATAGGGTCTTGTATCATGCCACTTTCACTGCGCTTCACCTTGCGCACCTCTTGGGCCTGTGCAGCTATGGTCATGTTTTTATGTATCACACCTATGCCGCCTTGCCGCGCCATACCTATGGCCATATCGCTTTCTGTAACGGTGTCCATGGCAGCGCTCACCACAGGGGTGTTTAGCACTATGTTTCTACTAAATTTTGATTGAATGTTTACCTCGCGGGGTAGCACATTGGAATATGCAGGCACAAGAAGAACGTCATCATATGTGAGACCTTCGCCTACCAGTTTTTCTTTCAAATAAGACATGAACGATTGAATTTTACTTCGTTAGAAAATTCGGGCAAATATAATTTGAATTGTTGCCTGAACGAAAAGGAAGAATTCAACTAACATTTTTAAAATTGGATTGTCACTAGAAGTTCTTGTAATACCTTTTTCATGGTATGCAGGTTATTCCATTCTACTCCTTCTTTCGTAGCCTGCATAAGCCAAACCCATGTCAGCCACATTAAAGTCATATAAGCCTGGCCAAAAGGGTACTATAAAACATATAGCACCTAGCGACTTAACTCCTAAGTTGATAGAAATGGGTATGCATGGAGGAATGCAAGTAACCATGCTATATGCTGCGCCTATGGGCGACCCTATAGCGGTAGATGTGGGCGGATACATGCTGTCGCTGCGTTTGGACGAGGCTGATTTGGTGATAATGGAAAGTGAGGACAAATGATTGTAAAAAGGCTATGGAAATAAAACGAATAGCTCTTATAGGCAATCCTAATACAGGCAAAAGCTCTGTATTCAACCACCTTACAGGTCTCAATCAAACGGTGGGTAATTTTCCGGGAGTTACCGTAGATAAAAAAACAGGTACAACAGATTTACCTTCAGGAAAAAAAATTGAAGTACTGGATTTACCCGGTATATATAGCATTTTTCCTCGTTCTAAAGATGAGCGAATAGTGCTGGAGGTGCTAAAGAATAAGCAAGACCCTAACCACCCCGATGCGGTGGTGGTAATAGCAGACGCCAGCAACCTTAAAAGAAATTTACTTCTATTCACACAAGTATATGATGTGGGCTTGCCCATGGTGCTAGTGCTTACCATGAATGACATAGCCATGCAGAAAAGCATGCGGCTGGACATTGCTGCTTTGCAACAAGAGCTGAACGATGTAGAAATAATATGTGTAAATGGCCGCACGGGCGAAGGAATAGCAGAATTAAAAAAGGCAGTAGAAAGTGTAAAAACGGATACAAACCGAAGAAAATTTGGTAGTATAAAATTAGAAGAATTGGCTTTGGATAAAGCTGCGCAGTCGGCAGATGCGCAACAGCGTTTTTCTGTCATTAAGCAGCTGTTGCACAAAGTAAATCACCAACAAGGCCAGCATGCCATAAGCGATGCTACACTAAAGTTAGATAAAATATTGGTGCATCCAATTTTTGGATATGCCATTTTTATAGGCGTTTTGTTATTGGTGTTCCAATGCATATTTAGCATAGCCTCCTATCCTATGGAGTGGATAGATGGTACATTCTTAAGACTTAGCCAATGGGCGCAGCAACTTATGCCAGCGGGCATTTTTACCGATTTGGTATCGCAAGGTATAATACCCGGCATAGGCGGAGTAGTGGTTTTTGTGCCGCAAATAGCGCTGCTTTTTTTCTTCATGGCCATATTAGAAGAAACCGGATATATGTCGCGCGTGGTATTTATTATGGACAAATTAGTGCGGCCTTTTGGGCTAAATGGTAAGAGCGTGGTACCCTTAATGAGCAGCGTGGCCTGCGCCATACCTGGCATTATGGCTGCACGCACCATAAGCAGTTGGAAAGACCGCATTATTACCATTATGGTGGCACCGCTTATGAGTTGCAGCGCCCGCATTCCGGTGTATACTTTGCTTATAGCACTTGTTATTCCCAATACTATAGCTTTTGGTTTTTTCAATTTGCAAGGACTTGTGTTATTCATGCTTTATTCCCTCGGTCTAGTAAGTGCTTTGTTAGTAGCAGCTGTAATGAAGTATTTAATAAAAAGCAATGACCGTAGTTTTTTAATTATGGAGCTACCCTCCTACAAGCGTCCGCGTTGGGGACATGTTTTATTGTCTATTTGGGAAAAAGTGCGCATTTTTATTTTCGATGCAGGCAAGGTTATTCTGGCCATTTCTATTTTGTTATGGGCACTTGCCAGCTATGGCCCTAGCCAAAGAACACAAGATGCTTTGGCACTTATAGAGCAGCCAACGGCATCCAATGGCATAACAGAACAAGATTACGAGCGACAGATAAATGCTGTGAAATTGGAAAATTCTTACATAGGTATTTTGGGCAAAACCATAGAGCCGGCAATAGAACCTTTAGGTTTTGACTGGAAGATTGGTATTTCACTCATTACCTCATTTGCAGCGCGGGAGGTGTTTGTAGGCAGCATGGCTACTATCTATAGCGTAAATGAAGATTTTGAGAACGATAATTCATTAATGAATAGATTAAGAGATGAGATAAATCCCAAAACCGGAAAGCCCGTTTATACGCTTGCTGCAGGCGTATCGCTCATGATATTTTATGTGTATGCTATGCAGTGCATGGCCACACTGGCCATAGTAAAACGCGAAACCAAAAGCTGGAAATGGCCGCTTATACAACTTGCATATATGGGCGCTTTGGCCTACCTTGCAGCATTGTTGGCATTCAATATTTTAAACTAATGCAAGAGTTTCTAGTAATCATATTTATAGCATTGGCAGTGGCATATATAGCCAGGTTAATCTACAAGCATTTTTTCTCGAAAAAAACAAAGTGCGATGGCTGCGCAATTCATAAGATTTACAGTCAGAAATAAACTTGCCATCGCTGTATTTAAATTACGGCACAAGGAGTTGGATTTTATATAAGATATAAAAGTGAAACCATAGTTACATAAGAAGCGTTACACCACTTCACTAAACCTCTCTTATGTATTTAATAACACTCTCAGCCTTACTCGGGGCTTCATTAATCATTGTTGGTGCAAGTTGCTAACGCTCCAGAAAAAGAATGCATCAAATGCTGCAGCGCCAAAGGGCAGAACAAAGTGCGATAAGCGAATTTGCAGCCTACCTGGTTAATCAAGATAATCTAAACGATTTACTTTGGACCTTCATGCAGTCGTGCGTTTCCAAACTTGGATTTACAGACTGCGTAATTTACCTTTTGGACAAAGAGACAAATAAATTGGTGCAAAAAGCGGCTTATGGTCCCAAAAACCCCAACCCTTTAGAAATATTAAATCCAATAGAAATACCCGTTGGCAAGGGAATAGTAGGTTGGGTGGCCTTAAAACAAGAAGGCGAAATAATAGCAGATACTTCAATAGACGAAAGATATATAGTAGATGATGAAAGGAGATTGTCAGAAATAGCTGTACCCATTTGTTACAAGGGTGAGCTAATAGGGGTAATTGATTCTGAGCATCCTTCCAAAGGATTTTTTACAGAGTCGCATAAACAAATGCTAGAAACGCTAAGTTCCATGTGCGCTGCAAAAATTATAAAACTGCGTGCTTTGGGCGAACGCAAATTATTTGTAAATCGATTGCAGTCATTGTTAGAATACACACCGGATTTTATAGTGCTGTCAAACCCCGCAGGCGATTGTTTATATGCCAATGCAAGCTACATAAAATATTTTGGAATAAAAGAAAAGGAAATGACCAGCGGCAAGCAGAATAGGCATTTGACTAATGAAGAGAGGTTTGAATTCCTCAATCATATTAGTAATATTAATAGAAAAAATCCGAGTGTATCTTATCTGAAAATAAGCTTAGGTAAAAATCGACAAAGACAATGGACATTGTGGAATGAGACGGGTGTTTTTGATGATGAAGGAAATTTAGTGGAAGTAATATCAGTGGGACGCGACATAACTGAACTTCGCAAAGCACATGAAACAAAAGAACAACACATAAAAACACTTGAAGAGATACTTCAGCAAAACTCCCATAAAGTGCGACAACCTGTAACCCAATTGATGGGAATAGCTAACTTGACGGAGCATGGCCTGGACAATAAAGGTGAGTTAGATCAAATGCTCACATACATGCGCCAAAGCGTTACACAGCTGGACTCCTACACGCGCGAGCTAAACGACTTTGTATTTAACTCCTGCCATAGCAGCTAGTTTGAAATAAAGATATTGAATGAGCGAATTTCCATTACTCAGGAAATTGGCTAAAAGTGACCAATAACCCATAAGGTAGAAGCTCACGGCAACCGAGGTAAAAAGGTAAAATAGAATTGAGGCTCAATTTGACTGGTGAAGTATGTATAAACAGACTTCAACATGTACCTTCGCCCTCCATTTCTAAAACAGACTTATGCCACGTATTCTTATAACAGGAGCTGCCGGCTTTTTGGGCTCACATCTTTGCGACAGATTTATTAGGGAAGGTTTTCATGTTATAGCCATGGACAACTTAATAACGGGTGATTTAAAAAACATTGAACATCTATTCCCCAATGAGCATTTTGAATTTCATCACCATGATGTTTCTAAATTCATACATGTAAGCGGCAAGTTAGATTATATACTTCATTTTGCCTCGCCTGCCAGCCCTATTGATTATCTTAAAATACCTATACAGACACTTAAAGTGGGGTCGCTAGGCATTCATAATTGCTTAGGATTAGCCAAGGAAAAAAATGCAAGAGTGCTAATAGCCAGCACTAGCGAGGTGTATGGCGACCCAGCCGTGCATCCACAAAAGGAAACGTACTGGGGCAATGTGAATCCGGTAGGGCCACGTGGTGTGTATGACGAGGCAAAACGCTTTCAAGAGGCAATGACCATGGCCTACCACACTTTTCATGGCTTGGAAACCCGCATAGTGCGCATATTTAATACCTACGGCCCACGCATGAGGCTAAATGATGGACGTGTATTGCCAGCATTCATAGGTCAGGCCATACGTGGCGAAGACCTTACCGTGTTTGGCGATGGTTCTCAAACACGCTCTTTTTGCTATGTAGATGATTTGGTAGAAGGTATATTCCGATTGCTTATGAGCGATTATGCTATGCCGGTAAACATTGGCAATCCAGATGAAATAACCATACTTGATTTTGCTCAGGAAATAATAAAACTGACAGGTACCAGCCAGAAAATAATATTTAAAGAATTGCCAACTGACGACCCAAAGCAACGCCAGCCAGATATAACACTGGCTCGCCAATTGCTCGGATGGGAGCCAAAAGTGCACCGCAGCGAGGGCCTTAAAATTACTTATGATTATTTTAAACGGCTTACAGAAGAGGAGTTGACCAAGGTGGAACACAAGGATTTTACTAAGTACAATAAATAGTCAGGCTGTAAGAGTTGGCGCAACATCAATTTGAAAATGAGTAATTTTTTTTCGCATCCTACAGCCATTATTGACGAAGGTTGCACCATTGGTAACGGCACTAAAATCTGGCATTTCAGTCACATTATGCCAAATTGTACCATTGGTGAAAATTGCAACATTGGCCAAAACGTAGTAGTGTCGCCTGAGGTGGTGCTGGGCAACAATGTGAAAGTGCAAAACAATGTGTCGCTTTACACTGGAGTTTCGTGCGAAGACGATGTATTTCTTGGGCCTTCATGCGTATTTACCAACGTTATAAATCCGCGCAGCGCAGTAGTGCGCAAAAATGAATACCGCCAAACGATTGTGCGCAAAGGAGCCAGCATAGGCGCCAATGCTACTATAGTGTGCGGTTACGAAATAGGCGAATATGCATTTGTAGGAGCAGGCGCAGTGGTAACCAAAGAGGTGCTGGCCTATGCGCTTATAGTGGGAAATCCTGCAAGGCAAATGGGCTGGATGAGTAAGCTAGGACATAAGCTTAAATTTGACACCAGCGGTCAAGCTATTTGTCCTGAAAGTAGTGATAGATACAAATTAATAGAAGGTAGGGTGGAATTCATAGGTCAATAGCCCAACTCTTCGCACATTTGCACCCGCTTTTTTTTCAACTCATATTGAAAGATTGAATGAGAGCAATTATGAAATTTGATTATTATTTTTAATAGAATATGATATACGAGAGATTAGTAAAAAAGGAAGCCAAGCTGGGAGTTATAGGTCTTGGTTATGTAGGTCTTCCTATTGCATTAGAATTTGCACGAACATTAAAAGTTGTGGGTTTTGATATAAACCAACAACGCGTGGACCTAATGCGCAAAAAAATAGATCCATCTCAGGAGTTAGAGAGTAGCGCTTTTGATGGCTGCGACATTCATTTTACAGCCGATTTGGAGGATATGAAAGATGTGAATTTCTTCATAATAGCAGTGCCTACTCCAATAAACAATATGAATTTGCCTGATTTGGGTCCTGTGTTAGCAGCCTCGCGCACTGTAGGCAAAGTGCTTAAGAAAGGTGACTATGTGGTGTATGAAAGCACAGTGTATCCAGGTTGTACAGAAGAAGATTGCGTGCCTATTTTGGAAGAATTATCTGGCCTTAAAATGGTTACAGATTTCAAAGTAGGCTACTCGCCAGAACGTATAAATCCGGGTGATAAAAACCACACCATTCGCACCATTATGAAAGTAGTGAGCGGATGCTGCGCAGAATCGCTGGAAGAAATAGCTAAAACGTATGAGGTAGTAGTAGATGCAGGCACACACAGAGCTACAAGTATAAAAGTAGCTGAGGCCAGCAAAATCATTGAGAATACTCAGCGCGATGTAAATATTTCACTTATCAACGAGCTTTCGATCATATTGAATAAAATGGGCATCAATACCTATGATGTATTGGCCAGTGCTCGCACAAAGTGGAATTTCTTGCCATTCACACCGGGCCTTGTTGGTGGTCATTGTATAGGTGTAGATCCATATTATTTGGTTTATAAGGCTAAAAAAATTGGCTACCATAGCAAGGTTATAAGCAGTGCTCGTTATGTAAACGATAGCATGGGTTTCTATGTAGGAAAACAAACGGTAAAGAAAATATTAGAACAAGGCCGCAATGCATTAGAGGCCAAAGTGCTTGTAATGGGCGCTACTTTTAAAGAAGATGTGAGCGATGTGCGCAACTCCAAAGTAGTAGATGTAATACGCGAACTAGAGTCATTTAGCGTGCAAGTAGAGGTAATAGATCCGCATGCTGATAGTGATGAACTAAAGCATGAGTATGGCTTTGGGTTGGTAAAAGAACCAACGCAGGGAGCTTATGATGCCGTGGTAGTGGCAGTATCACACAAGGAATATTTAAATTTGGATGAAGCATTCTTTAAATCGCTTATGCGTGATGGTAAAGGCACGCTGGTAGACGTTAAGGGATTATTCAGAACCAAAATAAAAGAATTATCCTATTGGAGTTTATAAAAGACATTAGAGGCGGAAGGAGTAATAAGAATGTAACCTTATGCTAGTAAATAGTGGATAACAAGTTAGGTGTATTTTATATGTCGAATTATCTGGTTAACTAACCAATACGTATAGCTGCTAATTTATAATTACCAATATCTAACATCTATTTTCTTACTTCTAAATAATCTTCGATAAAATGAAAATACTTGTTACAGGAGGTGCTGGTTTTATTGGTTCGCACGCGGTGCGACTGCTGGTAAACAAATATCCCGAGTATCGCATTTATAACTTAGATAAGTTGACCTATGCCGGAAATTTGGCTAACTTAAAGGACATTGAAAATGCGGTCAATTACCAATTCATTCGCGGAGACATTTGCGACAGAAAATTCCTACAAAAAATATTTGCCGAAGAAAAATTTGATGGAGTGATCCATTTAGCAGCAGAGAGCCATGTGGACAGAAGCATTACCGGGCCTGATGCCTTTGTGCAAACAAATATAGTTGGTACCTCTAACCTGTTATCGGCAGCATTAGAAATTTGGAAAAATGATTTTGCTGGAAAGCAGTTTTATCATGTCAGTACCGATGAAGTTTTTGGATCGCTTGGTGCTACAGGTAAATTTTCTGAAACCACAGCTTATGATCCACGCAGCCCCTACAGCGCAAGCAAAGCATCCAGCGATCATTTAGTGCGCGCATACCATCATACTTATGGTTTGCCAGTGGTTATTTCTAATTGTAGCAACAATTATGGTTCGCACCATTTTCCAGAAAAACTAATTCCCCTTGTTATAAATAATATTAAGAACAGTAAGCCGCTGCCGGTGTACGGCAAAGGTGAAAATGTGCGCGACTGGCTGTGGGTAGAAGATCATGCCCGCGCAATTGATTTAATTTTCCATAAGGGAAAGGTGGGTGATACTTATTGCATAGGTGGAAATAATGAGTGGAAGAATATAGATGTAGTAAAACTTTTGTGCGAGCTAATGGATGAAAAATTGGGGCGAGCAAAAGGCGAAAGCGAACAATTAATAACTTATGTGACCGATAGGCCAGGCCACGATGCGCGCTATGCAATAGATGCCACCAAACTAAAAACCGAATTGGGCTGGGAACCAACACAACCTTTTCGGTCATTACTTGGCAAAACAATAGACTGGTATTTGGCCAATGAAGAATGGATTAAAAACATTACCTCGGGTGACTACCTTAAGTACTATGAGAGTATGTATAGCGGGCGCTAATAAAAAAATTATTTAGCAAGAATTGAAGCAATGTCGGGCTTAAAGTACCTGTTGCTTTTCATCACCTTACCATCTTCACGGTATATTGGTTGACCATTTTCGTCAAGTTTGCTCATGTTGCTTCTCTGAATTTCTTCAAATACCTCTGCTATCTTTTCTTGCAAACCATGTGCATTAATAGTACCACAAAGAATGTAGAGCATATCGCCCAAAGCATCGGCCACTTCCACTAAATCGCCTCTTTGTGCTGCTTCCAGATACTCCTCGTTTTCTTCCTTCATAAGGTTAAATCGCAGTTGGATTTCTTTTTCTGAAAGATCTGCAGTGGGTACAGTTCTTACTGGCAAGCCAAATGCATTATGAAAATCGCGCACATGGTTGATGGTGTTGCTAAGCGTCATGGTGGTAAATAATAGTTTGATTGATTAATTGACAGGTCCAATTGCAAAACAAGAGTGCTAAACTGATGAGCAACATATGCTGGTATTGGAGCAACGAAATTGCGGCATAAGGGAGAGGTTTAGAATAAAAAAGAACAGTGTATTATGCACTAAATACTAACTATGGTCAGGAAGGTAATGCAGGAACGAAAAAAGCGCCACCTCGAGGTACGAGGCAGCGCTTTGCTGGAGTCCTTAATCAAAGAAATATCAAATTAAAATGCAAAACCTAATGAATCAAAGACTTAACTGGTCAGGCGAGTGTTGCATTGGGTTGAAAAAAAAGTTTTTAATAGTCTTATATAGCGCATACATTTGCGCCCCTTTTAGCGATAAAAGAAGACATATTCTAAGTTCAGTTTAGGTATGTTTTAGTATAATTTAGGGGGTATAGCTCAGCTGGCTAGAGCGTCCCGCACAAGCGAGCGGGAAGGTCAGCGGTTATCATACCGAAGTTTAAAAATATAAGGGGGTATAGCTCAGCTGGCTAGAGCGCTTGCATGGCATGCAAGAGGTCATCGGTCCGTCTCCGATATTCTCCACCTAATGATACCAAGGCTTTCAGGAAACTGAAGGCCTTTTTTGTTTAAGGCTGTTTGAAACATTTGTAGTATTTTACTTATCATTAATTATATATAAAACTTCAATTACCTTATTTTTCATTAATCTTTGGCTGGCCCAAATATTTTCCGAACCCACTACAACATTCTCGATGTAGTGTAACAAACATTTGG
>JANOXJ010000331.1:0-4609 GCA_031418455.1 Flavobacteriales bacterium | reverse complement strand
GAGTAAAAATATCATTAGAGCAAAGTGTTTTACTTGCTCGAGTTGGAGCATTGAGAAACCTTGGTTTGAATAAAAAAGAACTGATGTGGCAGCTACATCTTAGACTAGGCAAAACAAAAACAACTGCACCTAGCGAAGAATTATTTAAGACAACCAAAAAAAACTATTCGCTCCCTACCTTAGAACATCATTGGTTAGAAGATGCTTATGATGAGCTGGAGTTAATAGGTTTTCCGCTTTGTAGCCCTTTTGATTTACTTAACGAAAACAACTTACAAAGCGCAGAAGATACTTATTTAAAAGGTGAAATTCCTGTAAGCGAATTTCATAACCACATAGGCAAAAAAATAATGACCGTGGGTTACCTAACCACGCTAAAACCAACGCGCACAAGCAAAGGCGAAAGCATGTACTTCGGTACTTTTCTGGACCGCGAAGGAAATTTTATAGACACAGTACATTTTCCTGATGTGGCAAAACAATACCGTGTAAGTGGATGGGGCTTGTTTTTAATAGAAGGCAAAGTGACTGAAGAATTTAATGCCTTAGCCGTGGAAGTAAGTTTTATAAGAAGAATGACATTGTACAACGACCCACGTCTTGACGATAAACAAGTAAACCCCAATTTGATACGCAAGAACAGTGGCACTGACAAGTGGATGGGCAAATACTTTGATAAAAAATCAAATTAATGAAAGTAAAACCGCACATATCGCAAGATGGCGTTATAAAGGGGCGTGGCTCGCAAAGCAACACCCACAATCCTTTTTTAAAACAGCGCTATGAGCCAACAGACGATGCAAAAATGGCGTGGCAACTAGACGAAGAAGATGAACCGCCACGCACCACATTCATAGATGTTTTTCCAAAGAGTATACTTTCTAAAAACAACTCGCCCGATTTAGGTTTTGACTACAGCATAAACCCCTACAACGGTTGCGAGCATGGCTGCACCTATTGCTACGCGCGCAATTCGCACGAGTATTGGGGCTACAGTGCAGGAGTAGATTTTGAACAGAAAATATTAATTAAGAAAAATGCGCCACAACTTTTAGAAGAAGCATTCAATAAAAAAAGTTGGAAACCACAAATGATAGTAATGAGTGGCAATACTGATTGTTACCAACCTGCAGAGCGAAAATTTGAATTAACGAGAGAATGTCTGAAGGTGTTTTTGAAATACAGACATCCCGTGGGCATTATTACCAAAAACGCACTGCTGCTGCGCGATATGGATATACTTACTGAACTTAATGAAAAGAACTTGCTGCGTGTTACATTATCTATAACCACACTTAATGAAGACATAAGGCGAGTGATGGAGCCACGCACCTCCACTATTGCACAGCGGTTAAAGGCCTTGCAAACACTTACCAATGCGGGCATACCGGTGAATGTAAATATGGCTCCCATTATATATGGCATAAACAGCGATGAAATTTTTGACCTAGCCAAAGAAGTAGGCGCGCGAGGTGCACACTCACTTAGTTATATCATGGTAAGATTAAACGGCAGCATAGCTTCCATTTTTGAAGAGTGGGTTAGCAAAACTTTTCCTGAAAGAGCTGGTAAAATTTTAAATCAAATAAAGGACACGCATGGTGGCACGCTAAACGAGTCGCGATATAAAACCCGCATGAAAGGTGAAGGAAAACTAGCAGAACAAATAGCAGATGTGTTTAAAGTGGCGCGTCATAAATTTATTCCTGCACAGCAAATAGCTCCTGTGGATTTTACGCTCTTTGAAAAACACCAAAGCGACCAGCTAACGTTGTTCTAACCCACATTATACAAATGAAATTTTCAATTGCATAATTTGGGTTATTACAAAAAAAGCACAAATAGAAAATGCCCTTTTGGCAAAAACCAAAAGGGCATTTTTCGTTGAGAAATAATTTGAATGTTTTTATTTTTAAACTACTACTTAAGGGCTAAGCTAGATGACCCTATAAGCGCAGTACCTTCATAAATATTTATTTTGTAGTTACCTTTTTTAAACTCGTAACCATCGGCTGCGGTGTAATAGATACATACATCAGTGTCTTGCTGTTGGTAGTCCACATCGCGGCTCACGCTATAAGGAGTTTCCGCATCGGCTACAGTTATGTTGCCCGAACCGGCACCCGTAAGAGCTTTACCATCAGGACCTATTACACTCATATAAATTTTTCGGCCGCCTGGGCGAGCTATTTCATTTTTGCGTAGTGTAAAGCAAGACTTAATCATTTCAGTTTTTGCGGCTCTTTCGGTATCTACCTGTTTGCCACCGTTGCGCTCAAACAATGCCAGGTTATTAAAACTACCAGCCTGCAGCTGTGCACCCTTAGTTACCATTTGGTCCAGCGTATTCTTTTCAGACTCTAACTGGTTTCCCCTGTTCTCAGCTGATACCGCTCTTTCAGCTTGTTGGTCGCGCTCCATGGCCAATTGTTTGGTCATAGTGTTCAACGAATCTATTTGGTGGATATAATTCTTCATTATGCTACGCAAAGTTTCTGCTTCGGCCTGAAGCTTCTTGATGTCGTAGTTGCGGCTTTTTACTTTCTTCTGAAGCTCGGTTATCTGAGCAAGATTAGCATCGCGTTCTGCAGCTAAAGCAGAGTTGGAAACCGTCATGGTGTCGTATTTCATACGCATAGACTCCAATTCTACCTCCAAGCCTTCGGCCTCGTCCATTACGGTGCCCTTTTCCTGATTTATGTATACAATTTCTTTTTCCCTCTGATTGATGTTGTAAGCCATGTATCCAACGGCTCCTAATAGAACGGCTATAATGCCGATATAAACTTTATTGCTCATGATAATTAATTGATTATGTGGTTTTTAATTTCCTTGTGAGCGAAGGTATACCTTTCATGCTCGCCTAGTTAGACAAATGTTGTTATTTATTAATATCTGGCTGTGATTATCAGAAAAATGAACGATAAAGAAGTAAAATAATTGCACCAAATGAAACCCGTATATATTTGCGACCCGTTAAAAAGGGAAATTTGATGTAATGGTCCTGTGGCCGAGTGGCTAGGCTCAGCTCTGCAAAAGCTGCTACTGCGGTTCGAATCCGCACGGGACCTCACAATGAGGAAGAGGCTGTCTTACAAAGGCGGCCTCTTTTTTTTATTACCCACAAGCCTCGGCAAAAGCTGCTCTGCGCGTTCGAACGTCCGAAGGACCTCACGAATACCTTAAAGAAAAAACTAACGCATGAGTAATCCGCACGGGACCTCACAATGAGGAAGAGGCTGTCTTACAAAGGCGGCCTCTTTTTTTTATTACCCACAAGCCTCGGCAAAAGTTGCGCTGCGTGTTCGAACGTCCGAAGGACCTCACGAATTCCTTATAGAAAAAACTAGCGAATGAGTAATCCGCACGGGACCTCACTTTAGAAAGAGGCTGTCTTACAAAGGCAGTCTCTTTTTTTTATACCTACCATACTTCTGCATAAGCTGCTACTGTGTGTTCGAACGTCCGAAGGACCTCACGAATAAGAATGCCCTTTTTTATATAAACGAAAAAAGGCCAGATGAAACCGGCCTTTTTATAATATTCTTATACTATTAGGTTAGAGCTTAAGCACAGCTAAAAATGCTGCTTGTGGTACTTCCACACTGCCTACTTGTCTCATTCGTTTTTTTCCTTCCTTTTGCTTTTCAAGAAGTTTGCGCTTGCGCGATATGTCGCCACCGTAGCACTTGGCCGTAACGTCTTTGCGCAAGGCACTAATTGTTTCGCGTGCTATAATCTTGGCTCCAATACTTGCCTGCAAGGCTATTTCAAATTGTTGCCTTGGTATTAACTCTTTTAATTTTATACAAATTCTTTTACCCAAGTCGAAAGCATGACCACGGTGAATAAGAGCTGACAGAGCGTCTACTTGCTCGCCATTGAGTAGTATATCCATTTTCACTAAATCGCTCTCTTTCATACCCACAGGGTGGTAGTCAAAAGAGGCATAGCCTTTAGAAATAGTTTTGAGTTTGTCGTAGAAATCAAAAACTATTTCTGCCAGTGGCATTTCAAATGTAAGCTCCACGCGGTCTGCTGTCAGGTAATGCTGGTTTTGCAACACACCACGCTTTTCAATGCACAGTGTCATTACCGATCCTGTGAATTCGGATTTGGTAATAATTTGTGCCTTTATATATGGCTCCTCTACAGAGTCTAGCTTATTAGGGTCAGGTAATTCGCTAGGATTGTGTATTTCTAAAGTTTCGCCTTTTGTAAGATGTGCTAAATAACTAACGTTGGGCACTGTGGTAATAACAGTCATATTAAACTCACGCTCCAGTCGCTCCTGAATAATTTCCATGTGCAACATGCCCAGAAAACCGCATCGGAAACCAAAGCCAAGTGCCGCGCTACTTTCCGGTTCAAATACTAGCGAGGCATCGTTGAGCTGGAGTTTTTCCATGCTTGCGCGCAGGTCTTCATAATCATCTGTATCCACTGGGTACAAACCGGCAAAAACCATTGGTTTAACCACTTCAAATCCGCGCACAGGCTCTAAACACGGCCTGTCTACATGGGTGAGTGTATCACCCACTTTTACTTCGCTAGCGGTTTTAATACCGCTTATGATGTATCCAATATCACCTGCTTTTACCTCTTTGCG
>JANOXJ010000330.1:0-10863 GCA_031418455.1 Flavobacteriales bacterium | reverse complement strand
TGAAATGTGCTAAATACATTCATGGAGAATTGGGCCAAGGCCAATGGACATATTATGGTGGACACGACCCTGAAGATTTTAGACACATGGTAGGCGACCCACCAACCGATTTAAATCTATTTCCAAACTCGCCCGGCTACCGTCTCATATTGAACAACATTTTGTTTCCTGCCGCTAAGCGCGAAAAACAAAAGACCTAGTGTTTGCGCTCTTGCCAAACAAGGTTTACAAACTTGTCGTAATTAAGCACTCCATCTTGTATGCCCATAGATTTTAAGTAGGCATCGTTCATGGTGGTTTGCAATCCGCTGAAATATTCAGGATATAGCAAAGCGTTTTCACGCAATGATTTTATATCGGCCAGCACTGAGGGGTGTAGCGTGCTGTCTATATTTATTCGCAATGTATCGTTGGTTATATATAGCTGCGAACGTATGCTGCGTAGCAATTCTAACTCGGCTATATAGGTGAGTAGTATGTGGTTGATTTCTGTACTTGCAGTGAGCGCCTTGTAAGCCACATAATCGGCTTCGGCTTCGCTGGTTATTCCATACCCGTGGCTTAGCTCGTGTGCTATTACAAAAGGAGTGTATAGCGCATGGTGGGTAGCTGTTGTTTGACCTTGTCCGGTAAAGGGAATATACACGCCACTCACACCTAACCTTCGCATTAAGCCTTTATCCTTAAGCACTGCGCACTTCACGTTGCCATAAGTTTTCCAAGCTTTCAAATTCAAATATTTTTCTACTTCAGATCTTATTGTGTCATGTGATATAGCATTGTTTTTAAAATTATTCAGAGCAAGTTTGTCTGAAATAGTATTTACAATATTGCCTTGTGATATACCAAATTCGTAGAGCTCACTGGTAGAAATGTTAGTTAATGCCTTTTGGTCGGTAAGCGTTGGTGCACAATAGTTGTAGCCCCACATCCAAAGAAAAAGTGCAACAATCCAACCTAATAAATTGAGCGGAAAGCGCCACACCATATTCCATTTTTTTTCGAACGATTTGATATAGAAGAAAAGAAAAAATGGAATAAGAATGATGAGTAAATAAATTAATGGAAAGGGGAGAAGCGCTAAAGAATAATCCCACACTACACGGAATATTTGAAAAATAAAATTGCGATAAACATGCTGCGCTAATTCAGGACTCAACTTAAAAAGCACAAGCACCAACAATGAAATTATTAAAGCGGCAATGCCTTTGTTTTGTTTGAAAAATAATTTCATGATTTGCAAAAAGTCAAATGTAACAAAGACTTTATGTTAGAAACATTGAACCAGATTACTTCATATTAATTATTCCATCTAGCATCCAATTCACTACTACGAATTACCAGTTTCTAATATCTCTCGACTTAGACAAGCTATCTCAAATCTAATATCTCTTATCTCAAATCTATTCCCTATAAAACCACACCATATCGCGTGGAATAAGGTGCACATCGCTGTAGTAAAAATGAATAATGTTTTCGTAACCATTGCCCAGCCTAGCCATGCGCATAGCGCCTTCTTGACAAAGCCCAACACCATGGCCAAATCCTTGTCCCATAAAAATGACACTGTCGCCCACACTTTGTACATTAAAAAATGCAGAACGAAGTTTAAAATCTTCGCGGATAGTTTTCATGGGAATTTTTACTGAGCTATCAGCATAAAATTTTATTTTTTGCGAAGGGTAAAAAGACAATTCTTGTTCGGTAGGATTGTCGGTTAGCGGATAGCGTTTAGTATTCAAATAATCTACCCAACGTTCGCGATGCACAGTTTTTTCCCAATTGCTATGAGGCATAGTAAGGCAGAAGGTATCGCACTTGCCTATGAGGTAGGTAGTGGGCTTGCTCCACACCTCATCGGCATCTAATGTGCGGCCACCGCAGTTGCTATGGAAAGCAGCAGTTATCAGGTTTATTTCATGGTCCACTATCACTATGTCTTTAGTAAACTCAGCAGCTTGTGCTGCTTTCATCTCCATGCGTGGTTTGCCATGGTATACTTGGCAGTGTGTAGCATCGCACACCTGAAAACCTTCCAGTACATGCCGTGTAAGATTGTTGAGAGCATATGTGCGACTTATTACTGCCTGCACTTTGTAGTACTCAAGCTCTTGTCCACTGCCACTTTCGGCTTCTATTACACCGCTCACATAGTTTTCCACTTCCACTTCACTTACTAGCTGCAAGCGACCCATATAGGGGTATGCTATTAGGTTTTGCTCGTATACACGCGCACTTGGTTTTTGGCCAGCGGGCTGCAGTTTAAATAATGCAGCACCGTTTTGTAACAGTTTTATTTTGCTATAACCTGAATAATTTTTGCTGTTGTAAAAAATATTTACAGCACCATCTATAGCAGTTATATCAGCACTTTCTGATGTGGCTATGGTGAAAATAACGTTGTTATCGGCCACCACATCATAGCTGCCGGTGGTAACTTTTAGCGTTACTCTCACATGGTTAGCGCCATAAAACAAGCCTACCAAAACGGGTTCGGCAAGGATACTGGTAGCAGCCAAAAGTGAGAGACATATGATGAAGAAAATGCGAGCCATGCAAAGTGCAAAGTAGGCTCGCCTGAGCACACCAAATTGCTATGACTGAAGAATTTTCAACAGTTCGTTTGCAACTCTTGAACTGGCTCCAGGGCCACCTAGTTTGCTGTGCAATTCTTTGTAGTCTGCTATCATTTTGCTCGAACGCTGCGTGTCGTTAAGCAACAAATTCAACTCAGTTTTCAAGTTCTTTTCGTTCAGCTCGTGCTGAATTAACTCCAACACTGCAGGCCTATCTAAAATTAAATTTACAAGCGATATGTATTTTATTTTTATTAGACGCTTGGCTATGTGGTACGATATGGCTGAGCCTTTGTAACACACCACTTGCGGCAATTGGAACAAACCAGCTTCTAATGTGGCAGTGCCGCTTGTCACAAGGCCTGCCTGTGCATGCTGCAATAGGCCATAGGTTCTGCCAAAAATTAATTTTGCATCGCTGTTGTGCAGCATAGGAGTATAAAACTCAGGTGCCTGACCAGGAGCGCCTGCTACCACAAACTGATGGTTTGGAAATTCATTTTTTACCGAAAGCATTATTGGCAACATGGTGGCAATTTCTTGTTTGCGGCTGCCCGGCAACAATGCTATTATTGGTTTGTTGGGTAAATGGTTTTCACTTACGAATTTCTCAAAATCCTTATTCGTTTCTGATATTACATCCAGCAATGGGTGTCCTACAAAGGACACATCATAATCAAATTTTTTGTAAAAGTCTTTTTCAAACGGAAGCACAACGAACATGCGGTCAACACATTTTTTAATTTTATGTACACGGTTTTGTTTCCACGCCCATATCTGTGGGCTTATGTAATAAAACACTTTTATGCCATGGTCCTTGGCCCACTCAGCTATGCGCAGGTTGAAACCAGGGTAATCAATAAGTACAATAGCATCTGGCTTGTACTGCAGTATATCTTCTTTGCAAAACTTAAGGTTGCGGGCAATGGTTCTTAAGTTCATTACCACTTCTATAAAACCCATAAAGGCCAGGTCGCGGTAGTGTTTTACCACCTCGCCACCTTGTTGCTGCATCATGTCGCCACCCCAGCATCTTACATTCAGGTTTGGCTCTTGTGCGCGCAATGCTTTTATCAGATTGCTTCCGTGCAAGTCGCCAGAGGCCTCGCCAGCTATGATGTACAGCTTCATTTAAATCCTCTATCGTTTTCGCGTTTCAAATCTTTTTCCTTTACATCTAGCCTTTTGTCGCCCACGTTTTTACCTTTTGCAAGGGCTATTTTTAACTTGGCATAGCCCGATGCACTTATGAATAGCATGGTTGGAACTACAGTTATACCTGCATCGCGCAGCTTGCGATCTATTTTCTTAAGTTCTATTTTGTTGAGCAGCAGTTTGCGCGAGTTGCGCTCTTTGTGCTGGCTATAACCGGCATTGTTATAGGTGCCTATGTACATGTTTATTATGTACAATTCGCCATCTTCCATTTTGCAGTAGGCATCCTGAATGTTGGCCTTGGAGTCGCGTATACTCTTTATTTCTGAGCCGGATAGCACTATGCCTGCCGTAAATTCATCCAGCAAGTGATAGCGCCAAGAGGCCTTTTTATTTTTAATTTCTACAGACAAAGATTGACTCCCTTATTTTAGTCCAAAGCAACTTAGGGGCTGCGAAAATAGTTTTTCCCTTGAGGTTATTTGCCAACTAAATTGTATTGTCACTTTTTTATAGCTAGCTCGTATAAAATAATTGGTGGAGATTAGTACTTCTCTTCCCACATTGAGCCCCCATATATGAACGCAACTCCGGCACAACACAATAAAGCAGAGCGATGGCGCTACTTTTTTCCGTTAAGGTTGTTGTTGTTGCATTTAAAAAAGAATCATTTTCTGCTGGCCATATGGCTATTTCTTTTGGCCATAGTGTTAGGGTTAGTAGCCAAGAGTATTGGTGTACCGCAGCAGTTTTTGGTGCCTGAATACCGCGGTGGCATTGGTATTATTTCCTTTGGAATTTTAGGTTTTTCGTTTGGCGGTTTCATTACCGGGTATAATTTGTATACCTACATTATGCATGGCTTTAGATTTCCTTTTATAGCTACGCTTAGCCACCCTTTCCAAAAATTTTCGCTCAACAATTTAATTATTCCAGCCGTTTTTGTGCTTACGTACTGCATTAGCAGCGCACATTTCCAAATTACCAAAGAGTTTATTTCCCCTGGCAAGGTGGTATTGAATTTATTTTCGTTTTTGGTGGGTATTAGTCTTTTTCAGGCGTTGTCATACTTCTATTTTTTATATACCAACAAAGAGGCAGTGGCCTACGGAAAGGCTAAGCGCAGAAAGAAAACAGACGAAGAGGAAAACATAGTAGTAGGCAGCCCTATACATCACAAATTTAGATGGCTGCGCGGCAGGCATAGTGCCAGTGCCTGGCATGTAGAAACATATATCTACTCATTTAATAAAATAAATCTTGCACGCGAAAGTCAGCACTATAGTAAGGAAGTGCTTAATCAAGTGTTTGCGCAAAACCATATCAATGCCTCACGGTTCGAGGTGCTTTTGGTCATTTCATTTTTGCTTATTGGTTCGCTTAGGTCGTTTCAGTTTTTTGTTATTCCTGCTGCAGCCAGCTGTATGCTGTTTTTTACCATGCTGCTTATGATAGTTAGTGCAGTGCACTCGTGGCTGCGCGGTTGGACCCTTACTGTATTTATACTGTTTTTGCTGGGGCTCAATTACTTCTACTCCGACTTTAGTTTTATGCGCATAGAGAGCAGAGCTTTGGGGCTGAACTACGAAGGGCCTTATGCGCCTTACGATTTGCAAACGCTAAAGCCAACAGACCAAATGGTGCAGGCAGATATTGAAGCAGGCTTGCAAATGCTTAACAACAGGTTAATGTTTATGCAAGCCAGCGATTCTGTGGGTGGAAAACCAAAACTGGTAATACTCAATAGCAGCGGTGGAGGCTCTCGCTCTGCGTTTTGGACCATGCGCAGCCTCAGTTATGTAGATAGTGTGTGCAATGGCAAATTGATGGACAACTGTGCGCTTATGACAGGCGCATCGGGCGGCATGTTGGGTGCAGCTTATTCGCGCGAGTTGTATTTGCGCAAACTGTGGGGCGAACCTGTAAATCCTTACGATACCGTGTTCGCTGAGAATATAGCTATGGACTTATTGAATCCAATCATTCTTTCTGCTGCCACTAACGACTGGTTTATTCGATATCAAAAAATTCGTGATGGTGAATATACCTACAGCAAAGACAGAGCAACAGAGTTTGAACAACAATTACAGCGCAATACTAATGGTATTTTTAATAGAAGGCTCGGTGATTATAAAGATGCGGAAATGCAAGGGCTAACGCCTATGATGGTGCTGTCGCCCACCATAGTAAACGATGGCCGCAGAATGGTGATAGCCTCGCAGCCGGTGAGCTACCTTACGCAGGCATACCGCATGAACAACGAGTACAATCCGCTGCCTGAGGATGTGGAGTTTAGCAGAATGTTTGCGCATCAAAATGCGAACAACCTGCACTTTATTACTGCATTAAGAATGAATGCCACCTTCCCCTATGTGCTACCAATGACCACCTTGCCCTCAATCCCTCCGGTAGAGGTTTTAGATGCCGGAATACGCGACAATTTTGGGTTAAAAACTACCCTGCAATTTATTTACACATTTAGAGATTGGATAAAGGAAAACACTAGCGGTGTAGTAATTGTACAACTGCGCGATTTGCCTAAAAACATTAATTTTAGTGAAGAAAATCACTCGCTGTTTGGCAACTTTTCGGCACCCATAGGGGGC
The DNA here is from genome assembly GCA_031418455.1 of Flavobacteriales bacterium. GTDB lineage: Bacteria > Bacteroidota > Bacteroidia > Flavobacteriales_D > Sanyastnellaceae > JANNVZ01. The sequence continues at coordinate 4,526 of JANOXJ010000330.1, read as the reverse complement.
ATATATGGCAACATTACCAAAACGCATGATTACAATAGTGAGCATGCATTGCGGTATTTGGAGCCACTTTTTCAGCAGCCAATAGATGTGGTTACATTTCAGTTGTATCAAGAACGGCAGAGTCATATATCGCTAAGTTGGCACCTTACCAATAGCGAGAAAAAACAGATACGTGAGGCAACGCGCGACCCACTTTTTCAAAAGGAACTAAAGCGACTCAAGCAATTGCTTCATTAGCATTGATTACATGAAAAATTCTTTTGCTCTTTTAACTACTTTCTTTATGGAATCTGCATCGGTTTCAGCCCAGTCCATATCAAACAGAGTAGTGGGCATGCTGCCTTTTTTAGGTAGTCTTCCGCTTAGGTGATAATCTGTAATACCCAGATTGAGCATTTGCTCAAAAGTATCGGGCCTAATACCACCACCGGGCATTATGCTTATGCGCCCTTGCGCCTGCTCATTCAAGGCTATTATCTGCTCTATACCTTCAGGGCCGGTAGCAGCGCCACCGCTAGTAAGCACACGCTCGCAACCACTGTCTATAATAGCCTCCAGAGCATCTTTTATATTGGGGGTAATGTCTATAGCTCTATGGAAAGTGACTGGCAATGGTTTGCACATTTCTACCAACTTGCGGGTAACAGCATCGTTCACAGTGCCATCCTCGTGCAACACACCTAGCACAATGCCATCGGCACCCATTATCTTGCAGTTTTCTATGTCTTGTTTCATTACCTCCAACTCGTTGCGACTGTAACAAAAATCGCCCTCGCGTGGACGAATCATGACATAAATGGGAATGGTTACATAACGCTTAGCTATTTGAATAAGACCGCTGCTGGGCGTAACACCTGCAGTGGACAATGCACTACATAGCTCTATTCTGCGGGCACCACCTGCCTGCGCGTTTATGCAGCTTTGCACGCTCGTGGCCACTACTTCTATGGTAAAGGAATTCATATGTGCAAATAAAATTGATTTTCATTGGAAAAAATAATAAGTTATTCTTTTCCACAATCAGCAAACAGCAAAGCTTTGCATGAGTTGAAAGGAATAATTTCGCGCTTTGCAAAATCAATAAATAAAATTGGAATGTCTGTAGAAGAATTGAATAAAACATGCTCGCAAGTGCGCAGAGACATAGTGCGCATGGTGCACGCGGTTAATAGCGGTCATCCTGGCGGCTCGCTAGGTTGTACCGAGTTTTTTGTGGCTCTTTATTTCCAAAAAATGAATATCAATCCGTCCAATTGGAATATGGATGGAATAGGCGAGGACTTGTTCTTTTTGAGCAATGGTCATATTTCGCCCGTGTGGTACAGCGTGCTATCGCGCAGAGGATTTTTTCCGGTGGATGAAATGAAAACTTTCCGCAAACTCAATTCGCGTTTGCAAGGCCACCCTACTACCCACGAGGGTTTGCCGGGGGTGCGCATAGCCAGTGGCTCGCTTGGCCAAGGCCTTTCAGTTGCTATTGGTGCTGCTGAGGCCAAAAAGCTGAACAAAGACAATTCGATTGTTTACACATTGCATGGCGATGGCGAAATGCAGGAAGGCCAGATTTGGGAAGCGGCTATGTATGCCCCGCATCATAAAATAGATAATCTGATAAGCACCATAGATGTAAATGGCCAACAGATAGATGGCCCTACCGAGAAGGTGCTAAGCTTGGGCAACCTGCGCGCTAAGTGGGAAGCTTTTAACTGGCAGGTAATGGAAATGGATGGCAACAATATGGAAGATGTGCTAAAAACTTTGGACGAGGCAAAAGCTGCCACCGGCAAAGGCCGCCCCATAATGATACTTATGACCACCAGCATGGGCAAGGGTGTAGACTTTATGGAAGGCACCCACAAGTGGCATGGTGTAGCTCCAAACGATGCGGAGTTAGCAAACGCTCTTGGTCAATTGGAAGAAACTTTAGGAGATTATTAAAAAATAATTATGGAACAAGGATGAGATTGATTTATTGGATTCACAAGGATTTTATCTGGACTATCCTTTCAATCCATCTCATCCCTGTTCTATTTAAGAAATATAAACTATGTTAGACTTTCAAATATTAGGAAACAACGATACCCGCAGTGGCTTTGGCGAAGGCCTTCATGAGCTGGGCAAAACCAATCCTAAAGTAGTGGGCCTGTGTGCCGACCTTATAGGCTCGTTAAAAATGGATGCTTTCAAGAAAGATTTTCCTGAAAGATTTTTTCAGGTAGGTATAGCGGAAGCCAACATGATGGGCATAGCGGCAGGCCTTACCATAGGCGGCTACATCCCTTTCACTGGCACATTTGCTAACTTTAGTACAGGCCGCGTGTACGACCAAATACGCCAAAGCATAGCCTATAGTGACAAAAACGTGAAGATATGCGCCTCACACGCAGGCCTTACCTTGGGCGAAGATGGCGCTACACACCAAATATTGGAAGACTTGGGTATGATGAGTATGTTGCCAAATATGACGGTAATAAACCCTTGCGATTTTAACCAAACTAAAGCAGCTACAATTGCTATTGCAGCTCATCACGGGCCTGTTTACCTACGTTTTGGCAGACCTAAAGTGGCCACATTTACAGCACCCGACCAAAAGTTTGAAATAGGCAAAGCGTGGCACATGCACGAAGGGAAAGATGTGACCATAATAGCCACTGGCCACTTAGTATGGAAGGCAGTAGATGCAGCCAAAGCTTTGGAGGCAGAAGGGATAACTGTGGATTTGATAAACATACACACCATAAAACCACTGGATGTGGAAGCCATAGTGCGCAGTGCTAAAAAGACAGGCGCAGTGGTAACTGCAGAAGAGCATCAGATAAACGGTGGACTTGGCAGCCTGGTAGCACAAGCACTAAGCAAGCACCACCCAACACCCATTGAGTTTGTAGGTGTAAACGACTCGTTTGGCGAAAGCGCCACACCAGACCAGCTAATGACTAAGTATGGTTTGGATGCTAAAAATGTATACGAAGCAGCCAAAGCTGTTATTGCCAAAAAGGTAATGGCCTAGTCGTTTTTCTAAAATAAAAGACAAAAAAAAACTCTTCACTAAGTGAGGAGTTTTTTATTTTCTAAGAAGCGAAAAAATTAAGCACGCTTAACGTTCACTGCATTCTTGCCTTTTGGAGAATCCTCCACGTCAAAAGATACATTATCACCTTCTTGAATTTCATCGTAAGATATCGCGACTAGCGCATTACCGTGAAAGAATAAGTCTCTGTCAGAGCCTTCTGTTTTGATAAAACCGAAACCTTTGTCAGTCTTTTTTTTGATTGTGCCAGTCATGTTTTTGTATGATATAAAAATTAATTTGAACTGTAAAGATACCCTCTTTGTATCGCCAATCTATGTAATGGCGTGCTTTTTAACTTATTGAGGCGAATTGCCAAGAGCTTTTTAGCGGTTATGGAGAGCTGTTTTAAAACCGGTATTTGCATCGCATAGTTATGCTACCACTCATAATATGGTCTTAGCTGTTCTGTATCAAATAGGCTATTTTTCGCAATAAAAATTATTTTCATTTTTCTTTTCTGGACAAGCGAAGCGCAATAATCAACCAACTAACTCGTTTTGGAGTACATCAACCTTATTCCATGCGCTCTATTTTCATTCTTATAAGTTTTTTATTTCTTAATCAGCATATAGCCAATGCCCAAAAAGATTGGCATTATGGTGCATACTATTCCTTCGGTGCAGCATTCAATTTTCATTCTTCTAACAAAAAGCCAATTATTCCTTCGGATGTGTCATCGCTGGGTGTGCACTACAGCTTGGACAATGGCGAAAAGGCACTTGGTTTTCAAACTGCGGTTGGCTTAAAATGGAACGATTTGCGCTATGGCCTTGGCGACAATTACTATATGGACAATAATATAAAGTGGCTGGAACTGCGCCTTATGTGTTCGTTGCCCATGAATAAAAAATCTACCATAGCCCTTGGCATGGCGCCCAGAATTGCGCTGAATTACTCGTGGAGTTTTGTATACTCTAACAGAACTGGTGGCGGACAAACCGAATATGACCAAACCATAAATAGCGAAAGCAACATAAATGCCCTCAACTCCGCCATAGTATTAACGTACCAATACCAACTACACAATCATTGGTTTTTTCATTTAAATGCAGAACAAGATATACTGCAAACTTTTAATGAGGATGTGTTATTTAAAAACTACGATACTGCCGTGAACGGAGAGCCTGAGTTGCATTTAAACTCGCTTCTAACGAATATTACAGGCAGTATAGTTTTCCGAATTAGATAGCCGGTATTTTCCTATTGTAAGCTAAGGGCTACATTTGCAACCTGCTTGCATGAATCAGTATAAGAAAATAGCGTTTCATACTTTAGGTTGTAAACTGAATTTTTCAGAAACCTCCACACTCGCTCGTCAGTTTACCGATGCGGGCTATGCGCGTGTGGAAATGGAGGAGCAACCAGATGTGCTGGTGATAAACACGTGCAGTGTAACTGACCAGGCCGACAAAAAATGTAGAAACATAGTGAGCCGCGCTACACGGAGCAATCC
>JANOXJ010000329.1:0-1850 GCA_031418455.1 Flavobacteriales bacterium | reverse complement strand
GCGCATAGACAGCATAGTGGAACTTACAGACATACCCGAAAATTTGCCTAAAGGACTAAAAGGTAAACGCGCATTTTGCACCGTGTATGATGCACACGATGCGGAAAAAGTGGCTATACCAATGCTTACCATAAACGACAGTATACCCTTTACCTACCCTGTGGAAACTAAGGAACACCGCATGCTACTTGCCCTGCAAGAAAAACCTGATGGACTGGAACTAACCGTGCAAAAACACTCGAGCATGGAAAAAGATATGCTCATACTTACTGCGCAAGTTTTTCCGCAAATAAATGTGTTGTGGATAGGCTGTTTGATAATGGTGATAGGCACAACTATGGCCATACGCCATAGAATAAAACTGGCCAGAAATAAATAAAGCCACTGCGTTAGAATAATGAAATAATGCCGGTGGCTAAATGCCCCACCCTATTCCATTCACACTTATTACATCGCATAAGTCTATTTGCTTGCCACACTGGGTGGTAAGCACCTCGCGGTTTTGCAGCCGCCTAAGTTGCTGCACACGTGTGTACAATTCTTGCACCATGCCACCTTCGGTAAAAATTAGTTTGGTGTTAGTCTGTAGCATTTGTTTTTTGTTTTTAATTTTTAGCGAAGCAAATTTCAAACCTTGCTTTTGCTTGTGTATGATGGCAATATGAATTTTACATTGCTAAAGCAAAAAGCTATTACTAAGAATCTTTTTTTTCTTGCTAAAACAAAAAAGCAGCCTAATTAATTATATTAGCGCTTCACATGTTAGTAGCTACCACACCACTAAGCGGATTAACTCCAGAAAATTACGACTTGCTTCTTTCAGCAGGTTGGTTTAGGGGTTCGGGTGTTTTTTACACATGTGGTTTGGTATGTATGGACCACAGTGTTTTTGGAGTAAAACAAATACGCTATGACATAGACACGCTGGTCTTTAAAAAAAGGCACCGTAAATTATTGGCTAAAAACGCAGCATGCTTTAGTGTAACCATACAGCCGGTTACCAATATATCGCCCGCAAAACAATTCCTTTATGAACAGCACAAGCATCGCTTCAAAGCATTTATACACTATGATTTGAATGATGTGGTTTTTAACGGAGCGCTGGACACCACCTTTGAAAAAATGGAAATGTGTGTGTATCATGATGACAAACTAATAGCGCTAAGTTACTTTGATAAAGGTGAAAATTCTGTGGCATCTATACTGGGTTTGTTTGACGAAAACTATGAAAAACACAGCTTGGGTATATACACCATGTTAAAAGAAATAGAGTATTGCCAGCAGCAGGATTATCACTACTACTACCCTGGTTATGTGCTGGAGGACAACACAGGTTTTGACTACAAGTTGCAGTTTGGCACCGTGCAATGGCGCACTAAAGATGGCAACTGGGACGAAGAAGCGCAGGCCTATACAACCATTGCACGCGAGCTAAAAGAAAAAATTGCCCAATTGAAAGTGTTGCTCTCGTTGAACGAAATAGTAGCCGAAAAAAAAATATACACACACTACGGCATAGGCTACTTAGCTCCCAAAAATATTGGATTAGTAAAATACCCCATTTATTTCCAGTGGCACCACGGTGCGGACTTGTATGCCGCCTCGTATGATTTAGAGCGTCAAAGATTTATTGTTTTTCAGCTCATAATAAAGAAGAATCAGCTGGTGAACCACATGCAAATATCTGATGATTATATAAACGACCAAGTGTATGAACATAGCATAGGCACTGTCTACAATGCTATCTACTTTGACGATTTTGTAGGATTTCGCGAGGCATTAAAGAACTTGCAACTTGCTCACATAGCCTACGACTTTTGAGTGCCCATTTTCCATTTTTTCATAAAAAA
>JANOXJ010000328.1:0-14713 GCA_031418455.1 Flavobacteriales bacterium | reverse complement strand
ACCTGCCCAGTTGTCGTTTGCAAATTTGTATTCATAACTTCCTGCTTCAAGGGCTATTACCAGTTCCCATACACCATCACCATCATCATCGCTCATAGGAGCGCAAGCGCCACACCATCCGTTAAATGTGCCATTAACTTCTGGTGTAGTAAATGCTGAAGTAACTTCATTCATATCCACACGGAAAAGTATGTTGTAAAATCCTGCTGCACCGCAAGCAAAACAGCTTGAGTAGCATACCACTGGCATTACCATATCCTCACTCACTGTAAGTGCACGGTTGGTAAATCCATCATTGGTTACTGTGCAAGAGCTGCCGGGAGTCAATGACTCACCACCGTTCGCCCAGTTGTCGTAAGCATATTTAAATTCGTATGAGCCGGCTTCAAGTGAAATGGTTAATTCCCAAACTCCGTCAGCATCTGTGTCGGTCATAGGAGCGCAAGCGCCACACCATCCGTTAAATGTACCATTTACTTCAGGAGTTGTGAATGCTTCCGTAACATTATTCATATCTACCTGGAAAGTTACATCATACATTACAGGCTGCACGCTACATGCGTTGCAACTTGCAAAACAAACTACAGGCAACACTGCGTCAGCAGTTACGGTTAATGTGCGGTTTGTAAATCCATCGGTAGTAATTGTGCAAGTGCTGCCGGAGGCAAGTGTCTCTTGACCAGCCCAGTTGTCATAAGCGTATTTGTATTCATAAGTACCTTCTTCCAGAGAAATTGTAAGTTCCCAAATGCCATCAGCATTGCTGTCTGTCATAGGAGCGCAGCCACCGCACCATCCGTTAAAGGTGCCATTTACTTCAGGAGTGGTAAATGCTTCTACCACATTATTCATATCCACCTGGAAGGTAACATCATGCATAATTGGCTGAGATGAACCACCAAACATTAAGTCGTCAAAGTAATAAGTTTTTTCACCGGCTACAGCACCTTCTACTCCGTAGTTAAAGAAAACAGAAGCTTTGTTTAAGTAGTAAGAAAAGTTAAGAGGAGCAGTTAGAGGCTGCTCATTAGCAAAATCAAAAGTTAGAGTTTCCCAGACATTGGCCATCGTGGTGGTTGCAAGTGTTTGGCATGAGTGTGTAGGATCATTATGATCTTCTACTTTCAAAAGAACAGCTATACCCGCATCTGGCGACCATACTCTCAATGTCATTTGAGTGTTTGTAGCATCAAAAGGAATAGCGCTAGCCAATCCTTCTTCAGCTGCATTAGTTATTGTGGTGCCGGCCCAAGTAGCAGCAGTGGCTGATTTTATAACTTTTACTACGGTATTGGTTGCATCAGTTGGGTCAACTTCAATAGTAGATTCTTCTGCACCACCAAAACCTATCACTCCATAATCTACGTTAGCGTCTTCAAACGTTACAGGTAAGTTCATTTGATTTAACACCACCACATTGCAAGCTGCGCAGCTGCCGTAGCATACTACCGGTAAGGTAACATCTGCAGTTACATTTAATGCACGGTTGGTAAAACCACCATTGGTTACTGTGCATGGGCTTCCTTCTGTTAAAGTTTCACCACCGTTAGCCCAGTTGTCATAAGCATATTTATACTCATATGATCCTTCTTCTAATGAAATGGTAATTTCCCAAATGCCATCAGCATTGCTGTCTGTCATAGGTGCGCAAGCGCCACACCATGCATTAAAGCTTCCAGATATTTCAGGAGTGGTAAATGCCTCCACCACGTTATTCATATCTACCTGAAAGGTAACATTATGAAATACTGGCTCGGTGCCACATGTGGAGCAACTTTCCCAACACACCGCAGGCAATGTTGCATCGGCTGCTACTGTAAGTGTACGGTTTGTAAATGCATCAGTAGTCATAGTGCATGGTGAACCTGGAGTAAGGTTCTCCTGCCCAGTCCAACCATCGTAAGTAAACTTATATTCGTAATAACCTTGCTGAAGAGTTATTGTGGCTTCCCAAATACCATCTGCATTGCTGTCAGTAAGTGGGTTGCAATCGCCACACCATCCGTTAAATGAACCATTCACATTAGCATGACCAAAGGTAGCAGCCACATTGTTCATGTCCACACGAAAAGTGATGTCGTTATATATAGGTGCTTCTGCGCATCCTGTGCAGGCTTCCCAGCACACTGTTGGTAACACAGCATCTGCGGTCACGTTTATAACGCGGTTTGTAAAAGCACCTGAAGTCAAAGTGCATGGAGAGCCAGGTATAAGTGTTTCTTGCCCTGTCCAACCATCATAAGTAAATTTGTACTCCCAAGTACCAGCGTCTAACGGAATGGTTATTTCCCATACTCCATCCATATTGCTGTCTGTCATTGGAGCGCATGCGCCACACCAGCCATTAAAATTGCCGTTAATGTTAGCAGTGGTAAAAGTAGCGGCAACATTGTTCATATCCACACTAAACGTTACATTAAACGCTTGAGCAGAATGCCATGTGCAAACCAGGCTAACTAATAGAATTAGTAACTTTTTCATCATAAAGAATTTTAATAAATTTAATTGTTGTCTGATGACAAATTTAATGTAATTGTAAATTTTACAAAAAGTATTTATTAGTTTTGACAAACTTTTTTATCAACCTGATTTTTTTTTTAACAAGAAATGACAGAGATCAAAAAATACCAACCTGCTTTGGCCAAAGACGATTTATACGCCATACCTATTGACGACTTCTTTAAGTCTGCATTCTCCGTAGACTGCGTCATATTTGGTTATCATGAAGGCGAGCTGAAAATTTTGTTGATTCAGCGCGGAGCTGCGCCCTTCGAAAATTTTTGGGCCTTGCCAGGCGACCTTGTTTACCCAACTGAGGACCTCGATACAGCAGCCACCAGAATATTGGGCGACCTTACCAGTATAAATGATGTGCCTATATGTCAGGTGCATACATTTGGTAAAGTGAACCGACATCCACTAGGGCGTGTTATTACCATAGCTTACCTGGCGCTGGTAGAAACTACAGAGATAAATCCTATAGCTGCCAATTGGGCCAAAAGAACTGCCTGGCACCCGATTAGCGATGTTCCAAAACTTGCCTTTGACCATGGCGAAATTTTGGAAGAAGGAAAAATTGCGCTGCAAAAGATGGTAATGACAGAGCACATTTGGTCAAAAGTGCTGCCTGAAAAATTTACCCTTACAGCCTTTCAGGAATTATTTGAAACGCTATTAGACAAGAAATTTGACAAAGGAAACTTCAGAAAAAAACTTAGTAAAATGAAATTCCTGACGAAGTCCAAAGAAGCACAAACGAATGTATCGCACAGGCCATCTGCTCTGTATTCATTTGACGAAAAAAAGTATGATGAGATGGCAAAGAAGGGTTTTGTTTTTGATTTTTAATTAAAAAAAGATAGCAGGCACTGCTTACTATTTACACCTATAAATATGAAACGCATAAATAAATTCAGTGGTTTAGTGCTGGTTCTTTTTACCATACTAGCTAAAAGTGTGCTTGCCCAACCTATAAAGGTAGAGGTAATTAAAAATGCCAGCGGAGAGTGGCAATTGATGCGCAATGGTGAGCCTTATTATATAAAAGGTGGTGGTGGCGATACCCAATTGGATAAATTGATAGAAATAGGGGGTAACTCTATACGCACCTGGAGCACCGACAATGCTAAGGCGGTGCTAGATGCTGCGCAAGAAAAAGGCCTTACAGTAATGATGGGCTTATGGGTGCAGCATGAGCGTCATGGGTTTGATTATGACAATGCTGAAAAAGTGAAACTTCAGCTGGAAGGATTTAAAAAAGTAGTGATGGAAATAAAAGATCACCCGGCTTTGCTCCTGTGGGGTGTGGGCAACGAGGTAGACCTTTTTTATAAAAATACCAAAGTGTGGAGTGCTGTGAACGACATTGCCAAAATGATAAAAGAGATGGACCCCAACCATCCCACTTGCACTGTTACAGCCGGCCTTGACCAGGAAGAAGTAAAACTGATAATGGCCAATGCACCTAGCATAGATATTTATGGAATAAACACCTATGGCGATTTGGGCGCAGTAAAAGATAACCTGCGCAAGTTTGGATGGAAAGGCCCTTATATAATAAGTGAGTGGGGACCTAATGGCCACTGGGAAGTGAAGAAAGTGAAATGGGGTGCACCTATAGAACAAAGCAGCACCGAAAAAGCTAACTCATACCAAGAGCGCTATGAAAAGTACATAGCGGCTGACAAAGAAATGTGCATTGGGTCATATGTTTTTTTATGGGGTCAAAAACAAGAAACCACCTCCACATGGTACGGACTCTTTTCTGAAACAGGCGAATCGTGTGAGGCTCTGGACCGAATTCAAAAACTATGGACAGGCAAAGAGCCTTCAAACTTTTGTCCCTCACTTGATTCCCTTGTAGTAAATGGTATGCGCAAAGGCGACAACATCACCATTATGGCTGAAGAAAAATTTGACGCCATTGCCTTTGCCAATGACAAAGACAATGACAATTTGAAATTTAAATGGCAATTGGTTCCTGAAAGTACCGATATAAAATCGGGTGGTGATAAGGAGAGTGCTCCAAAACCTATAATGGGAGCTGTACTAAAAAAGAAAGGCAACAAATGTGAACTTAGAGCTCCTGTGCAAGAGGGTGCTTACAGGTTGTTTTTATTTATTACAGATGGCCACAATCACTATGCCTACACCAATGTGCCACTATATATAGTAAAACGCGACCCAAATAAAGAACCTGCAAGAGCAGTTGCTTTTAAGAAGTTAAGTATTCAATAAAGCACCACATTTTACTTATTGTGCATTTTACAAAAAGCATAGATTAGCAAAATATTCCTACCTATAAAATGAATTTGCGCCTTGCCTTAATCATTCTAAGTCTGAGCATGCTTTGCGCCAGTGGCGCCAGCTTCGCGCAGACAGACTCTACCACCACAAGGCCATCTTCTGACTATGGTCTTATGCCAAAAAAAGATCCTGGTGGACTGCGCTCCCTGCAGGTATCAGGTTTCTACCGTTTTTATGCCACCTACCAGCGCCAGCTCGATCCTTATTTGCTCAATGCTATTATTAACGACACAGCTTTGTCGCGTCAGTTATTTATAGGTGACGACAGTCAGCTTCCTAATCTATTGGTAAATGTGGCTGGCAAAACTTCAGACAAAACCATGTGGGGTTTCGACCTTATGGTGTTTCAGTTTTTGAATGGCACTTTAGGCACTAGCTATGGCAAGCAGGTGCCCGACTCACTTAGACCCGACTTGCAGTTTCCACTACAAAGCCAACGACTTGGTGGCAACATGGGTATGAACCTAGGCCTTAATCTGCACGGGAATTTTAAAACCAATATTGGTAGCCTCTCTGTAAATCTTGGAGGTATACAGTGGTTTGCCATGTCAGATTTAACCATGGCTTCTTTCAGAGGTTACAACAGGTTTATGCTTTATGAGCGCAACCCATGGGACCCAATGGGCCGGGGACTTAGCGACCGTTACGACCAATATTTTGAACAAGGCAGCATAAGCCAGGACACACGCTGGGGCAATAGAGCTTTTAATGGATTGATTATAGAAGGAAAGAATATGCCAGGCAAAACTTCATTTGCCATACTTGCAGGTAAAACCGAATTGAATGGTGGCTTTAGCAAAGTGCCTAACTATAGCTATGGAGGCAAGCTGCGCAAAGATTTTGGTCCTGCCAGATTCATCAGCCTTAACTCTATCAACTCTGTGGCAAGTACCGACAGTCTTTCTACCGACACTTATGGTTTTAATATGGCCACCGTAGAGTTTGCATGGGATGTAAAGGGCTTTATGGTTAAAGGTGAAATAGGGGGCTGCAATTATTTCAGTCCAAATAATAACAAAGGTTGGCACGAGGCAATGCAATTAAAAATTGCAACTCCTAATTCTAAAAATCAACCGCAAGTGGAGTTGCATGCATATAGAGTAAGCCCTTATGTGGTAAACAATAATGCCATCTATTGGAATACAGCTACTACAGAATACCGTGTAAACAATATACCCGCAGGCAGCATAGGAAGCGGAGCGGTGCTGCAGCCTTTTAGTAGCTCTATGGTAAGGCTTGGTCAATTCACCAACAACCGTCAAGGGTTGAATTTGAATTTCCAAACTTCTAAAGGAAAATTGCGATTCAGTGGTGGTGCCGGTTTTGCTAAAGAAATTATAGCAGCGGCAAGTGTTATCACATTTGGTAATCCTGTCAATCAACTTACACGCTCACGTTTTTGGCGTTGGACTTTTCCAACAGGTGTAGGTCCATATGGCCGATACAGCGACATCTACCGCGATGTATACCAAACAGTACATCTTTCTGACGACAGCTCTGGAGTTGTTATTCATCCAAAGCATTTCCAAATGATGGAGGGTCAGTTTAAATATCACGAAAAACTTTTTGGCCGCGATATTTTTCTGTTCGCATTGTTGCAAGCCAATAGCGTGTCTCGCTCTTTTTCTCCAGTTACTATTACTAACGAAAAAGCATATGTGCGCCAATACGTTTCTGAATTTGAAATGTACTATGCCATAAGGCCGGGCATGCTCATAAATGCCTACTATGGTTACGAGCGTACGCTTGCTAATTACCTTACAGATATAAATGAAGAAACACGCAGGCCACGCAACCAAACAGGCGAGGGTATAGGCTGTGGATTAGATATAGACTTCGGAAAAAATGTGCGTCTGTATTTGCGCCATCGCTGGTATTACTTCCGCGACAGAAGCTTTCAGCTTGACACTTTCCGTGGCAGAGAACTAACCGTTGAATTAAAGGCATTTTTCTAATGAGAATAATTTATCAAACACTAATCATTGTTGCCGTTGTTGCGCATGCTCAAATAGCACTGGCCCAAGACGACAAAAAAATTACATTCACAGGTGCGGCTCGTTCGCTGTTTTATGCAGATAAGTTGGTACAGGAAGGTGCTGAAAATGACACTGTGACCATACCTCGCCTGAATAGCGGCCATGTGCTGGTGGACCTGGGCATGAACATAAGGCCTAACAAAAACACTGAGATACTTGGTATGGTGCGCGTGCGCAACGACTATGGTGGCTTTTGGGGCTCTGGTGTAACCTTCGATGTAAGGCAGCTTTATGTAAAAGGCGTGGTAGGTGGCATTGTGCGCTACCAGCTAGGCGACATCAATTACCGTATGTCTAAATACACTATGTGGAACTACGACCAGGAGTTGGTGTCAAACATGCCTGCCATATTTCAGCAGCAAACAGATGTAATTAATTACGACCATTTTTACAACAAAGACAATAGCTGGCGACAGCAAGGTGCCGCTGCTGAGTGCGCACTGGTGTTCAGAAAATATGTAAATGAACTACAACTGCATGCCGTTACCACACGTGTTAAAGCATCGGATTTTGGAAGTGTTAGCGACCGCCTTTTTACCGGCCTCAATGCCCAACTTGTACAAAGTAAGTATTTAACGTTAGGTATAAATTACACTAGTTTGTATGATGTACCGGGAACGGCCCGAACCGATTATGCTTTTCAAAATCCTGTGCTTACTGGCACGTTGCAGGCTCAGACTAGTGTAAATGGTATCAACCTTTCGCTCAATACAGAAATGGGAAAGTCGCGCACACATTATGAAAACAATACCGAAGCACCAGACTGGAGCGACAAATTTATTTCGGCCATTTTTGCTGCAAAGCACGAAACATCTGGCTTGAAAATTTCTGCCAACCCCTTGCGTGTGGGCGCGGGTTTCAGAAGCCCAGGTGCGCAAACAAAACGTATTGACTATAATGCATCTCCTGTAGCATACGACAGATTTACTAACGACCAAATTTTGCGCACACCGGGTATGTTGGATTACATGCGCGAATCAGGCATGTTTAACTTACAGATGCGTCCTTACCTTATGACTTTCAATCCGAGTTACGATAACATAACTCCATTTGGCGATGCTACGCCTAACCGCCAAGGTATTATTTTGACTGCCAGCTACGAGAAAAAGGATGCTCCTGTAAAAGCTACAGTGTCGCGCTACCAGTTGCAAGAAGTGCGTGGCGAAGGAACATTGCTTCCACGAAAATTTGCGCGCAACATGGTGGTGGTAGATGCTGCTGTAAATAAATTTTTTCCGGCATGGAAAAAAATGTGTCACCTTTCATTTTCAATGCGCACCGACAATACAACACGCGCAGGCGAAGAGTTGGTAAAAGGAGTAGACCTGCAAACCGATGTGATGAGTATAGGAGTCGAGGCTGAAGTGCTTAATGGATTTGACCTCATGTTTGGCCTGCAAAGCATAAAATACGAGGGTTTCGATTACACGGCAGTGCGCAACACCTACTCTGAGATTTTCAATTTTTCAGAGTACCGTGTGGGCAATAAGGAAACCCTAACCGCTTTTGGTGCACGATACCGCTTTAGCGAAAAAACTTTTTTGAGTGCTCAAATGACCAACAGTAAGCAGCAGCCTATGTTGTCTACTAGTTTTCCATACTCTATAAATCAATTCATGCTATTGTTCAACATGAAGTTTTAATACGAATGATGAAAATGAAAAATAAAATATTCTTTTTAGCCTTTGCTGCAGCAGCAGTATTGGCCGGCTGCAAAGTGGACGATGAGTTTGACGGACCTTCGCTCAACGATTTGTACGGGCAATTTGCCATAGTACAGGGCCTTGATGTTTCTAACGATAATGTAGATTTTTCGTCAGGAGAAACCACGCACTTTACAGCACAGTTTAGCAAAAATGTGGACTGGAAATTAACAGTGACAGGTCTTGAGAGTGGCGCTGTAAAAGAGATTACAGGTTTCACTAACTTGCTAGATGCAACCAATGCTTTGTGGGAGGGCAGCACTACACGCTTACCTCTTTTCAAGGCTGAAGAGTGCGCTGTGGAATTGACATTTACTGCAGAAGTGGACACCTTGCGCGACACACTTATGATAGCAGGTACCAAAACTTACCAAGGTTTTGTATTGAGCGATTTTGAAACTGGTACCAATCCCGATTGGGAATCATTTGTGCAAAGTGGTGCGAACATGAGTTTCAATGTGGCCACATCGGCCACCGCTGCGCAGGGCAACAGTTATTTTGATATAGGTGGAGTAGTGGACTGGGACTGGCTCATAGGCCTTATTCATATGCCAGGCTCTGCTTATGGCGATGTACACTTTCCGCTTAGCGAAAATCCTGATGATGAATTTTTCAATGTTATGCTCTACAAAGAACCAACATTGAGCAATGGTCTTGTGCTTTTCCAATTTAGAGAAGATGATAATAATGATGGCGTGTTTACTGAAAATGTAGAGGACATGTACAGCGTAGAAATAAACATGAGTGAAAATGGTTGGAAACTATACTCGTATAAGTATGGCGATTTGGCTACACTCATCAATGGTCAGCCAAGTGCCGCCATTGGCAATGGTGTGCACGAGCCACACAAGCTTATACAGATATCTATGCTGTTTTTGGCCAACCCTAATTCTGGCTATGCACATACTTACATGGATTACCTAACATTTACTCAAGGCGGTCCGCTGGTGCCTTAATATCAGTTCAAGTAAAATGAAAAATTTTTTGTTGTTCATAGTACTTGCTTGTGCAGCCCTTGGCTGTGCGGAGGTAAAACAATTGGGCCTTTATGACCAACCTGCCACCGACACCAAGCCAAACATAAAAGGCTTTGAGGCCATGAACATTTTTACCGACCAAATAACCAACGAGGTGTGGTTTACACCCATGCCCTTGTGCGTAATGGTAAAAGGTGAGAAGGATGCTGTGCATGATGGCAATGGTGCTATAAGCATAGAGTGGAACAAACAAGCAGGCGGCTGCCCATGGCTGGGTATGGGCATTGGCTGGGACAACTGGACAGGCAAAGACATGTCGCAGGTTTTGAACGATGCAGCCCTCTCGTTTTGGGTAAAAACTAAAGGCGATCCTTACAAAGGTTTGCCATGGGCTGTGGGTTTTGAAGATTACACCGGTGGGCAAGCCTGGACAGGTCTCACATCAAACCTTGTAGTGGGTGGAGTTATTACTGACCAATGGACGCAAGTGATTGTGCCTTTAGAAAATTTTCCTTTTGAAGGATATGATGTAGATGCAAGCTCTATCAAGCAAATTATTTTTCAATTTGAATCAAGCGGTAAAGTTTTTATAGACGACATAAGCATAATACCTCACAAAGCAAAAGGCAAACAGAAACTGGAGACCAAAAAAATAATGAAGCCACAAATGGATGGCGAAATAAGTTCAGGTGAATATGCAAGCGCTCCTATAGAGTTTGAAACCGGAAAAGTGTATGTAAATTTTGATAACAATAATTTATATCTGTCGGCCGCAATAAATGATAAGAGCCCCGCGGTGAACAATCAAACCAATGCAGATATATGGAATGGCGATGCAATAGAACTTGCATTTTCTACCGCTGCAGGCACCGACCCAAAGCGCAGAATTTTTTATGAAACAGACCATCATATTGGATTTAAAATGGGCGAAACACCCATGGTATATGATTGGAGTGCAGGCAAAGTGATTGAAGGTGCTACAATAAAAATTACACGCAATGCCAATGGCTATACCATGGAGGCTTCGGTGCCGTGGTCTGCCCTGCAAGCTATGCCTTGGACAGATGGCAAACAATACGAAATGGAAGTGGCGCTTGACATGGCCAATGCCGATGGAGTGCGCACAGAACAGTTGCGCTGGAATTCGCCCGGCAACGATGGTTTTAATACCAACCCATCATACTGGGGACAAATTATAATACTACCTTAATCCAAACAAACTCCACCCTTTGTTTAAATGAAATTGAACAAGACTTTTATAGCAATAGCCACAGTGACTATGACTGCACTGTTAGCTGCATGCACGGCAGTGTTGCCAACCATAAACACATACACTGACCCAGAAATAACGGCCATTCTTACCAACATGACCATGGAAGAAAAGGTGGGTCAAATGACACAACTAAATTTGGATGTGGTGTGCGTAGGTGATATTTATAACCTAAGCGAACCGCACAGACTGGACAGTACAAAATTGCAAAAAGCCCTGGTGCAATACCATGTAGGCAGCATTCTCAATTGTGGTGGACACGCATATCCGCGCGAGCAATGGTTGCAAATAATAGGTGGCATTCAAAAGGTAGCTACTGAACAAACGCGACTAAAAATTCCAATACTATATGGCGTAGATGCTATACATGGTGCTAACTATGTAATGGGTTCTACCTTGTTTCCACAACAGCTGGCACAAGCCGCTACCTTTAATACAGAGCTTACCAGAAAAGCATCGGAAATCACTGCTTATGAAACACGTGCTGCAGGTATTCCATGGAATTTCTCTCCTGTGTTGGATTGTGGTCGAAATCCTCTTTGGTCGCGTTTTTTTGAAACCTATGGCGAAGATCCGCTGGTGTGTGCCCGCTTTGGCGAAGCTGCCATTGTTGGCTACCAAGGCAATGCATCGGCTGGTACTTTGGGCAAAAACAATGTGGCTGCCTGCATGAAACACTTTTTGGGATATAGTGGAATGCGCACAGGCAAAGACCGCACACCTGCTTATATACCAGACAATCAATTGCGCGAATTGTATTTGCCATCTTTCAAAAAAGCTATAGAAGCAGGTGCACTTACCGTGATGATAAATAGCGGTGAGATAAATGGAATACCTGTGCATGCCAACAAAAAAATACTGGTGAACTTGCTGCGCGATGAACTCAAATTTGAAGGTTTAGCAGTAACCGATTGGGAAGACATAATGAAGCTACAGGGCAACCACAAAGTAGCCGCTACTTTGAAAGATGCTGTGTATATGTCAGTGGAAGCTGGTATAGATATGTGCATGGTGCCCAACGATTACAACTTTACTACGCTGCTTATTGAGTTAGTAAAAGAAGGAAAAATTTCAGAAGCACGATTGGATCTATCGGTAGCGCGCATATTGAAAGTGAAAAAGAAATTAGGCATATTGAAATCTGCGCAATTGCCTGCAGTGTCGGATTACAATGATTTTGGGGGCAAGGCACATGCCGCTGCTGCCAAAGCCGGTGCGTTAGAATCCATTACACTTTTAGACAACAAAAACAATGCGCTACCACTTAATAAATCGCAGCGTGTGCTGGTAACTGGTCCTGCGGGCAATAGCATGACATTGCTGAATGGTGCATGGACACGCACATGGCAGGGTGTGGATGCCAAGTATGATGATGCCACCAAGAATACCATATATGAAGCGCTTAAAAACATGGCAGGCGAAAATGTAATGTATGCACAAGGTTGCGATTTGGATAGTATGATGAATGTGCAACAAGCACTGCAAATGGCCTCTACCTGCGATGTAATAGTGGCGTGCATGGGCGAAAAACCAAGCACCGAAAAACCAGGCGATATAGATGATTTGGAATTGGAAAAAGCACAACAAGACTATATAAAAGAACTGGCCAAAACCGGAAAACCTATAGTGCTTGTAATGGTAGAAAATCGTCCGCGAATAGTGCGCAGCGTAGTGGACTATTGTGCGGCTGTTGTTATGGCCTATCAGCCTGGCGACTATGGTGCCGATGCATTGGCCGATATACTGTATGGTGCAGTAAATCCAAGTGGGCGCCTGCCATTTACCTACCCACGTTACAATCATAGTTTGCTGTGGTACGACCATAAGTACACCGAAACACTTGATCAAAATTTTGGCAACAATGCATTCAATCCGCAGTGGCAGTTTGGCCATGGCTTGTCGTATGCCAACATTACATACAGCAATCTTAAAACCACTAGCGACACATTGCGTGCAGGTGGCAGCGTTACAGTAACAGTAGAAGTAACGAATAAAAGCAATATGAGCGCCATGCAATCTGTGCTGTTATTCTCGCGCGATCATTTTGCCACCGTTACACCTTCAGTAAAAAAATTAATTGATTTTAAAAAAATAACCTTGGAACCAAACAGCTCGCAAGTTGTTACTTTCACAGTAACACCGCAGCAGCTAAGTTTTATAGGCGAAGATTTGAAACCGGTGACCGAGACAGGCAATTTTGATGTAATGGTAGAGCAGTTAAAAACAACATTTAATTATCAGGCAAAATGAAAATGAGAAACATCTTATTACTAGCCCTTATAGCGTTTGCATTTTTTTCAGGTTGTAAGCAATCGGACCCCAATGAAGTGCTGGGCCGAAAGGGCGATATAGTCCATTTTGCAGGCCGCCAGTGGGATGTTAAGTCAGGTTACAACGGACCCGGCCCAAATCGTTTTTCGAAAGATTACGAAAGCGTTTGGGTAGATGAGTTAGGTTATCTGCACATGAACATTATAAAGAAAGACGATGGTCTATGGTATTCTTCTGAAGTAATTAGTCAGGAAAATTTGGGCTACGGTACATATGCATTTACCATTCAAGGCGACCCATTGCAATTTGCAAGCAATGTGGTGCTTGGCCTTTTTACCTGGGACAACAATAGTTTTTATGAAGAGGCTAACAGCGAAGTGGATATAGAGTTTAGCAAATGGGGTGTGACAGGCGACAAAAACCCATTGACCATGTCAGTGCAACCTGTATTTTTTAGCACCTACTTTGCGGAGCGTTCGCATCAGGCTTTTGTGGATACTACATTGCTTCAGGGTGTGTCTACACACACATTTACATGGACAGATACACTTATTACATGGAATAGTTATGTGGGAGAAAATTACGCAACAGGCACTCCGTTTGCCTCGTGGTCTTTTGGCTTAGATAATCCTCCGCGCATTAAAGAAGAAGGTGGCAACCAGTCGCAACCTATAGTAATACCGGCCCCTGGCGCTACCACCAACGCACGTATCAACTTCTGGACTTTGAACCACGTGGCCCAAGGCCCTGCCGATGGTAAAGACCATGAGATAGTGATTCGCAAGTTTGAGTATACACCTATGTAGTTTTATTGTGTAATCAAGCTAAGCAGTTTGCAGCATCTTATTAGTTGCATTCGTTTTTCCTAGCAGTAATTTATCGGTTTTACAAGCGTAAGACTCTGTCTTACATCTTTGAGCAGACTGCTTTTTTTATAAGTTTAAATCCAATTAATTCAGGTAATTCAGATTTTCCCATTCATCCTAACACATAATTTGGATTTAATGTTAGTTGTCTTTTAGTTCATTTTCTGTGCCGTTAGTTGATGCGGATTTGCGGAACAATTCAAAGTAAAAACCAACTACCAAAAAGTCGCGCCCAGTTTCATCATTTATTTTATAGTCGTATTGATGCAAGTATCCCACTTGCAGTGTGGTTGCTTTGGTAGGTTTGTAATTGCATGCAAACAATAGCCTGTTTCTTTCAAAATAAGGTTCTTTGTCGGTAAAGAACAACTCATTGCTTGCACTTATTTGGTAGGGTTTGTATTCATTGCGCAATTTTCCAAATGGATAAGAAACACCAAGTCTGTAACGAAAGCGATTGCGGTAGCCATTGCTGGTCCAACGCAATTCTGCTCTATAGCGTTGTTCTATTTTAAGTTTACCTATAGATTGAAATAAGACTGCCTGTGGCCAAATTCGAAATTCGTCATTGTTTTTAGGTAAAACAAAATCACCACCTTCTTTGTAGGTTTGGTAACTACCTGCACCTAATGTTAGTTGCAAATTATTATACATTTTGTAGTTAATACCGCCTTTGTATTCGTAATAATGAAAGTGGTTGTAAAATTTTAATGAACGCAATTGTGCTTCGCCAAAAAAGCTCCATTTTTCATCATGGGTGTATTTTAAATTTAGAATATTCCAA
>JANOXJ010000327.1:0-3120 GCA_031418455.1 Flavobacteriales bacterium | reverse complement strand
CAAAGACTCTCCTTGGCTTGCAGCCAAGTTTGCTTTATGTTAGCACCATGAGTGGAAATACAGCAGCGCATCAAATAAATTTGTGGAAAAGGTTTAGTAAAAGTTGAACAGTTGGCTATTTATACTAAATGATGAAATGGTTAATAGTAGATTCGGGCTACAAGCCCTCAAGAGTTTATTGCGCGGGCTACGCTGCGCTAAGCCCGCGCCATTTGGCACCATTTATCAACGCTTCATATGGACTCAATAATTAACATCGCGATGAAAGTGCATATTTTCATAAGCTCTTTTTTTTGTTTAGCTCTGACAACAAACTGCGCAAGGAAACCCACAAGAGACGATATTGCAGGTCATTATGTTTTTAATACCCTATACTCATTCACAGATTCAATATTCGTATTTCAAGATTCAACCTATATTCATAAGTATACTTTTGAAGACGATAGTTCCTTTGTTTCACACGGAACTTGGGACTTTGAAGAAAAAAACCGCGAAGTAATGTTTACTGAGTTTTTTTATTTTGGCGATAATTTTAATCGACTTTCATCAGGTCATGGTTACTGGATTTCGAGAGTATATATTGTTGATGAACAAGTCAGGTTTAATTATGCAGAGGAAGATAATAAATACTACTGGAAAATTCGGTAATTTGAGTATTTTGATATTCCAATGGGGCAGGCTTAACGCAGCGTAGCCCGCGCCAAAGACTCTCCTTGGCTTGCCTCGGCTGAGCCGAGAGGGATTTAATTTATTGACAGAATGTTACTCATCATTAAAAATAACACCCTATACAAATTCGCAATAAGATTAACTCTTGTCATAATTTCAGTTGGCTATATCTTAGGGACATATGATTTATTGTTTAATAATTGCAAATTATTGAATTTCGCATTGTTGTCCGAAAGTTCATCCATGGCACTATCATACGTCCTATTTTATTTCGAAGGAATTTCCATTTTTTGTGGGGCATTTCTTAAAAATGCTTCTCCATATTGGGTTTGGCTTCCCATTCAATTTGTATTAGGCTTAGTGGTTTGGAAATTCTGTTTTAAATATTGGGCAGGCTAGCTTAAGTGGGGGATTAGCTTATTTATTGCCACGCGTGCACAAGTGAGAAATAAGGAGAAAGTGGCAGTGTAATTTGCTATGATTAATTTTTTTTTAGCAGAGATAAGGTAATTACCCTAGAGTTTTAGCTTTGGTGTGTTGTTTCTTTGTCCTCAGAAAAGAACATGAATTTAATTTATTTTTTTTATATAACCAACAAACAATAACAACACAATGAAAACCTCAAAGCTTTTAAAATGGGTAGCACTTTTTGTAGGCGCCATAGTATTTATGGGTTGCCCATACAGCAGCACAGTGCCACTAAGTGCTACAGGCACTAAAATAAGCGATAACTTAATAGGCACCTGGGAGCTTAGCGGAAGCCCAGGCACCACTGCCGAAATAGTGCGCACCAGCGCTACTACTGTAAACATATTAAAGAAAGCACCGGAAGACGAAGCGGCTACAACTTACGTAGGCACTATTACAGATGTAAATGGCACTTTGTTTTTAAATGTAAAAGAAGAGGGCGACTCTGAGTACAACTCGTATTACTTCTATAAAATAACCAAAGAGGGCGAGTTTAAGCTAACCATACACCCCGTTACCACTAACATTCGCGAGACTTTTGAAAACAGCGATGAGATGAAAAAATTCTTTGCCAACAATATGCAGAACAGCTATTTCTACGACAGCGGAGAAGAAACGTATTATAAGATTAAATAAAGAAATGCACCTTTAATCAGGAGGGCCATGGCGCTTATTGCAAAATAAGGGCTATGGCCTTTTTTTATTGTGGCTTAAACCAGCCGGAATACATGACATAATTATTAGCTATGCGTTGTATTTCGCCTTCAAACAATTCTTTAGAAACTTCCTTCACCTTTTTGGCCGGCACACCGGCATATATGCTGCCAGAGGCTACATGCGTGCCTTCCAGCACCACTGCCCCCGCAGCTATTATACTATTGCTTTCTATAATGCAGCCATCCATTACTATGCTACCCATGCCTATAAGCACATTGTCGTGTATGGTGCAGCCGTGCACCAGCGCATTGTGCCCTATGCTAACATTGTTGCCTATGGTCAAAGGTGCTTTTTGGTAAGTGCAGTGCAGCACTGCACCGTCCTGTATATTTACCTGGTCGCCTATTTTTATATAATGCACATCGCCACGCACCACTGCATTGAACCATATGCTACAGCGGTTGCCCATGGTAACCTCGCCCACCACAGTTGCATTTTCGGCTATATAACAGTCTGACCCAAAAGCAGGGTGAATACCACGAACAGGAAGTATGACAGGCATAGTTGGTTTTTTATTTATGGGCAAAGTAAAACCATTTTTTTCCGTTTATAATGACCAATTACCGCTTGAGATATTTTTAATATGCATATTCTACTGACTGAATGGGAAATAGCTTTTTATGCATTATTATTGCTATAGACAAAATCTAAAAAAATAAATAATTAATATCTATGAAGTCGAATCTCCTGAGCATGGCCATCCTATGGGCCTTAATTTTATGGTCGTTAGAAGGTGTTTCTCAAAGTGCCTACGAGCAGGGTTGGGATGCATTTAATAAGAATGATAGGGTAGAAGCCTTTAAACAATTTACCGAAGCTACAAAAGATCCCTCTACGGCAGAAAATGCCTGGTTGAGCAGAGCACTGGTGAATTATAGCGATAACAGAGACGGTGATGCTCATGCAAATTTTTTGAATTTTCTTAATACAAGCAAAAATCCGTATCCTGCAGCATATGCGCTTTGGAGTACAAGTTTGGGTTTTGGCAGTGGCAAACTTTCTAAACTGGACTTGGTAGCCATCAAAAAAATGCTGTTAGACCCCAATTGCAATGGCACCATGCGCGCCATGATAAACCATCGTATGGGCGAGCACTTAGAAGCAAGCAACCAATGGAAAAAGGCTTGGCTTGAATACGATAAAATAGGAAGTGTGGGCAACTGGCAAGTGGCGGGCACTTTTGACAACACTAGCGGAAGTGGTTTTAATAAATCTTACGGACCACTGGAGCACCCTGAGGCCGATGCAGAATTTAAAAACAAAGTA
>JANOXJ010000326.1:0-38482 GCA_031418455.1 Flavobacteriales bacterium | reverse complement strand
GTGCCTTGGCCAAGAGCAAGTGTTTCTTCTACAAGCTCTGCCGCGGGCAGGTTCCAGTAGGCAGTAGCTAAATGATTTAGGCCAAGGTAATCGAGCGTTGCGCCCTCGGCTTTGTTCCCGAAATGAGTCATATTTTAATATGTTGGTTCGACTATAATTGAGTACGATGCCGCGAAGATAAAGATACCTGTATAACCACAACATTGTAAAATGCCCCATGGTGTATATCTTAATGTCAAAATCTGGCACGTACTTCTTTCTGCTCTAGGGATTTAGAGCCATCCTTAGTCATTTACAAACCCCAAAATTGTGGATTATTTTGCATAAAAACACGCCATAAAACAAGAATTGTACATGCACAAAGGGTAAAACCTAAACAAATGCGGTTTTTATATTGCCTTATAGACCCCATCTCAAACGCTTAAAACGCTATGTAAAATGGAAACTAAAAATGAAAAGTAGTATTAAAAATAACGCGCCATTTCCATGCGTATGCTCAAGAGTGCATCTTTAATAGCACTAGAACCCACGGCTGCTTCCAACTTCATTATTTCAATAATTAAATCGGTAGCGCTGCTCTCGGGGCGCACTTTAGTAAATGCTACTTTTATTAGTTCTGAGGTTTCTTCCTTAGCGCGTTTTATTTTTTCCCAGCACTCCATGCTTACATACATCTGCAGCGACACATTGTGGTCAAACTCCTCGCGCAGCGCTTTTATTAATTCTAACTGCAAAAAACTTGCAGTGGCCGAATAACTCTGGTGGCGCATAATTAAGCTCTGTGGCGAGGTGCGCTCCAGCATTACTACCAAACGCTCATAGGCGGTTATTTTTAGCGGAGCCAGCGCTTTGTTATTGTCTTGCTTTAGTATAAAAGCCCATTGCCTTTCCTTGTGCTTTAACCATTGCTGAAAAAGCAAAATAACTAAAAGCACAACAGATATAAAGGCAACAATCTTTAGAATAAAAATTAACCAATGATGATGGTGTTCCATATTTAATATTTATTAGATGAGTGGTTGGTACTGGCTTCCATTCTTAGAATGAAATTGGCGGCAAATTATTGCAGGGCTACCTTATTCTGCATTTCATTTTGCAATTTACTAAGTAGGCAGGTCTCATTATTACCTTCAAAACAATGCTGCAAGATGATTTGTTTTGGTAACGATTCTGCATTTTAGTAGTTCTATTTTAGCAGCGTCATTTTTTGCATTCAATATTTTATTTTACAATAAAAAAAACACATTCCATTGACACAACATTTTGATATAATAATAGTAGGTGGTGGCATAGTAGGCACAGCTACTATGTATAAGTTGCAACTGGCTTTTCCGGATTTAAAAATATTGCTGCTGGAAAAAGAAAACGTGCTGGCCGACCACCAAACCGGCCACAACAGTGGGGTAATACACTCTGGTATATACTACAAACCAGGTTCGCTTAAGGCAATAAATTGTGTAAATGGCCGCAAAGAATTAGTGCAGTTTGCCAAAGAACACAATATAAAACACGATGTGTGCGGCAAGCTAATAGTAGCTACCAATAGTGCCGAGCTGCCACATATGGAAAAAATATGGAGCAATGGTATAGCCAACAATATAGAAGACATGCGCAGAGTAAATGCGGATGAAATAAGAGAATTAGAACCCCATTGTGTAGGCATTGAAGGAATACATGTTGGCTGCACCGGCATTATAGACTTTAGAGGTGCTACAGCTAAAATGGCAGAAATAGCTTGTGTGAAAAATGCAGGCAGTGCAGTGCATACAAGCGAAGAGGCATTGGCCTTTGAACGCGAAGGCGACTTAATGAGAGTGGTAACTTCTAAGGCAATATACACGGCCAAACGCCTCATATTTTGTGGTGGATTGCAAGCCGACAGACTGGCCAAAAAAGATGGTGTACCACTTAAGGAAAAGGTGGTAGGTTTCCGTGGCGACTACTATGAACTTACTGAACAAGCCAAGCATAAAGTGAAGCATCTTATATATCCTGTGCCTAATCCTGACTTTCCGTTTTTGGGCGTGCACTTTACACGCATGACAGATGGTAGTATAGAATGTGGTCCCAATGCAGTGTTTACTTTTAAGCGCGAAGGCTATGGCAAAACCGATTTCAGCCTTACCGACACTATGGATGCTCTTTCATACATAGGCACTTGGAAACTTTTCTTTAACAACATGAGCTATGGTATAAATGAATACCGAAGAGCATTTAGCAAGAAACTATTTTTAAAAACGCTTCAAGGCCTTATACCCTCGCTTACTATGGAAGACATAGAGCCGGGCAGAGCGGGAGTGCGCGCACTTCTTTTAAGAGAAGATGGCGACACGCGCGATGACTTTAGAATAGAATATACCGACCACAGCATACACGTGCTTAATGCACCCTCGCCCGCTGCCACTGCTGCTCTGGCC
This sequence comes from Flavobacteriales bacterium, assembly GCA_031418455.1. Classification (GTDB taxonomy): domain Bacteria; phylum Bacteroidota; class Bacteroidia; order Flavobacteriales_D; family Sanyastnellaceae; genus JANNVZ01. Next base: position 36,065 of record JANOXJ010000326.1, on the reverse strand, counting down.
ATAGGCGACAATGTGCGCGAAATGGCTGAAAAGCATTTTGGGTTGAAATAATTTGTAAGCTCTTTTACTACTTCCAATCGGTTCATTCTTTGTTGGGTAATTAGCAACTGATTAATTCGGTTTTGCTTATTGCTTATTACTTTCGCGCCTGAACATTTTAAAACCATACTACTTTGGATATTTTTGAAAGAATAAGAAAGAATCGCGGACCATTAGGCCAACATTCTAAAGAGTCGCACGGCTACTTTACTTTTCCAAAACTGGAAGGCGAACTAGGCCCTCACATGACATTTCGTGGCAAACCTGTATTGGTTTGGAGCCTTAACAACTACATAGGCCTTGCAAACCACCCGGAAATACGCAAAGTAGATGCTGAAGCAGCTGCTCAGTGGGGTATGGCATACCCTATGGGTGCGCGCATGATGAGTGGACAAACCAAATACCACGAACAACTGGAGCAGGACCTGGCTTCTTTCATGCAAAAGGAAGATGCCTTTCTTTTAAACTTTGGCTACCAGGGTTGCCAGAGCGCCATAGAAGCGCTTGTGGGCAGGCATGATGTGATGGTGTATGACAGCGAGTGCCACGCTTGTATGGTAGATGGTGTGCGCCTTCACCATGGCAAACGATTTGTGTTTCAGCACAACGATATGGCCAGTTTCGAAAAACAATTGAAACATGCCAAAGCAGTAGCAGATAAATCGGGCGGTGGCATACTTGTACTTACCGAAGGTGTATTTGGTATGGCTGGCGATATGGGCAAAATAAAAGAAATTGTAAAATTCAAAAAAGAATACGGTTTCCGCTTGTTCGTGGATGATGCGCATGGATTTGGCTCCATAGGCGAAAACGGACGCGGTGCTGGCGATGTGCAAGGTGTGCAAAACGAAATAGATGTATACTTTGGAACGTTTGCAAAAGCAATGGCTACCATTGGCGCTTTTGTAGCTGGCGATGCGGATGTAATAGAATATTTGCGCTACAACATGCGCTCACAAACTTTTGCCAAAGCACTTCCATTGCCTATAGTAATAGGTGCTATTAAACGTTTAGAAATGTTGCGCACACAACCTGAATTGCAAGAAAAACTTTGGCATATAGCTAAAGCCCTTCAAAGCGGTTTAAGAGAAGCAGGTTTTGATATTGGCCACACAGACTCTGTAGTTACACCTGTATTCTTCAAAGGAACGCTTGGCGAGGCTACCAATGTTACCCTTGACCTACGCGAGACCTATGGCATATTCTGCTCCATGGTAGTATACCCTGTGGTGCCAAAAGATGTAATAATGCTTAGGTTGATACCAACTGTGGTGCACACCATAGAAGATGTAAACCGCACGCTTGCAGCATTTATTAAAATGCGTGAGAAACTAATAGCAGGTGCTTACAAAGCGGAGCACATAGCTAATTGGGCTTAACCGTTCAGAACAAAAAGATAATTAATAAAAAAACGCCCTGAAAATTTTCAGGGCGTTTTTTATTTTAGTTAAGTGCAATTGCCCTTTAGTTTTACAAAATTGTAAATTCAGTTCTTCTGTTAAATCCGTGTTCTTCATCTGTACAAGTAACACCGTTAGTACACTTATTCAAAATCTTTTGTTCGCCATAGCCCTTAGGCACCAAGCGTGCTTCGGTTATTCCCTGGCTTACTATATACTTTACTGCGCTGCGCGCTCTGCGGTCGCTTAGCTTTAAGTTATAGTCATCGCCACCGCGCGAGTCTGAGTGCGAGCTAAGCTCAATATTCATTTGAGGATTGTCCTTAAGAATAGTTACTAGCTTATCCAATTCCTTAGCTGCATCTGGTCGTATTACATCACTATTGTAGTCATAGTATATATTGTCCAAACGCACTGTAGTTCCTTTTTCCAATTTGAAAAGTTTGAAATCGTGTGTATATGCTTTTTTGTTTGGATCGTTGGTTTGCACAGTTAATGAGCGTTTGCTAAAGCCGGGCATTGAGGCCGTGAGATAGTACTTCTTGTCTTTACTAAGCGGATACATATAAGCTCCTGTTTTGCCTACCACGGTGCTGTCTAAAAATGTAGTATCGCCACCTATAATTTCATATAGCATAACTACTGCTCCGGTGGCAGGTGTGTTATCCTTGTCATACAATGCTTTACCTGTAACCAAATAATCAATTTTTTGCAAACTGATATTCATATTTTCCAAATACGTAGCTCTAGGATTTGTTTTGGCACTAGCTGTACCGTTTAAATATCCTGACTTGCTACCTTCTAACGTAATGGTTGGATTGTATGGTGCCATTAATCTATATTCACCTTTGTCGTTAGTAAGCACTTGAATTACTGAGCCATCTTTGGCAGGTACTGTTACAAGCGCATTAGGAATAAATTGTAGGGTTTGCATATCGCGCACTACACCTGTTACTAAAATTTCGGCAGGTGGATGTATTTCAAACTCATAAATATCATCATCGCCCTTTCCGCCTTTTCTATTGCTGGCTAAATAGCCATATGTTTCGCTAGGGTAACATATAAGCGAAAGATCATCATAATGTGAGTTAGCCGGATAGCCAATATTAGCAGGGGCTTTGCTATCATAAGGGTTGGTATAAAAAACATCCAAACCACCTAAGCATAAATGTCCGTTAGATGAAAAATACAATGTGGTATCGCCCACCATGTATGGAAACAATTCGTTGCCTGCTGTATTTATTTTGCTGCCTGCATTCACTGGTGCTCCCCATGCATCCCCTGTCTTTTCGCAATAATAAATATCTGTAGCACCATATCCGCCTGGCATGTCGCTGCTAAAATACAATCTTGTCTTACTCGCATTTAATGAGGGATTGCCTACTGAATACTCCTTATTATTATGTGCAAATGGTTTTAAATCTCCCAAAGCTTTCTCAGCATCATTGTAAGTGGCAGTATATATACCTAAGTTGAGTTTTCCGTTTCTTGATTTTTTCAAGTTGCCACGCAATACATTGTTGCGGGTTACATACATAAGATTATTTCCCATATCGTAAGACATAGTGCCTTCGTGATAACGAGAATTAATAGGGCCTTTAATTAAACTCTTGCTTTTAAGTGAACTATCAGAAGCAATTTCACATGTATACAAATTCAGGTACGGCTGTTCATTCCAGCTATACAAACGCTGATTTTTTGAATCAGTGCCAGTGGCGCTGCTATATATCATTTTGCCATTAATAAAAAACCCTGGAGCAAAATCAGAGTTAGACGAATTGATTTCAGAATTTCTTATTTCATATATAACAGAGTCTCTCATGATATCATATGCAAAGTCCGGATTGTCCACATAATTTTTTGCAATCATGTCTTTAGGATTCAATTGCAAAACCTTGGCATATATATTTACAGCCTCTTTGTATTTGCCTTGAAACTTTAAAACCTCAGCGTAATTTTTGAGGTCCTGCTCATTTGCAGCTCCAGTTTCAACCAGTTGTTTATAATACCCTTCCGCATTCACCATTTGTCCGCGTCTGGCCTCGCATATAGCCACTCTGCGCAGTGCCAGTGTGTCTTTGGCATATCGTGCATCGCTTAGTATATCCTTGTAAATATCACCTGCACGTCTGAAATCATATGTTTCATAATACCTGTCGGCAAGTTTATGTTTTGACTTTTGCGCTTGCACAACATTTGTAGTAAGCACTAACAATACAATTGCAACAAGTATTCTAAATATGTTTTTCATTCTCATGATTTCTTTTTTAATAAAACGAAGAGGAGCTTATTCATCTTAAAAATAACGTGGCGACACATCGGCCGGAAAACCTTTGATTAAATCAAAACCTAACATTATTTCATGCGAACCATCGCTATACCTCCGTATATCACTTAGTGTATAATCGTATGCGTAGCCAATCTTAAATTTATTGTTTACCTCATATTGGAGTAGTATTCCGGCAGCGTCTTTCCAACGATACATAGCACCTGCCCAAAGCTTGTCGTAAAACAAAAACTGAGCTGTTACCTCTGCTCCTAGTGGGGCACCATTAACGGCTTTTAGCAATATGGTAGGCTTAAACTTGGTGTAGTATCCCATATCAAAAACAGCACCTGCTATAAAAAACATGTGTTGTTTTTCCACGCTGTTCAATTGAACTGTATCGGGTAAATTGTCTGGCACCATTCTGTTAGACAAAAGCTTTGGTGCAGACAAGCCTACATAATAGCGCTTGCTGTAATACATAACTCCAAAACCAAAATTTGGTAACGGCTTGCGGCTTATGTTGCTGGAAAATACCTGATCATCGGGTACTATAGGATTTAGGTCAACCAAATTAGCACTGAATAAATTCACCCCACTTTTAATTCCAAATGCTAAGCGATTGTTGCCCATAAAAATGCGGTAGCTGGCATCCAAATAAATTCCTGTTTGTTTTACCGGGCCGTACTTATCGTTTATAATACTACCTCCAATACTTATATTCTCGTTGCGCAATGGGCTATGCACCGTTAAAGTTTGAGTGGTAGGCGCTCCTTCAAAATTGACCCATTGAGAGCGGTGCAATGCCACAGCACTTAGCCTGTCAGAGCTACCAGCATAAGCAGGATTAATACTAAGCGTATTGAACATGTATTGAGTATACATTGGATCTTGCTGCGCGCGCATCCAATGCACACTCAACATTATCACAGCACTCATTATCAATTTATATTTCATGTCCCTGATGTTTTTTTTATTTAAAAAAATGTGTCCTTTTTGTGTAGTCTAGATTATCGCTTTAGATATACATATCCTGTAAATACAGAGCGCTGTTCTTGTTCATACACCTCACCTAAATCTAACACGTAGTAGTAAGTAGCAGAAGGCAACTCTGTGCCCAAAGCACCGCTGTTTGTATCAGTACCATCCCAATCATTTTTGTATGGTGCACTAGAGTATACCAATGCTCCCCATCTATTGAATATCTTAATATTGTTGTTAGGATAATACTGTAAGTTGGGTATGTAGAATACATCATTAGTACCATCGCCATTAGGCGAGAATGCATCCGGTATTACTATAGTTTCACAATCTAAGAGCACATACAACACACTGTCGCTTGATGTGCCACATACGCCATTATCTATTGTCCACACCAACCAGTTCTCTTCGTTTACCAATGGCACCGTAATAGTACCCAATGTGGTAACAGTGCTATTGTATGCGGTTGTATCAGCCACCTCTATTTCGCCTTCTAATACACTCCAGTAGCCAGTGGCCGGCAGTGCAACCTCGTTACCTTGCAGCATGAATGGTGCAAACTCGTCATTACAAAAATCTTCGCCCACACCTGCATAAGCCGGCTCCTGCTGGTCATTGTAAATTGTTACGCAAACAGTATCTGCTGACGAACCGCAAGCACCGTTGGTAACAGACCAGAGATAACAATGCACACCTACTGGTATATTTACTACCGTAGTGTTCGGATTGTTTGGCTCCAGTATGATACCTCCATTGTCGTCAATAGATGTCCATGTACCTGTAGCTAAGCCATTAATAGTTCCTACTAATTCGCTTCCATCTAAATCATATAAATCTTGCTCTCCGCAGAAACTGGTATCTCTGCCAGCAAATGCATCAGACACAGCACTATCGTAAACATAAAACCATAGTGTATCGGTACTTATAGAATTGGCGCATGAGCCATTGTATATATGCCATACAAATGCAGTTTCATTCAATGGTATATTAGATGCAGTGGTAGTAGCAAGAGTGCTATCTGCTATAATGCTTATGCTATCACCTGCTATTTGTTCCCACCATCCGAAGCCTGGATAAGTAGGTGCATTGCCCACTAAATCTACAGTAGTTGGTATATCACACAAGAATTGATCAGGTCCTACTGATGCATTGGTAGCGGCAGGGTCATACACTTTTATAAGCATAGTATCTAAAGTGATACCGCAATCTCCATTGTCAAACTGCCAAATAAGCTCAGTAATACCAATGGCTAAATCTGTAACCCATGTGTTGCCTGCTGTAGGCACTTGTATTACAGGATTGCCCGGATGGTTGCCAAGCGACCACAATCCGTTGCCAGGATAAGTAATTACACTGCCTGCCATTTGAGCACTATCAAGCGGTAAACAAATTTCAACGTCAGCACCTGCATCTGCAATTGGTGCAAAAGCATCATACACATATATACTTACTTGATCTACCGACTCAGCCACACATGGTCCGTTGTATACATGCCATGTAAGTGTATTTATTCCAACAGTCATGGAAAGTATTTGGGAAGTAGCCAATGAATCATCTACCAAAATGCCACTGAGCGAATTTATTTCCCATGTTCCTATAGAAGGAGCAGTGGGCGTTACGGCAGCCAGGGTAACATCAGACTCTGGCGTACAAAGCTGAAAATCTGGACCTGCATCAGCTGTTTGCGGATTTGCTGGAAACACGTGTACAACTAATGTGTCGGTAGTAATAGAATCTGCACACGGGCCATTATCTATAGTCCAAACAAATACATTGTCGCCTTCAAGCAAACCAGTAACCGGTGAATTTGGATCAAAAATATTTTGAATACTACCTCCACCTGAAATAAAGGTCCAATAACCTAAAGCAGGCACAATGGCAGAGTTAGCACAAAGTGTTGTTTCCGTTTCGGGCGAACATAATTCTATGTCATCGCACACTTCCGAATCCGGTTGTGATTGGTCATAAACATATACACACACGGTGTCAGAAGGTAGTCCGTTAATACAAGCGCCATTATAATACTGCCACATAAAACAATTGATACCCACAGGTAAATCTTCTATAGCTGTAGCAGGATTGCCTGGCTCTACTATGGTGCCGCCACCTTGCAGTGTATACCAAGTGCCTACATTAGGATCTTCTGGTATGCTACCATCCATCACCACATCGGTCTCTGGTGTGCATACAAATTGGTCAGGACCCGCAAGCACTACTGTACCCGGATCAAATACACTAATGCACATAGTATCTACAGTAATACCATTAGGACATGGACCATTGTCTACAGTCCAGGTAAGACAAGTGGTGCCTTCGCACAAACCTGTAATTAATGAGTTAGGATTATTTGCGTCTACTATAATAACCGACTCAGGACATGGTCCGCTTACCCAATCCCATTGTCCCACTGCAGGTAAGAATGGAGCTTCAGCTTGAGGTGTAGTAGAAATTGTTGGCAAACAAATTTCCAAATCAGGTCCTGCATTCGCATCAGGATTAAACTCATTATAAATGACAGCAACGGTAACATCACTGCTTACTAAGCAAGGTCCGTTATCTACAGTCCAAATGAAAATATTGATACCCGGACCAAGACAACAAAATGTTTCGGAAGGGTTAGTTAAATCTGAATAGCACAAGCCGGAAGTTACAGGGTTCCATACACCAGTTGCTGGGAAAACTGGTGGTGTAGCATTCATGGTATGACAATCTTGTGGAGTGCAATACTCTACGTTTTCACCTGCTTCAGCAGTTGGCTCATTCGGATTAAATATGCACACTTGCATTACATCGCTCGAAGAGCCACATGGTCCGTTTAATACTGTCCATCTAAACTCATAACAACCAACTATAAGGTTTGATATATCAGTAGTTGGTTCATTTGAGTTTGCAAAAATGGCTAGCGTAGGCCCACTGTCTTGTGTCCACTCACCGGTGGAAGCACCACTAATTGGAGAACCAAGAACTGTGATAGAAATTGGAGACAAATCTGCAGGTGCACAAAACTCTTGATCAAGACCTGCATCTGCCTCTGGTGTAGTAACATCAAATATGTATACACACACTGTGTCGGTAGAAATGGATGGCACACAAGGACCATTAGAAATAGTCCAGGTAAAACAACTTGCCCCATCAGAATCAGGAGAAAGATTGATAACCTGTGTATCTGGATTTTCTAAATCTACTACAGTGCCATTAGCTCCCGGCAGAGGATTCCAGATAGCTGTAGCAGGGAAAATAGCATCGTTAGCATTTAAAGTAACAATGTCCTGCGGAGTGCATATAGATAAATCATCGCCAGCATTTGCCTCTGGCTGTGAAGCAGAAAATATTCTAATACGCACAAGATCATTCGTATTGCTATTAGCGCAAGGACCATTGTAAACTGTCCATAAGAAATAGTACTCCCCTACTCCTAAATTGCATATTTCAGTATTTGGATCATTTACATCTGCAATAACAGGACCAGGAGCTAAACTTACCCAAGTACCCACTCCAGGAATTGTTGGGGCAAGGGCTGCCATAGTAATGCAGTCCATTGGTGCGCACCAATCCTGGTCTATACCTGCATCAGCTATTTGTGCATCTTCATCAAAAACAAAAACAGAAATTGTGTCGCATGAATTAGCGTTAGGACAAACACCATTGCTAATGCACCAGCTAAATTGATTTTCGCCAATTGGCAAATTGATAATATCAGTGAGTGGATTATCTAAATCCAGTATATCGCCACCACCACTTATTACTTCCCAAATTCCAAAGCCTGGCAATGGAACCACATTGGCAACCATTTGGGCAGATTGGTTTGGTGTACACAATTCTATATCGGGCCCTGCATCAGATGGCTGCGCTGTTTCATCAAACATGGTTATCACCATTTGGTCGCATGTTACTGCACCACACGGGCCATTATCTACACACCATTCCAAAGTATAAACGCCTGGTAGCAATCCGCACACTTCAGTGTTTGGGTCATGCTCATCAGCAAAGGTTAAAGTGCCTCCACCTATTACATTCCATGTTCCTACGGCAGGGAAAATAATTTCGTTAGCATCTAGCGTAGCACAATCTGCCAAGTTGCTACACAAGTCTTGGTCATCGCCCGCATCAGCATCAGGTTGTGTTATATCATATATATACACATCCATACAATCTTGTGTAGTTGGTGGGTTGCAAGCACCATTATCTATAGTCCAGCAGAATGTGCTTACACCTACAGTAAGTCCGCTAACATCGGTAGTAGAAGAAGTAGGAGAAACAATGGTAGCTCCACTGGTAGTAGTCCAAAGCCCTGTGGCAGCTGCACTAAGTGCGTTGCCTACTAAGGTAGCGGTAGATGTGGGTGTACACCAACTTTGATCATCGCCTGCTGCAGCCGCAGATTGGTTTACATCATTTAAGTAAATAACCATAGTGTCTGTAGTAAGTATAGATGCAAGACAACTTCCGTTGTATACAGTCCACACCAATACATTTACACCTTGTTGAATATTGTATGCAGTAGTAGTTGGGTCATTTCCAACTACAAAATCTACCGCACCAGCAATAACCGACCACGTACCAAAGCCTGGAGGTAAAACAGGATCCGCATCTAAAACGGTAGAGCTGGTGGGTGTGCAAAGTTCCTGGTCAGCACCAGCTTGCGCTTCACCCTGTGCGCTATTGAATATAGTTATGGTTACATCATCAGCCTCGCTGCCACATGCCGAATAATCTAGCGCCCAGAAGAAATGATATGTGCCTATAACAAGGCCAGTAATAGTTGCATTAGGATCATTTACATCTGAAAATACCACAACCGTAGGGTTTAGCGGATCAGCTGTCCAAGTGCCCTCGCCCGGTGGCTCTGCTGCTGTTGCATTAAGTGTAGCTGTGCTTATGGGCGAACACAACTCCTGATCTACACCGGCATCAGCCGGTGCAAATCCACTGTCGTACACACACACTTGCATAGTGTCAGTAGTTATTGGGTTTACACAAACACCATTATTTATAGTCCATACAAATGTGTAACAACCTATGGCAGTAAGTCCGCTTACACCAGAGTTTGGATCACCGGCATTGCCAAATGAAACTGTAGCAGGGCCCGAAATTTGACTCCATGCGCCTATAGCAGGACTTATGAGTGCGTTGGCCTGCAAAACGGTAGAAGAAAAAGGTGTGCAAAGATCTTGATCTGCACCTGCATCAGCCGGTGTCTGATTTTCTGAATATACTTCTATACAAACCTGATCGAAGGTAGTTCCTGCCCCGCATCCACCATTGACTGTTGTCCATTGAAAACAGTTGATACCAATTGGCAGATTAGTTATTTGCGTGGTAGGATTATTTACATCTACAATGGTACCGCCACCGGTAACTAAAGTCCATGTGCCTACCGAAGGACTTGTAGGAACATTAGCTGCCATAGTAACTACAGTAGCCGGAGAACAAATGCTTTGATTAGGTCCGGCATCAGCAACAGGGTCTGTAGTATTGTACACATTTATAATCATTTGGTCTGTAGTAGTGCCATTAAAGCAAGCACCATTGTCTACAGTCCAGGTAAGTGTGTAAATACCTACTATTAAATTACTAATAGTTGCATTAGGTGTATTAATGCCTGGTGTAAACACAGGAGTGTTAGGCCCTGTAAATGTCCATGTGCCCACTGCTGGTGATATTATAGTGTTAGCAGCAAGCAAGGTGGAAGAAGCAGGTGAGCAAAGCTCTTGATCGGGGCCAGCTGCTGCTATAGTTTGAGAATCGTCAAAGAGACATACCTGCACTTCGTCAAAACTATTGGGTGGTGTACAAGCATTATTATTCACTGTCCAGCGGAAAACATAGCAGCCCACAACAAGGCCTGTAACATCCACTTGCGAAAGATTAGGATTATTAATAGTAGCAATATTTGGTCCGCTCTCTTGTGTCCAAAATCCTGTGGCTGGTGATGTAAGAGTGTTGCCTGTAAGCGTTACAGAAGAAACAGGTTCGCACAATTCCACATCAGGTCCGGCATTGGCTATTGTTTGGCCACTGTCATACACCAATATAGTTACTTCATCAAAAGAGATAGAGGGGCTGCAGCTTCCATTATTTATAGTCCAGCGCAATACATATGTACCAACCACTAAACCTGTAAGAGATGCATTATTTGTATTAGCGCTTGGAGAAAATGTAGGTGTGCTAGGTCCACTTATAACTGTCCATGTGCCTACAGCAGGTGAGTCGGCAAAATTGCCTGCAAGTGTTACAGAATTAGCCGGAAAACAGATGCTTTGGTCAGGGCCTGCCGTAGCGGGCACCTGCGATTCATTGTAATAATTAAGCACCATTGCATCACTTGTATTGCTGCAAGGTCCATTATTTACATTCCAAGTAAATGTATATGTGGTGCCACCTACCAAGCCTGTAACGGTGGCGTTTGGATCATTCACATTACTAATAACCGGGCCAGCAGGACTCACTGTCCAAGTTCCTACTGCAGGGTAAATAATAGAACTACCACTGAGAGTAATAAGCGAAATATTGCTACACACATTTTGATCAGGTCCGGCATTTGCATTAAGTTGTGATGCATCATACACATTAACACACACTGTATCGGCAACGGTAGTAGGTGTAAGACACGGGCCATTGTATATGCGCCATTCTATGCAGGTAGTACCCACAGGTATGGCAGTAATGTTCGTAATGCTATTAGTAGGATTGCTAAGCGTACCTCCTCCTTGTATTATAGTCCATTGGCCCGATGCAGGACTTACCAATGAATTAGCACTTAAAGTTGCATTAGGTGCAGTGCTACAAATTTGAGTGAAGTTTACAGTGGCGTTGGCTGCTGTTTGGCCAGGGCCATATATTCTTATTTGCACAACATCTGTGGCAGTGCCGCATGTACCATTATTTACTGTCCATGTAAAATTATGCTGCCCAATAGGCAAACCTGTAACGGTAGTAGTAGGAGAATTGATATTAGAAATAACTCCAGGTCCTGTCCATGTGCCCACGGCAGGTGACACAGGTGTATTAGCACTCATGGTAACTGTAATGGGCCCACCACCTGCACAAAATTCCTGATCAGGGCCTGCGCTAGAAACTGTAGCGTTGAGATCAAAAATATTTACTACCACATCATCAGAATAAGTGCCGCAGGCACCATTGCTTATGGTCCATCTGTAGGTATTGATGCCAACAGGAATAGCAGTAATTTGAGTTGTTGCACTGTTTGGGTTGGCTATAACACCACCACCAGTAATTATAGACCAAGTGCCTGTTGCAGGAGTTGGTGCGGCTTGTGCAGCCATATTTGCAGAGTTAGCCGGTGTACAAAAACTTTGGTCGGGGCCAGCAGTGGTGGTAGCTACCTGACAGTTGCTTACAGTAATAATCATTACATCGCACACCTGCGGATCGCAGCTGCCATTGCTTAAGCACCATGTAAGGGTGTATATACCCGGGGTAAGATTGCTTACAGTAGCTGTTGGGCTATTTGCAGGCGACACTGTAGCGGTATTTGGGCTTATGGTCCACAATCCTGTACCTGGCGCTGTAGCAGCATTGCCACTTAGTGTAGTTGTAAGTGCTATGCCGTTGTATGACAAGTTTTGATCAGGTCCAGCATTTGCAGCAGGCTGATTTACCGGAAACACAGTTATGTCTACTTCATCAAAAGTATTGTTGTTAGCACAATTACCGTTGGCAATAGTCCATCTGAAACGATTTAATCCAACACTTAAACCTGACACTGTAGCTGTGGGCGAGGTAAGAGATGAAAATGAACCACTGCCAGAGATAACAGACCATGTGCCTACACCTGGCGATGGCAGGGGTGTAGCTGCCATGGTAGTGCTATTGTTAGGCAAGCAAATAGTTTGGTCGGGGCCTGCATTAGCTGTAGCACTTGGGTTGTATACAAACACCTGCACCTGATCGTTGCTGGTGCCGCAAGGTCCGCTGGTAATTTTATAATTGAATGTATATATACCCGATGCAGTAAATCCAGTAACGGTAGTAGTGCTCGTTGTAGGCGATACAATGGTTGGTGTAACAGGGCCCGATACAAATGTCCATAACGCGGTATTGGCTCCTGAGAGTGTATTGCCCGCAAGTGTAAGCGTAGTAAATGTTCCTAAACATCTGGTAATATCAGCTGGAGCTACGGCAGTTTGTACTGTTGGGTACACACATAGATACAACGAGTCTTTGGTTTCGCCCCCTGGGCATGAGCCATTGCCTATGTTCCACTCCAGACAGTTGCAACCATTAGCCAAACCTGCTATGGTAGCATTAGGATTGTTGATGTTGAATATGGTACCGGAACCACAAAAGATGGACCACGTGCCAGTAGCAGCAGTGCCCGGATTGTTGGCACATAAGGTATAACTATTGATACCGCACAGATTCACTGTATCGGCCACGTGGTTAGTAGTACTTGGGAAGCAAATATTAGCATCAGCTATTGGCGGTGTGCCATTGTAAACATAAATGGTAACTGCATCCACATTGGCATCGCACGGATAGTCTTGGTGCCATATGAAAATGTTGTTGCCCAATTGAAGATTGGTGACATTAATGGTAGGGCCGCCCTGCTGGTCAATACCCGGTACTGCCGGGCTATTAAATCCACCTGACATTATACCCGGACCTGTAAGTTTAGTCCAATAGCCTATTGCAAAAGGATCAGGACTTGGTGCGGTAATGGTTGTAAAATTTATTGGCGAACAAAGTTGCTGATCAGGCCCGGCATTGGTTATTGAATTGGGATTGGCTACTACAATGGTAACGGTACATGTGGCAGTTTGCCCTAAGTTGTTTTGCACCGTAAAGGTGATGGCATCGCTGCCTGTAAAAATAAATGAAGCCGTATATCGGAAGCATCTTGGAAAGGGATTGCTTGGTGGTGCTATAATGATGGTTCCATCGCTATTGGCAAATGAAATAATGGTATGGTTGCTACCGCCACTAACGTTGAAACAGTGGTCTATACTTTGCCCCTGACAAATAGTATCCAGCACATAGCTGTTGGTAGGCAATCCTGTAAAGGGATTGGTAAAAATTATCTGCGAGTAAAGGTTAGTTGTAGACAAACTAAGAAAAAGCAGAAATACATTCAGACGTAATAGAGTCATCATGAGTAAACCGTTTTTGGCGTAAATTCAATTATAAATCGATAGTAGTAGCGCGCCTTTCAGACTTTCTTAGCACACCACCATTTCTACTTCAAACAAGAGAAATAATCGTAAACAAGAGTGGTCTTAGAGCGTATGCACAAAACAAATAGCTACCTCTAGGCATAAGGAAAGGAATGACTTAAGATTTCAACACCGTCTTGTGTGATGAGGCATTATTCATGATTGATTTAAAAATTACCACCATCTTTGCACCACAAGTACCATGCTGCATTTTTTTTACTTCATTAGTAACTATACAAATTACTATGGGTAAAAGAAAACAGAGTAATGCTTAATAGCAATCTAACTCTGCAACATGAAAAACAAACTCGCTACATCCAATACAATAGACGCGCCTGAGGCTGATTACCTTTACACCTCCGTTTCGCAAATAGCCGCAGCAGGTATGGGATTGTATACTGCCATATCTATATACAAAGGCGAAGTAATAGCCTTGTTTTTAGGAGAAATACTGACCCAGAAACAAGTGGAACTAAGAATAAAAACCGGGCGCGACAAGTACTTTATATGCATGCTAGACGGAAGCATAATGGACTCCATGAAAACGAAGTGTTTTGCAAAATATGCTAATGATGCCAAGGGTTTTGCCAATTCAAAATTCGCCAACAATTCAAAAATTGAAATAGATGAGCTGGGACGAGTATGCTTAACAGCCACTCACAGCATAGAAGCAGGCGAAGAAATTTTTTGTAGTTATGGTAAGCGCTACTGGCAAAAACATGGAGCCAAACTACTTGCCAATGATGTCTCTGATAACAACTGAAGCAGTAACAGCGCCAAACACAGCAGGCAAATATGATATAGTACCATAGGCTGATTTCTTAAAGTTCTTGCCATCTGTCAGCATGAGGCTTTCCTTAATGGGCGCCTCCGGTGAAAATACTGCTTTAAATCCTGTTTTAATTTCAAACTTGTCTTTGAGCTGCTTTCTTATTTGCTGGGCAAACGGACAATTATATGTTTTAGAAATATCTACCACCTTTAGTTGTGTTGGGTCTAGCTTGGCACCTGCACCCATGCTACTCACCACTGGAATTTTTCTTGAATAGGCCATGCTTATAAAAGTTAACTTAGGTGTAATGCTATCTATAGCATCTATCACATAATCAGGATTTGTGGTAAGCACTTCCTCCACCATTTCGGGCGTTACAAATTTCTTTACTACTATAAGTTCCAATTCAGGATTTATGGCCTGCAGCCTTTCGGCCATTATTTCTGCTTTGCTCACTCCGTGGTTTGTAGCAAGAGCTGGCAATTGACGGTTTCGGTTAGTTGGGTCCACCACATCGCCATCTATTATAGTCATTTTGCCCACACCACTGCGAGCTATGAACTCAGCTGCAAAAGAACCCACGCCACCAAGGCCCACCACCATTACATGGCTTTGCGACAGGCGCGTAAGTGCATCTTCGCCTATGAGTAATTTAGTGCGGCCTAACCAACTAAAATCTTTTGTCATGCTATTGAATTATTGAAAGGCCAAAAATATTGGATGCGTTGGTTTCAATTTGATTCTCTATAATTTTCATAGATATATTTCTAATTTTCGCTGCCTGGTTATACACCTCATCTATACCCAATTCAGAATTATCTGTCTCCAACAATATTCTGTTCAATGGCACTTCTTGGAACACGCTTTCCATCTCTTCCTTCATAAGACTTTTTCCAAAAGAGAGATAATATCCTGCATGCAAAATTTGTTTGGCTATTTCTATGTTTTTATTAAACCCATGAAAAACCACGGGCACCTTTACAGCCTTTTCTCTGAGCATTTGCAGTGTTTCATTGTGCGCCCTAACGCAATGAATGATTAATGGCTTTTTTATTTCATTAGCCCAATCAATTTGCATTGAAAAAGCTTTTTGCTGCGCTTGAAAATCTGTGGCACATACTTTATCTAAACCACATTCTCCAATAGCCAGCACGTTTGGTAAAACAGAATATTTTTTCAGTAATTCAAAATCTGCTTCTAACGTTTGACTATTTAAGTGCCAAGGATGCAGACCTATGGAATAATAACCCGGAGAAGAAACTTGTTCAAAATGATGATGCATACTAACAACTGATTTAGCATTATCATTTACAACTTTATGAGTATGAATATTTATACGTATCATATACAGGTAACTGGTGGTGTCAACAAATTTTCAATTGTCCGCTATGGTCAGAAAAAAGATGACGCCCCTAGATGACGAAAATAGCTACTTAACCCTTTTTAGAACCCTTTCAAATGACAATATCTTCATGGCAAACACCATTGCAGCCTATTAATTCATGGATTTATGGAAATATTTTCCTTTTGGGCAACTAAATGTGCGTTCATTCTGTCTTACTTTTCGGATTACATTTTTTTTTAAAAACCTTTTAAAAACCTTTACGCATGAAAATGAAATTTACAATTGGTCTTTCCATTTGCGTTTTTTTACTTTCTGTTACCAAAGCCAATTCTCAGGATTGCAACTGCATGGTTGATTTGGATAGCACCTTTACGCTTGTAGAATTTAATGGCGCAGACCCACTGGACGGCTTCAGAAATGATGATTTGAGCTCTCTAGCTATAGCCTTACCATTTAACTTCAACCTATACGGTTCTAATTATGACACTTGTTTTATAAACAACAATGGCAATGTCAGCTTCTTGCAATCTTACTACACATTCACAGCATCGGGTTTTCCCATTGCTGATTTTCCCATGGTAGCCGCATTTTGGGCCGATGTAGACACACGCAATGCTATGAGCGGTTTGGTTTATTACAAAATTACCGAACATGAATTAATTATTCGTTGGAATTCCGTTGGGTACTTTTCTAACATGGCTGACAAGCTGAACGATTTTCAATTAGTAATATCTGATGGTACTACTAATCTGATTCCTGATGGCAACAATATATCTTTTTGCTATGGCGATATGCAGTGGACAACCGGGTCGGCAAGCGGTGGTTCAGAAGGTTTTGATGGCTCGCCTGCTAACATTGGTGCCAATGCAGGTGATGGATTAAACGCCATGCAAATTGGTTTGTTCAACACTGCCGGTAATGCATATGACGGTCCGCTGGACAATTATGATGGTGTAGATTTCTTAGACTATTCGCATTTATACTTTAGCACCAATCCGCTTGATGCTAACCAAAACCCGATTGGTGTTTCTAATTACTGTGACACTATCATCGGTTATCCTGGCGACAGTATTGCATTCTTCTTTTATGACTTTGATGCTACACAAAACCTGAGTTTTACATTAGATACGGATTGGGGTCAATACCTAAGTGTGAATGCTGCCAACGGTGGCATGGTGCTTAGCGATGGTGAATTGCATAGCAATCATGAAAACTCAGACCGTTCTGTGCTAGGTGACCGCGTTGGCATAGTGCATATTTCTCCACTTACACCTCCGGGCTACTATCCTTTCTATATAACTGCTACTGACGATGGTGTGCCTGCACTTAGCACAAGCAAATACCACGTGTTGCAAGTAATAGAAGGCACTCCTAACACCATTATGGATATGACACATAACTCAAGTGTAAATGCCTACTTCCAGGAGGGCAGACTTCTATTTACAGGAGTGGAGCAAAACAAAATAAGCTCTATAAAATTATATGATGGTTCAGGCAAATTGGTTTATGCTAAAAATCAGGAGCAGGAAACACACATGAACAACCTTGAAAATGGAATGTACATGTTTGTAATAGAATCAAACGGAAAGGTATATAATGGCAAAGTGGTGAAGAACTAATCATGCCGTGATAGCTTTAAGAACATAAAAAAAACCGATGCGAAAATTGCATCGGTTTTTTTTATGTGTTAATTCAGCAGTAGTTTCTCACTTGCATTCCTTACCTAAATAATTTAAATATCCGTTATAAGATTCTGGCTGGCCCAGTCTGTTGGTATAAGATAAAACATACAGGTAAGTGCCTGGCTCGCTCATGGCAGCAGGCACTACCGGAAATGCTTTGGATGGAGTAAAATAAGGATCGTTAATCTTAATTACTTCTGCACCCCAGCGATTGTAAAGTTTAAATTCTATAATTGGTGGTGCACTGATCCAAGTAATGATAGGCGCGGTGCTATTTAAACAAAACGATGATACTACGCTAAATGGCTGGGCAGGCTCTGTACCCTCCACTATTGGCTGCACAGGCCTGCTTTGCGCCATGGGTGATGGTGCTTGAACTTGTTTGGACTTCGTACAACTATTTTGCATAAAAGCAACAGATAGGAAAAGCATAAAAAGAGATTTTGCTATTGCCTTCATTTTATTATTCATCTTATTTTTTTCTTTAATACTATTTACTATTTCTTCTTAGGTTCAAACTGCGTTATTTTATGCTGTCTCAAGTACACCTTAGACTTTCCTCTATACCAAATATAACTCAGCACCTTATCGCCTCTTCGCCAAATTTCAGGTGTGATATAAAAGTATGAGATAGTATTCCAGCCATTGAGTTTTAAAGAATCAGGAGATATGTTGGGGGCGTGATATCCATAAACACCACCTTTATGATCGGCACAGGTAACCAAACAAACATCTTCTACCTTAAAATCTGATGGCGCATAAAATTCTGCCTCTACAAAAAACCAATTATGATCGGCTTTAGTTAATTGAGTCCATTTCATTTGCCAGCCTTTGCTGAACGAATGCTCAGCATCTAAAACCTGCACTTGTTCATTTATAGAATCGAGCATTACAGTTTGTTCTGCATCCTTCAGTTTTTCCGTTCTAAAATTAAATATTTCTTTCTCTGTATAATTTTCGCGATGTGTAAAAATCATTTCTCCGGTAAGACTCCGGTCTATCATAAGAAGACTTTTCCATGACTCATCTACTTCAGTTTTGCCAAATATTTTCCAGTAATATTCACGAGTCATACGCGAACCATCAATAATAAAATGAGTGTACTGCCATGACTGAAAAACATTTAACACCATACAACAGGAAATAACCAAACTACCTGCATAAACAGTCCATTTCCGTTGCATTAAATAGTGCAGCAAAAAACCCAAAAGCAAAGCGAAAACCGGCAAAATGTGCACAACACTACGTTGGCCATAACTGTGTGCATACCACCAACAACTCCAGCTGCTCACAACATATAAATTGACAATAAAAAACATAAACAACGACCAAAAAATTTCACGTTTTTGTTTCCATAAATAAACAAAACCTAAAAGTGAAATCATCAACAAAGGAGTATATACAAATAAACCTTTACGGTATGAGAACAAAAAATTGAATGTGTGCGGAGTCAAAAAATCAAAGCCTTCGCCAGGGTTGGCATAGCTCATCACCAGCCAATGGCCACTTATGTATTTCCAATAAGTAAGCTGTGGCATGGCACATACTATCATTATCAGCATAAAAATTAATATCTCCTTCTTGCGCCTTTTCCACTTTATCCAAACCTGTTTGGGTGAAGTACAATGCCAAAACATGGGAATAAAAACAGCTAGCAATTCGGTAGGACGTGTAAGGCACATTAAACCCAACGCAAGACTAAACAATATAAAATGCACAATGCGATAAGATTGATGCCATGTGGCCACATAAAATAAAAACACAGCATACAGAGCAAACAAATAAGTATGCGAAGTGCTAATGCCTCCGGTAGTTTGAACAAAATAATTGGTGCCAAGTGCCAGAAGAAGAACAATAACAGCGCTCATTGCTTCAGTAAAAAACAACAAAAGCAATTTGCGCAAATAGAACAAACCCGCCACGACCATAACGAAAGACCATACAGCTATACTTAACTGGTAAGGATATGAAAGACCGTCTTGCTCCGCACCTAATGCAGCTGCAATAAAATGCCCGGCAACAAATGCAGGCAACATGAGTACAGCCTGCCCGCTTGAATACTGAATAACATTGTTGCCATTTTCCAAAGAATGCACTTGATATAACGTTCCGCTTGCATCGTATTTTTTTCTTATAGCATCTACCCAATCGCGGTTGCTAAGTTCTATGTCGTTATGATAAAATAATGCAGGCAAATAGAGATAGGTACCAAAAACATCCCAGCTAATACAATTTTTATTGTTGCGAGTGCTGAGCAAACTTCCCATTGTTAAAAGCAATAACAGGACCGCAGCCAAACTTTTTATGTTTTTCAAACTTTGCATTAGTTTACCTTTTCACGCTTATATAATTTTATATCAGGATTGCCTTTGTATATCAAAACGCATGAGTCACCAAGAAATCGATTCCATTTTTCGCACATTGGCTTGCTCTGTTCTGCCTGTTCACAGGCGCCCGATAAAAGAAAATAATCTATCTTTTTGTGCATGGTGCTTTCCACTCTGGCTAAATCACAAACCCATTCATTTTCTATTGCTCCTATCATCCAAATATTAAGTCTCAAATCATCTCGCCATAGCACTGGCGAAAATAATTTGTGCGCACCTAAATTATCTGCCAAAATCAAATTGCGTTTGGTAGCTGCATATTTCGGAATATGGGTCATGGGCCATAGTCGGTTAAAATCAAAACATAACATAGCAGCATTTTCTTCAATATAATCAGCCGCTCCATTCATTGTAGCGCAATACTCTTGATTTAGTTCCTGTTTTCCTTTTATATAAAATAATTTATCAATGGCTACTACATTTAGTATTACCAAGATGCCAGCTAACAATAGCTTATTCTGAATTAATGTAAACATAAAGACTGAAAAGAAAAACATGGTTAAGAAAACTAATCTAAAAGTGAGCGCCCCACCCCCACCTGCCGATGAGTCGGGTAATATGAAGCATAAAGCCAATAAAATAAGAGTAGCGAACAGCGAAAATTTTCCAAACGAAGTCAATGCAATAAATCTCCTTATGAATTGGTGTTGCCTTTTTAATAGATATAAAACTATGGAGACTAATAAACCGGCAAATACTAAAATCCAAATCCAACGTGTAAAACCAAACTCTGCGAATGAGTAACAAAAATTACCCGAAAGCTCCATTAAATTTTTCCATATTTCATTAGGCGGTATTCTTGAATAATTGGCAGATTCACTGTCGTATAATATGTAATGTAGCAACAATGCTGAGGGCAGTATGAATGCTGCAGTAAGTTGCACAACTACCATTGGTTTTAGAAACATGTAAGGAATATTTTCTTTCCGTTCTTTTAAAAACTGCTGAAGTACTAATAAAATAGCCAACAAGCCAAATACACCAAAGGCGACCAAATGCGAAAAGAAAAGGAGCAACAAACCAAGAGCAAACCAAAGCGCCAATGACCAACTTGGTTTATTTATGTATCGTTTTAATAAATAAATGCAAAGCAATAAAAACACTAGGCCAAAATTGTAATTAAGAAACCCATAGATGAATGTAGTGTTGTATATGAAAAAGAATATTAAATACGAAAGCAATTTGGATGCATTATATGTGCCTACCAACATTCTAAAAGCCACAGCGAAGCCAATCACATAAAAGGATAACATTATTTTTTCGCATACATGAGCCTGGAAAATGGGAGTTAGAAACACTAGTAAAAACTGACTAAGCCAATTTGGATTTAGCTGAGTATTTACTTCAAAATAGGCATTGTACAACTCCGCATTGCCAAACCACATATGCCATAGTATGTGGCCATTGTATATATGGCCTGCGGCATCTAACGTTGGAAAATATTCCAAACTCCAAATAGGAAAAAGTTGAAGCAACAAAAGCAAAACAAACAGCTTTGGCTCATGCTTGGAGAGGATTGTTATGAGGGACAACGACTTCATTTAATAAAAACGAGACGCCTATTTAAAGTGCCTTCTGTCTATAACATTGTATTTGAAAATGCACCACAGCGCTCTAAAGCCATCGCGCCAACCAATTTTCTTTCCCTCAGCATAAGTGCGGCCGTAGTAGCTAATGCCTATTTCATATATACGAATGTTATTAATGCGTGCTAGTTTGGCTGTTATTTCCGGTTCAAAACCAAAACGCTTTTCCTTCAGCAACAAACTTTTTGCAAGGTCAGCCCTTACCATTTTATAGCACGTTTCCATATCAGTAAGATTTAAATTGGTAAACGCATTGCTCACAGATGTAAGAAACTTATTGCCTATGCTGTGCCAGAAGAAAAGAATACGATGTGCATTGCCACCAATAAACCGTGAGCCATACACCACATCAGCTTGCGCTTGAAATACAGGCTTAAGCAAATCATTCATCTCTTGTGGATCGTATTCCAAATCAGCGTCTTGTACTATTACAAAATCGCCTGTTGCCAGCTCTATGGCCTTATGTATAGCCGCTCCTTTACCTTGATTGTATGGTTGTGAAAAGAACACAACATTCATAGAAGGCTTGCCTTTGATATAGGTTTCAATAACCTCTTTGGTGCGGTCTTTTGAAGCATCATTTATAATGACTATTTCTTTTTCCACCCCAAAGTTTAATTGCAGAGCATCCAATTTATCTAATATGAATGAAATAGTGTTTTCTTCATTATATGCAGGAACTAATATGGAGAGCTTCTTCACTGTGCTATATCGTTAAGTATGTTATTGTTCTTTTTTTGATATGTGGGATCAAGGCCTTTATCAATACTCTCAAATACCTGATGGCGCAAAGTTATTATATCACCATCGGTCTTTCCGCTGGGGTATATAGCCTCGTGTACAATGACACGAACACTGCATGGCAGGCTGTAAGTAAATAATTGTGCAGGTTCGCCCATAATGCGGTGGTTGGTGGTCCAGGTTACCGGCACTATTGGTACTTGTTTATCTACCGCCATCTTGAAAGCACCGTTCTTAAATGGTTTCATGCGCGGTGCAGTTAGTGGTATAGTACCCTCAGGATATATTGCTACGCACTCGCCTCTGTCTATGGCTTCGTAGGCTTGTTGCAATGCATTGTACGCAAGTTTATTGTTTGTGCGGTGGACGGGGATATCCATTTTTTTAAAAAACAGTTTGAACAGTGGCCACTTGAGCAATTCTCCTTTGCCTATAAAAAGAAAATAATCATTAAAAACACTGTACATAAAAACAGTATCTAAATAGGAACAATGGTTGGAAGCTATGATATAAGGTGGCTTTGGCAAAGTGCCCTTAAATGTAGCCTTGACAGGGCAAAACAAGAGCAACTGAAACCCATGAGACCATATACGCTTTATTTTAAACGCAGCGGGAAACCATTTCTTCTTTTGCAATAAAATCCAAAATAGCGGGTACATGAGCAAAAGTGTTATCCAAAACACTAGCCCAATCCAAAGTTTATATATAAAATAAATAATGCCCACTTTTTTACACCTAAGTATGTTGCAATGATAGCTAATGTAGCGCCAACACCCTCCACTTGCTCTGTTATGCGGCATTTAGCACAAAAAAAACCACTCATTGCTGAGTGGTTTTAATTGTGCTTCTCTTATATAAATTAAGGGTAGCTATAGGCTGCAGAGTCCGTTAGTAAGCGCAGCTTTTCGTTGCCTTATTAACGGCTTGCTGTCATTTGTATCATCTGCATTTTCAAGTCATCAAGCACTAATAATTTAGCTAAGTAGGCATTTACATTACCGTTTTGCATATTCTCAATGGCTTGTTGTTTCATTGCGAAGTATTTGTTTTTGAGCTCGTTCATGGCTTTAATTTTTTTAATTGTTATACTGTATGTACGATAGAACTACGCCCTATGGATTTTCAACCACCGTGCCAAAATTGATAAACACACAAAAAACTCAATAAAATCAATAGATACAGCGCTACACTACGAACTAAAAAGAATGGGGGAATGCCACAAAAAAGACTTTTTAAGTCAATGGCCAAGGCAATAAAAAAGCACCTTAATGATAAAGTTTATTTGCCGCTATATAACGCTCCACTTCAGGTAGCGTTAGGTAGGTAATACTTTTATTTTGCTTAATTAATGCTCGCACATGCGTAGACGAAATTTCGATGCGAGGCGCTTCTACTTTTTTTACATTGTACTTTTTCCAATCTATAATACTCGGGTCGGAAGCCGCATTGTGCCTGGGAAAAATGAGGAATTCAAAATTTTCTAAAATAAATTCATATTCCTTCCACAAATGAAATGAAGCAATATTGTCCTCACCCAAAATGAGCGAAAAGGAATATTTCGGAAAATTACTTCTTAATGTTCTAAGCGTATGGCAGGTAAAGGAAGGCTTGGAGAGGCTAAATTCAATGTCATTGGCAAAAAGCAATGGATTGTTTTCTGTAGCCAGTTTTACCATGGCCAGCCTGTGCTCATCTGCCGCCAGGTCTTGCACGTTTTTAAGCGGATTGTGAGGACTTACTACCAACCAAACTTCGGCTAAATGGGTTTGTGCAGCCATATGCTGAGCTACAATAAGGTGACCCAGATGTATTGGATTAAATGAACCGAAATAGAGACCTACCTTTTTCACTTCGTTAGAAATTCGCGCACCTTGTGCTCAGCTTGTATAAAAGCATCCTCCAGTATATCATTTACTATCACTACTTCAAACTTAGACTCGTAAGTAAGTTCTTGTTGCGCTTTGGCAATGCGTACAGCTATTTTATCTGAAGTTTCGGTACTTCTGTTGCGCAGGCGGAATTGCAATACCTCTAAACTTGGTGGTTTTACAAATACCGAGAGGGCATTTTCGCCAAACACTCTTTTAAGATTTAAGCCTCCTTGAACATCCAGGTCAAAAATGACATGCTTTCCCTGGCTCCAAATCTTTTCCACTTCCTCTTTCAGGGTGCCATAGTATTGGTTGGTATATACCTCTTCCCACTCCACAAATTCACCTTCTTTGGCTTTGTTCAAAAAGGAGTCAACGGTAAGAAAATGGTAATCTTTACCGTCTGTTTCGTAGGAACGCTTGGAGCGTGTGGTGGCCGATACCGAGAAGGCCAACTTTAAGTCAGGTATACCCAATAAGTGGTGTACAATGGTGGTTTTGCCTGCACCACTGGGGGCTGAGAATATGATGGCTTTTCCTTGAGGGTTCACAATTTTCGCTATTGAGTTTTCAAAAATAATAGGCTAGGCCTTACTTTTAAAGAACATTGTTGATCTGTTCCTTTACCTTTTCCAGTTCATCTTTCATTTTTACCACTATCTTTTGCATATCTGCATCATTGGCTTTGCTGCCTATGGTGTTTATTTCTCTTCCTATTTCCTGAGATATAAAACCCAATTTTTTGCCAGAAGCTTCGCCATTTAGCTCTTCAGTAAAATGCTCACAATTGGTAAGCAGGCGCTGGTATTCTTCGCTTATATCCAACCTTTCCAAATAGTATATCAGCTCTTGTTCAAATCTATTTTGATCCACTTTGTCTGGTGGTATTAGTTCATTGAGATTATTTCTAAGTTTTTCGCGCACTTTTTTGTTGCGCTCTACTATGGGTGTATCTAATTGTTGCCTACAATCCAATATTAATTTCATACGCCACGCGAAATCATCTTTCAGTTTGGCTCCTTCTGCCTTGCGGTATTCGTCAAAACGTGCATAGGCTTCCTTTACAATCTTCATTAGGTTTTTCCATTCTTCTTCATCTACTTCAGCATTTTCCGGCTTCATTATGTCCGGTATTCTTATCAGTGCATTCATAAAATCGCCACCTGTCATGCCCACTGCATCTGCCACTTCTTTTAAGTCCTGATAGTAGGCCATCATAAGCGGCTTATTTATGCTCATTCGTTTTTCGGCTTCCATGCTTTCATAGTATATGAGCATATCTGCCTTGCCACGCTGTATGTTGTCGCTCAACCACGAACGCATTTCCAACTCCTTCTCTCTATATATGCTCGGCATGCGCATGTTCAGGTCCAGTTGCTTGCTATTGAGCGAGCGCACTTCTACCGTAAATTTTTTGTTACCTATGTTGCCTTCGGCCTTGCCGAAGCCTGTCATGGATCTTAGCATTAATCTATTCTATTAATTTTTTATAAAGGCTGTGAAGATAGTTGAACTTTATATATTTATATTGTTTGATTGAAGTGGGTTTGAAATATTGCAAATATTAGCATTTACAGTTTTTTACCCTCGCTCATTGCATCCAATATTTTTACGGCTGTACTCATCTTATTTACATCGTTAAATGATATACGCAGGCTCGATTCTTTCTCATACATTTTGCCTGCATTAGGGTTGTGTTTAATAAAGTCCAGCACACGTGTAAATTTTTCGCTCTGGTAATAGGGTGAGTCTTGTTTGCTTACAAAATACCCAATCATTTTTCCGCTCTTTAGCACCAATTTTTCCATGCCCAATGAACGAGCATGCCAACGCAATTTCATAGTATCTATCAGGGCTAATGTAGGGGATGGTATGGGGCCAAATCTATCGGTTAGTCGCTGCTGAAATGCCTGCAGCCCATCTTCCGATTCCATATCATCCAATTCTTTGTACAAGGCTATTCTTTCTGTTATGCTACTTACATATTCATCGGGTATGAGTATCTCAAAATCGGTTTCCAATGCTGTTTCCTTCACATAGTTTTGAGATTTTCTTGTCTCTTCTTCATACAACTCAGCAAAGTGTTCTTGCTTTAATTCGTCCAATGCTTCGTTCAATATTTTTTGATATGTCTCAAAACCTATATCGTTTATAAATCCACTTTGTTCGGCACCCAGTAAATTACCTGCACCACGTATGTCCAAATCCTTCATGGCTATGTGTAGCCCGCTGCCCAGGTCGCTAAATTGTTCCAGTGTTTGCAGTCGTTTGCGCGCATCATCGGTAAGGGCGTGCATGGGTGGCGCCAGCAAATAGCAAAATGCCTTTTTGTTGCTACGGCCCACGCGACCGCGCAATTGGTGCAAATCGCTCATGCCAAAAAAATGTGCATCATTTACTATCATGGTGTTGGCATTGGGTATGTCCAAGCCGCTTTCTACTATGGCAGTGCTCACTAGCACATCTGCTTCGCCTTCTATAAAACTGGTCATTACTTCTTCCAGCTGATCGCCTGTGAGCTGGCCATGGCCCACTGCAATGCGCGCATCGGGCACTAGGCGTTGTATCATGCCAGCCACTTCTTTTATGTTGCCTACACGGTTGTGTACAAAGTATACCTGGCCTCCGCGTTGTATCTCATAGCTTATAGCATCGCGCACTACTTCTTCATTAAACGGGCGCACTTCGGTGTGTATAGGATGCCTATTGGGTGGTGGGGTAGATATTATAGAAAGGTCGCGCGCACCCATCATAGAAAATTGTAAAGTGCGCGGAATGGGCGTGGCAGTAAGGGTTAGAGTATCCACATTGGCTCGCATAGTTTTTAGTTTGTCCTTTGTGCCCACGCCAAACTTCTGCTCCTCATCTATTATAAGCAAACCCAAATCTTTAAACTTTACACGCCCACCTACCAATGCATGCGTGCCTATTATTATGTCTACTTCTCCGTTTTCTAATTTTTTCAGTGTCTCGGTTGTTTGCTTTGCTGTTTTAAAACGATTGATATAATCCACTTTCACAGGAAAATCTTTTAATCGTTTTGCAAAACTTTTGTAGTGCTGCAAAGACAACACTGTAGTGGGTACCAACATGGCCACTTGCTTGCCATCAGTAGCTGCTTTAAAGGCAGCACGCATAGCTATTTCAGTTTTACCAAAACCCACATCGCCACACACCAGCCTATCCATAGGTGCTTCGGCCTGCATGTCTTCCTTCACCGCTTGCGATGCCTTTAGCTGGTCTGGCGTATCCTCATACATAAAAGAGGCTTCCAACTCTGTTTGCAAATACGTATCGGTAGTAAACGCATATCCCTTAGTTGATTTTCTTTTTGCATAGAGTTTTATCAAGTCAAAGGCTATTTGTTTAACCTTGGTTTTTGTTTTGCGCTTCAGCGTTTGCCATGCATTGCTTCCAAGTTTGTCTAGTGTTGGTTGCGATCCATCTTTTCCTACAAATTTTGAAATACGATGAAGTGAGTGAATGCTTACATAAAGTGTATCATTATTTTTATACACGAGTCTTATGGCTTCTTGCTCCTTGCCATTCACTTCCAATTTTTGGAGGCCTGCAAACTGGCCCACACCATGGTCTATATGCACCACATAATCGCCCGGCTGCAGTGCCATTATTTCTTTTAGGGTAATGGCTTCCTTTGCTTTTTTAAAACCTTCTTTCAGTTTAAATCGCTGGTAGCGTTCAAAAATTTGATGGTCGGTATACACAAGCAGTTTATTCTCCTTGTCTATAAAACCTTCTGACAATTCTAACGTGAGTGGAGTAAAATTTATAATGTGATCCTTGTCTTCAAATATTTGATACAAACGTTCTATTTGCTTAGGCTGACCGGCTGCTATAATGTTTGTATAGCCCACCTTGGCATTGTTAGACAAGTTGGTGCCCAGCATATCAAAATTTTTGTTGAAGGCGGGTTGTGGCTCCATTTCAAACTGCACCACTTCGCTTTCAGAAAATCTTCTTTGTTGGCCAAACTCTATGAGGCGCATAGTGCTCAGTTGGCGAAACAGTTCTTGCTTTTGCACATACAACTGCTGCGGTGTAGTATGTGCAAAAACGCCTTTTAGCTTATCGTATTGGCGCTGTGCACGCTCGGTTTCCACATCCATTTTTTCCAATGCTCCCTCTGCATCTTTTATCCAAACACAGGTGGTGGCAGGCATAAATTCCAATAGCGATATGCGCGCTTCTTCTGAATTGCGTGTACTCACATTGGGCACTATGGTAGCACGCACCATTTGCGCCACACTAAGTTGGGTAGCAGGGTCAAACTTGCGAATGCTCTCCACCTCGTTGCCAAACAATTCTATACGATATGGATGATCGAAACTATATGAAAAAATATCTATGATTCCCCCGCGAATAGCATACTGGCCCGGCTCATACACATAATCTACCTTGGCAAATCCATAGGAGTGCATCCACTCATCTACAAAATCCATATCAAGGGTATTGCCTTGCAAAATTTCGAAAGTGGATGATTCTAACTCGGTGTGGGTAACTACTTTTTCTGCCAATGCATCAGGATAAGTAATTACAATTCGCTGCGCATCGGTTTCTTTTATGTGCTGTATATTATTAAGCACCTCTGCACGCATGGCCACATTAGCATTTTCGGTCTGCTCTACTTCATAAGCCACTCGTGCACTGCGCGGAAAAAAAAGTATTTGTATACCACCTACGTTTTTCTTCTCATCGCTATTATCCACACCTGCCAGGCCCTCCAAATCATTTAAGAAATATGCTGCCTCCTCCTTGTCAGGTAATATGACAACATGGTGCTGCTTTGTTTTTTGAATAACAGCAAACGCCAAAAGCGCATTGGCACTACCCACCGCACCTCTTAAGTGAATTTTAGCAGTATCCGCTTTTAGCGCCTGCGCCAGGCGCTGCACTTTGTCGTTATCAGCATATTTATTGGTAAGTTCAGATATATACATTATGAGTCCGGATGGTATTGCTAAAAAATAGTAAAGCCCCCGATGGCATTTCATCGGAGGTAAATTGTGATGACAAATGTACGGGGGCAATAGATAAACAGATGGTCCTACGTCCTCATATTTCAATTAAATTAATATTAATTGCACATGGAGCACTTTTCAATTTTTTAGATGATGTTTGCAACCTGTATGGACACCCATTTATTTCACCTTTTGCATGAGCCTTGCTGGAACAAACGCGTTTTTGTTCTGCAATCGCACAATAGTTCCAATGATGTTTTAATAGCACTGGGAGCAGCAAACGAATGGGTGTGCACCTCTGTTAATGCACAGTCGCTCATCGAATTTCAACATTGGCTTGACTCACAAAACGATTGGTTTTTTGGATTTTTAAGTTATGATGTAAAAAACGGAATTGAAAACTTGCGTACGCGCCATGCGAACAACACACATTTTCCGCACTTTCATTTTGTAATGCCACAAGTAGTTATTCGTTTTACCGACCAAAAATTTACGATTGAAAAAAACACATCTGATTTAAGCAACCATGCAATAGAAAAACTAATTGCCCTTAAGAATGATGCTAACGACAATAATGCGCAAGGCATAACACTGCAACCTGCGATGACAAAGCAGGAATACCTGCAGGCTGTAAACCACTTGCATGGCCACATTCAGCGAGGGGATATTTACGAGATAAATTATTGTCAGGAGTTTTTTGCACATGAAAAAATTCAACAACCATACCTCACATGGCTTAAGCTAAACTCATTTACTGATGCTCCATTTGCAGCATATGTGCAAACCGATGAAAAATATTTGATGTGCGCATCGCCAGAAAGATTTATGCAGCGCAGAGGTAATAAAATAATATCGCAGCCCATTAAAGGCACTATTCGCAGAGGGCAAAACAATGAAGAAGATGAGCAACTGAAAAACGAATTGCTGCAGAGCGAAAAAGAACGCAGCGAAAATGTAATGATAGTGGACTTAGTGCGCAACGACCTGTCGCGCTTAGCCAACAGAGGCAGCGTAAAGGTGGAAGAATTATTTGGAATACATACTTTTAAAA
Organism: Flavobacteriales bacterium; assembly: GCA_031418455.1. Lineage (GTDB taxonomy): Bacteria > Bacteroidota > Bacteroidia > Flavobacteriales_D > Sanyastnellaceae > JANNVZ01. The sequence goes on along the minus strand of JANOXJ010000326.1, from coordinate 5,792 downwards.
CTGTACATCACATGATTAGCACAGTAAGTGCAGAGGTAGACACTGCTATTTCATTTACCGACATTTTGCGCGCTCTATACCCCATGGGAAGCATGACTGGTGCGCCTAAAGTGCGCGCAATGCAACTGATAGATGAGTATGAACACTCAGCACGCGGACTATACAGCGGCAGTGTAGGATATATAACACCCAATGGCGACTTTGACTTTAACGTAGTTATTCGCAGCATACTATGCAACAATGCCTTGCCCTATGCGAGCTACAGCGCAGGCAGTGCTATTACAGCACTTAGCCATCCGGAAAAAGAATATGAAGAGTGTTTGCTAAAAGCACAAGCTATGATGAAAGCATTAAAATAAAAATCATTGCATGCACGAGTGCATGCAATGATTTTACAAATTTTATCTGGAGGCCTGCGGACCGCCCGGAGACACTACCTCCACCCACTGCCCCGTAGTACGCGAGTTAATTGTGTTGTCATACATGGCCTCACAATTGGTAGCCGGCAAATAAAATTTACCTAAGTATGATGCATTTAATTTCACGCGGAAGAATTTCGTTTCGTTAGGATTTAAATCAAAATAAGAATATACCCTATCATCTCTTACATCCATATAATCTGGTTGATTGGCATTCATTACAGCAGCAGATGCATCCATTCTGTTGTTTATTATTTCCCAACCGCTTGGGAAAATTTGAGTAAGTGCTAATTCATCTAACCTGCCGCGAACACCGGGGTTCCAGCAGCGCACCTCCGCCAAGAAATCAGTGCCTTGTTCCATTTGATTTACATTGATGGCAGTGCCCTTCATATCAGTATAAGTTACTACTAGAAACAGGTTGTTATTAGCGGCCATTTCGTTTCCATTAGCCGGCTGCCCGGTAGTAATTACTTTTACATACAACAAGTTGTTGCCATCATTTTTTAATACAATCTGGTTTCCTTTTAATTGCTGCACTCCCAGGTTTTCTTTTGCAATGGGTTTATTCGTGTTCTTATTGGATACTGATTTTCCATTCAGCGTATACGAATATGAAATACTACTACCCTGCTCGCCCATGGCAAATTTTGACATGGCCAATAGGCCATAAGCCACTGTTTGAGTGCTGTACCAAGAAGTACTGCTCAAATTTTTTGCAAGCTCTTTTGCCAGCGGAGCAGCCTTTAATCTTTCTCCCATAGTTACCAAAGTTTCCACTATCATAGCTTCATCGCGCGTGTTGTTGCCATAAGTATAGCTGAGCGATGTGTATGGATTAATAGTAGTGCTATATCCATTTACCAATGCCGCAGCATCTTCTTTGCGACCTGCCAATGCGTATGCTGCTGCTAACCTCCATCTTGCAGCCAGCGAAATGTCTTTGAACTCCTTTAACCTATTCATAGCGCCCATCTCGGCCTTGCCGGCAAGTGCTAATGTGTATAAGCGGTAGGCTTGCATTAAATCACTTTCGCGCCAATAGTAGTAGCCACTATTTGCAAGTTGTGGTTGCCAGTTTTGTGCTTCGCGCTGCTGGTATGATACCCATAGCGTTTCCCAATTTTGCGGCAGTGTGAAACCTTTGTTTTTTGCCTCGAGCATAAAATGACCTGCGTATGATGAGCCCCAGCCATCCTCATAACTATCGCCTGGCCAATAAGACATGCCACCACTGCGCACCTGAAATTTCGCTAAGCGATTTATTCCTGCCTTTACATTTTCAACGGCTTTATTTTTTTCAGCATCAGTCATTTCTATTACATCGCTCAAGTATAGTTGCGGAAAAACAGATGAGGTAGTTTGCTCAATACATCCATGCGGATATTCCAATAAATATTTTAGTCTGCGTCCAAAATCAACCGATGGAATACTGCTTATTTCCAATAACGATGTGTTGGTGCCGGCCATGCCTGGCAAATCGAAAGTACCTGTCCAGCTTTGTCCCTTTTCTACTATTGCTTCCAGAGCATTTGTATTAAAAGGATTGGGATTGCGCACATCTAACTCCACCTCGTAAGTGCTACTGAAACTACCACTGCTCACGGTTACTTTCACTTTGCCCACTCCCACACGCTCAGCTATGCGCACCGGGAAATTCACAACATCATCGCCCATTTCAGCAAATTGAATTGTTTTAGAATTTCCTTCCAGCATTTGGAAAAATTCATTGGCTTCTACTTTCACATCCACATTTTTTATTTTCGGATCCATGGCAAAAACTGTTACCGGAAGTTTTACTTCTTCGCCAGGACCTACCACACGCGGTAGCGATGCAAGCACCATCAATGTTTTTTTTACAGGTACTGTTTTTTCTGCATTGCCATATGCCATGTTCTTGCCCGCCACTACCATTACACGCACCGAACCTATATAGTTAGGCATAGTCAAATGGTGAGTTTTTGTTTTACCCGCTTCTACTGTAAATGGTCCTAAATGCATTACCACAGGCTTAAATCTATTGGCTCTATTTTTTCCCTTTCCACCGGCTTCGCCATCGCCACCTAGGCTCAAGAGTTTTTCAAGCTTGGCTCCAAAGGCTCCTATTACTTGGTCGTACATGTCGTAGGTATTTACACCTAAAGCCTCGCGCGCATAAAAATGATTCCACGGTTCTGGAGTTTTGAATCGTGTAAGATCTAAAAGTCCTTCGTCTACTACAGCCAGTGTATAGGTCATGGCTTTACCTTCTTTTTCACTCACTTTTATGTCAAATGCTTTTTCGGGCAACAGCTCATCTTGCATTTGTATAATGGGTTGCAAATGCGAACCCGGATTTTCTACAAACAGTGGCATAACTCCGTAAAGCCTTATTGGCAAATCATTGGCAGTTTGGCTATGCGGTTGCAAAAGCGATATATACACATAGGCGTTAGGGGTCATTTGTTCGTTGGTGGTAAACGAGAAAGTGGTTTGACCTTTTCTGGACTCAACCCATTGCGTTTGTATCACTCCTGTGCTACTCTCTATTGAAACAAATGCACGACCTACATCGCTACTTGGGAAGGTAACGGTACACTTTTCACCCACAATATATTTTTCTTTGTCCATAGAAAAAGTGAGCACATTAGCTCCTTCTTCGTTGCTGCGCTTAGCTCGGTTTTCACCGTTTGGCCAATCCATATACACTGTTTGTCCGGTGGCATGACCACCGCGCATATCTTCTATTCTTATAAGATATCTGCCCCACTCAGGTTCATTTACGCGCAGTGTAAATTGGCCTTTGCCATCGGCATTTGTCCTTAGCATTCCGGAGGCTACAGGTGTAGTGCTCTCGCTGCCTACATAGCTAGCCAAGTCATTACCACTGCGCTCCCACCACCAGCGCCATTGCACCTTATACACTTTCCACACAAGGCTATCTACACCGGTAGGCTGGCCTTGCGCATTTACTGTGGCTACTTGCACCTGATGGTCTTTATCTGTGTCCAGTGCATAGTTATATCTGTCTTCAGGCTCTGGCACTTTTATGCCTACAAAGTTTTTGTAAGGTGCATAAGGCATGCTAAATCTGTCTACAGAAAAGTCGCCACCTTCTTCAAATACTTTTACACTAAAGTTGGCATTGAGCATGCCCGGTGCGCGATTACTAAAGTTGGTTTTTAAATTAATAATTGCATTGCCTTCTGCATTTACATAGTTATCAAAAACTACCTGCTCCTCTGCATTAAAGTTGCGCACAGGATCGTTAAAGTTGAATTCTTTAAACTTTTCAAAAGCTGCCCACGACTGTGTGAATGTAGCAGATACATTGGCCTTTAAATTTTTTGCAACTGCACCGTGCAGCCATTTTACATTCAAGGTGCCTTGCATGTCACTGTTCAATGCTTTTAAATTTTCATCGCCAAAATCAAGTTTTAATTTTAATCTATTGGGTTTTATGGTTTCTATTTTCACTGTTTTAGAAAACACTGCACCGCCCACTCGCACCACAGCCTGGTAATTTCCAGTCTCGGCATCTGCATCTGTTTTGCATTTGAAAGCAAAAAATCCATTTTCACTTTTGCTGCGCACCATTTTTTGCACCACCTGACCTCGCACGTTGATCAATTCAAAGTGCACAGGATGTATCGCGGGCAAAGTCTGCTTCTCATCTTCCAAAACAAAATTGAGAAACAGTGTATCACCAGGTCGCCACACACCACGCTCGCCATATATAAATCCTTTTAATCCTTTTTGCGTTTCTTGTCCGCTTACATCAAACATGGAAAGCGACAAGGCATGACCTCCATCTAGTTTTAAATAGCCGCGTTGTTTGCCTTGCTTAGCTACCAATAAAAATGGAACACCTTTTAGTTTTTCCAATTTCAACAATCCATCGCCATTGGTAGTTCCTTTAGCTATAGGCTGCTGCTGAAAATTGAGCACCTCGCACTCCACGCCTGACATTGGCTTGGTAGTTTTAATATCTGACACTGCAAATAACAGAGAATTGTCTTGACCCTTTTTAGCAATAAGGCCAAGGTCTGATGCTAATATATTTTTTGCAACTGGATCGCGATAGGAGTAATAGGTGTTGGAACAAGGATCATCACGTTCGCTGTAATCATAATCGTAATAATTATAATATTCATCATCATAACCTCCATACTCACCATCCTCATCCCAGTATGAATCATCAGACTCTTCAAAACTTTTTTCTTCATCTATGCTCAAACTTATGTCTTGCATATTTTCTTCATCAGCCTCCTCTTCACTATTGGTGCATGGGTATAAACTATACGCTTTTCTAAAACCAATTTCCACGCGGTAAATGGCACCTGGTTCTGTTTTTATTATTTTATCTAAATCCAAAAAGAAATTATTCCACACCGCAAGATCTTTATTACCATCAGGATTTAATTGCACTGTTTTCTTTTTTACCACACGGCCTACTCTGCGCATTTGGTTGTCGCCATCCAAATCGCTTACTTGTAAAAATTGCGGAACGTTGTTTTCAAATATTCTTATTACACGCACATCCACCGCTGAAAGATTCACTGCTTCAAAAGGAAAAACAAGTCCATCGGTGCTTGGAAGAATGACACGCTGCGGGTCGTTTATTTTTACTTCAGGCTTTAAATCTTCAAAAAGCAAATCGTACGATTGCTCATTAGAACTGGCTGCACCAGCCGCATTTTTGATGCCGGTATGCACTAACAACTGGTGGCTTCCCACAATGCGATTGGGCGGATACACACGCACCTCATTGCCCTCAATAGTAAATCTTTCGCCAGCTATGTCTGTAAAGTCAATAAGGCCTTCTAAATTTTGATTCGCAAGCAAAGGATCGCTAAACAACAGTTGCACATATTGCTCAGGCTGCTGCACAATGCTATGGGAGAAAACTTTGAAATCGCCCAGTGCAGGAATTTCTGTTTCCTTTTCACCTTTTTGGTCAGTATCCAGAGCACTGCCATCCCAGGTTAATTTTAAGGTTTGTGCTGCATTACCTCTCTGTATGCTGTCCACAGTAAAATAATGCACATACGGCTGATTGCCTGCCAGCCAATGCACTTGTAAATCTCGGCCGCCTTCGGTAGCTTTTATGGTTTTTGGCAAGCCGGCTTCATCGCACACATCTATTGTGCTAAGCGAACCGCTCATTTGCATCCACTCCAACTCATTAGCATGGTAAGGTTTTATGCTACTTACACTCACATCCAAGTGCTGATTCATCACTATAAAACCAAACTTGAAACGCGATAAATTAGAAGGTACTTGTACTATTTTGTCCATGCGCAATGTGGCTTCATACGCCTTGCCGCGCGGCAACCACTGCTTGGGTCTAAACTCCAGCGTTTGATTGTCGAGCCAATATAAATCGCCCTCTAT
>JANOXJ010000325.1:0-28519 GCA_031418455.1 Flavobacteriales bacterium | reverse complement strand
GTTGTTCACAGCTCTCACATCGGATGGGGCAGTAAGCGACAAGTCGTCATATCCGCGCAGGTTTACTATCTCGCGTCCATCTAGCAAGAAACCACTAAGGAACACACCACCCAGGTAGTAGCGCTCAAATGGCGACTCGCCTAGCTGCGGATTGTAAGTGCCAAGGAAACCAAGGCCCACCTTGCTGTTAAGCACAAAGTTGCGCTCCTTGTGCTTATTTAATGGAGTAAACCATTGTGCTGTTATTTTAAATTTATAATACTCCACCCAGTCATAACGCTGTTGGTCTGTCATGTTTGCAAAATCATACTCTTTGCCAAATAGCTTAGAGCCAAGGAAGGTGTAGGGCAATGTAGCCTTAGTGGTAAATGTAATTTGCGAACCCCATTTAGGATAAATAGGATCGGAAGTAGAATTGCGCGAAAGGGTAACGTTGCCAGCTAGGTTGTTAGAACGTCCGTTAGAGAATTTGAATAGCACGCCATAGTCGTTTAACTCATAGTGCTGAAATGATACTCCTGCCTGCAACACAAAGTAGTCATCGGGTTTTTGCAGTCGCTTACCAAAGGATATAGCCCCACCGGATATTGTTAAGTCTTTGCGAGCTAATGGGAATCCATTTACTATTTCGCCATCCTGGCGTTTGGTTACACCATTGCTTTGTATGCTGTGCCAGGCTGACAATGAGAGGGAGTTGGCCTTTTTGCCGCCCAACCATGGCTCGGTAAACGACATGTTGTAGCTCTGAAAGTAAACACCATTGCTAGTGGCACTTATGCTAAGTCTTTGGCCATCGCCCGTGGGCAGAGGGCTCCAGGCTTCTTTCTTAAAGAAATTGCGCATGGAAAAATTAGAGAAACTTAAACTTAACGAGCCCACCACACGGCCACGGTTGCTGCCTACTTGGCCACCGCCCCAGCCGCCACTTAGCTGTATTTGGTCGTTGGGTTTTTCTTCCACCACGTAGGTAAGGTCTACCAGACCTTCTTCGTTGCGCTGGTTTATTTGTATGTCAAATGCCTCTGGGTTAAAATAGCCTAGAGCTGCTAGTTCGCGTTGTGTTCTAATAATGTCAGAGCGGTTAAATAATTCGCCCGGACGAGTCCGTATTTCGCGGTAAATAACGTGGTCGTTGGTTTTGGTATTGCCTATTACCAGCACACGGCCTACGCGGTACTGCTTGCCTTCATACATGCGCACTTCTATGTCTATACTATCGGGCTCTACCAGGGTTTCCACCGGCTGGGCATTAAAGCTTAGGTAACCATCATCAGTATAAAGTGAAGATACATCGCGGCCGGCAGGGTTGTAGCTAAGGCGCGACTGTAGCAATTCTAAATTGTACATGTCGCCTTTTTGAATGCCTAGCACACTGTCCAGCTGACTGGTGCGGTACTTGGTATTGCCCACAAAGGTGATGTTGCGGAAATAGAATTTTTTGTCTTCTTCTATGTTCAGTCTTATGCCTATGCGCTCATCATTAATTACGTAAACGGAATCTGAAATTATTTTAGCATTTCTAAATCCTATCTTGTTGTATTTGGCTATTATTTTTTGCTGGTCTTCGCCAAATTCTTTTTCCATGTACTTACTCTGTTTCCAAAAGCGCCACCATTTTACTTCTTTGGTGTTCTTAAGCATGCGCTTCACTTTGGCTTCGCTCATGGCAGGCTTCATTTTCATTTTGCCAAAAGGCAATGTTCTTTTTTCCACCAGTACACCGCCAGCACCTGTTACTACTATCTCTTCAATTTTCACACGGTCGCCACGGTCTATTTCAAATATGAGTATGGAGCCATTTTGCATCAGCTGGCTCTTTTCTTCCTTCACATTTACCTTACAGTTGAAAAAGCCTTTTTCGGTGTAGTATTCATTTATAACAGTCACTGCATTGTTCTTCATGTTTTGGTTGCACACCGTGCCGGTGCGCAAGTCCATCTTTTCGCGCAGGTTGTCCGCTTCAGATTTGCGTATGCCTTCAAAACTGAATTTGTCCAGCCGTGGCGATTCTTTTACTGCTATTACCAGATAAACATCATCGCCACGAAACTCTGCTACATTGACACTTATATCTGAAAACAGACGCTGTTTCCAGAGTTTGCGTATGGCCTCGGTTATTTGGTCGCCCGGCACCATTATTTCTTTGCCTTCTACCAGGCCGCTAAATAGTTTTATAGCCTGCACATCAGTATACACTGCGCCAGATACGGTAATGCCCGCTAATCTGTATTTTTTGGGATTGGCATAGTCTAAGCCTTCGCCTACCAGTGTTTGGCTTTGGCCATTGTAGTGCATTAAAAATGTGCATGCAAACAGGAATAGCATGCGTAACAAAAACACATTTTTCATGGGCCACAAAGCGGAATATCTATTCATCATAATCAATGTGCTTACTCTTTTCCTCCAGCGAGTTTGTTGGTTTTGTTTGTTTCCATTTCGCTTACTTGGGCGGTAGTTTGTCCAAATCTTCGCTCTCTGCCTTGGTAGTCTATTATGGCTTTGTAAAAGTCTTCTTCTCTGAAATCGGGCCAGAGGGTATTAGTAAAGTAAAGCTCTGCATAGGCGATTTGCCATAGCAAAAAGTTACTTATGCGGCTTTCGCCACTAGTACGAATTAACAATTCTGGGTCTGGAAAGTGGCGTGTACTAAGGTGAGCGCTTACCATAGCCGTATCTATTTTTTCCTCTGCCACCCCACTGCGCACTATTTCTTTCACTGCATTTACTATTTCCCAGCGGGCGCTGTAGCTAAGTGCCAGTATTAAGTTTACCTTGCTGTGGTGGCTGGTGCGGGCCATGCCACGCTCCAGTTCTTCGCGGCAGTTTTTTGGCAAATTATTTAGGTCGCCTATAGCATGCAGGCGCACTTCGTTTTTGTCCAGTTCTTCCATTTCTGCCACTATGGTATGTACCAAGAGGTTCATTAGAGCCTCTACTTCTTCCTTTGGGCGGTTCCAGTTTTCGGTAGAAAAGGCGTAGAGAGTTAAATATTTAACCCCTGCTTTGGTGGCTGCTTTAAGGGCTGCACGCACGGCATCTACACCATTAAAATGACCAAATATGCGCTCCTTGCCTTGGCTTTGAGCCCAACGCCCGTTGCCATCCATTATTATGGCTACGTGCACAGGCACTCGGCTTTTGTCTATGTGGTCGTATGCGCTCATTTATTGCGGGCGCGAATGTAAGGTAAGCTAAGCCAATAAGTGGTATGCTTGTTTGCTTAAGGAATTGGGGAAAAAGTGTTGCGCTGCATGAGGCGTTTAGAGGGATAAAATCTGATCGCCCGGCATAGCAATTAGGAACCTTTGCATAAGCAAAAGTGCAAGTATTACATTTTTGAAATGGAAAATGCAGGACCGCTTAAAGGCGCCTTATTTCATATCGGCACGGCCCCAGCATGAGGTGGCCTTGCGGTCTATGCGGATGTTAAGCGAACCCTGAAAGAAGAAATAATAATCTTTACGGCCTGGGTCGCCTCGCTGCAGGCCGCCATTGTGGTTGCCATTTGGGTCGTTTATTTCCGGATACAAGCTTTGGTCGCTTAGGTTGGCTGCTAGAAGGCCACTTTGGGGGCGCAGCAGGTTTGGATTAACGTAGTTGCCAGATATGTCGTCTATGTAATCTGACCAGGTTTTGCGCACGCCCCACTCCAGCGAGAAACCGAATATGGCCCAGAGGTTGGTTTTAAAACCCACCCCAAAAGGTACGCTCATTAAACTGGTTTTGTATTTGTCGCCACCATAGGGTGTGCCTTGTCCCTCAGTGCCAAGTGGTTGCAGTTCGTACCATGTGCCATTAAAACTGGCCATAGGTTTCATATCAAAGTAGGCAATGCCACCAAACAGGTAAGGCGACATAGGGAAATCGCGGTTGCCCAGTTGGTAATTGAAAAAATTTAGTTCGAAGAGCAAGCTGCCTTCAATGATTTGATTTCTGAAATGCAGGTTTCTATTGCGAATCCATGGGTCGTTGCTATCAGAATCATAAGCCTCCAAAGTGTTTACTTGTATTCCACCACGCACACTCCATCGCCTGTCTAGGCTATTGCGAAAGGTGAGGCCACCACCAGGTTTTAATCGCGTGCCAAAATGTTTGTATGGATTTACCTCGCCCAAATAATAGCTGGAACCAAACACAAGACCTATGTCTTTGCTGCGCTCGTATTTTTTGCTCTGTCCAAAAATGTTGGGTGCAATCAATACAATGAATATGACAATACTAATGTGTCTCAAGAGGTAGGGTGAAGTACGGAAATCTGCAATAAATATTGTGCTTGTACGCAGAAATCGCCTGCGAAGTTATAGCGCTTTCTTAGTTTTTTGCGCCTTTAGCTTTCTTATTGGCTCGCTAGCGTGTATACTCAATTTATAAAATTGAATTTGTATAAGTTGATTCCAAATTGTTCTGCCTTGTTCATTAAAGAGACCTTGTTGAGTAATTGGTATTTTGACTTATGAGTAATAGGGTGTTTTGGATTTACTCTTGCAATAAGCAACAAGCTCTTAATCAAAAAGCAAAACGCAATTAGTGCAATGATCCTATGATGTGTTTTTCTTAGTGAAACCTTTACCTTGTTTTTTTTGTATTGGAACAACGGAACTAAAACTAATTCGGGTCAATTGTATTTAAAAAATTAAGTTTAGAATTTTATGATAGTAATGAAATTTGGTGGCTCATCAGTAGCCACCGCAGAAAGTATTGGGCATGTAGTAAAAATACTGCAGGGCAAACCAAAGACTAAGCGCTTGTTAGTGGTTTTTTCTGCTCTTGGTGGCACTACGGATCAGTTAATAGCACTTGGCACTATGGCCGCTCAGGGGAATGATGAGTATAGAACCATACTGAGTGAAATAGAAAAGCGCCATGTGAATCTGGTAAAACAATTGATTCCGGAAAAGGAACAGGGAAGTGCATTAAGTGAAATAATAATTTTATGCAAAGAGCTGGAAGGAATTTGCGAAGGTGTTTTTGTGCTCAGGGAATTATCGCCACGTACTTTGGATCGCATTATGAGTTTTGGCGAGTTAATGTCCGCGGCCATTATTTCTTCTAAACTGAATGCGCTGGGCATAGACCAGCTTTGTGTTGATTCGCGCAAGCTCATAGTTACCAACGATGACTTTAACAAAGCAGCAGTTAATTTTGAAAAAACCAATGAGCGCATCAAAAAATTTGTAAGCGATAACGTGCAATCGGTTCTGGTTTTTCCGGGGTTCGTTGCATCTAATTTAAACAACATTACTACCACGCTTGGCCGCGGTGGGTCTGACTATACCGCAGCTATAATAGCCGCAGCTGTGCAGGCCGAATCGTTAGAAATTTGGACAGATGTAAGTGGTATGATGACAGCTGACCCACGACTGGTGCAAAATGTAAAAGTGATTAGCCACATCTCTTATCAGGAAGCTATGGAGCTGTGCCACTTTGGTGCAAAGGTGATATACCCGCCCACCATACAGCCAGTTATGAGCAAACAAATACCTGTGTGGGTAAAGAATACATTTTCGCCAGAGAGTGTGGGAACTCTTATAGAAAGTTCAGTGCCTGAAAATGAAAAAGTGGTACAAGGTCTTTCCAGTTTTAATGATATTACACTGTTGCGCCTGGAAGGTAGCGGCATGATAGGCATACCTGGATTTTCCAAACGCCTTTTCGAAGCCCTAAGCAATGAAAAAATAAATGTAATACTCATTACCCAAAGCTCATCGGAACATAGCATATGCGTGGCTATAGATGCAGTAAATACTGAGCGCGCCAAGAGTGCTGTAGACAGAGCTTTTGAAAATGAAATAGCTGCAGAGCGCGTGGAGCCATTGCAGATGGAAACACAACTTTCTATTATAGCATTGGTGGGCGATAATATGAAAAGTCATCCCGGCATTAGCGGTAGAATGTTTGCCGCACTTGGTCGTAATGGCATAAACATTAGAGCCATTGCACAAGGCTCGTCAGAAAAAAATATTTCAGCTGTAATTACCGAGGCTGATGTTAAGAAGGCCGTTAACGTTTTGCACGAAGAGTTTTTTGAATCTACCAAAAAACAAATAAACGTTTTCGTAGCCGGTGTGGGCAACGTGGGTGGCAAGTTGCTGGAGCAGTTGCATGCACAGCAAGAGTATTTGCAAGAGCAACTGCGCTTGCAAATAAATGTGGTGGCAGTAAGCAACAGTAAGAAAATTTATTTTAAAGAAGAAGGAATAGAGCTTGGCAACTGGCAAGCTAATTTGGAAAAAGGCAGTGCTACTAGTACGCAGGATTTAAAAGATTTTATTATTCAAAAGAATTTGCGCAACTCTGTTTTTGTTGACAATACAGGCAGTGCAGAAGTGGCGCAGGTGTATGAAGCGCTATTGCAAAAAAGCATAGCAGTAGTTACATGCAATAAAATTGCAGCCTCGTCTAACTATGCTAACTATGCGCACCTTAAAAAAATAACTCGGGAATACAACACCTCCTTCTTGTTTGAAACCAATGTGGGTGCTGGCCTGCCTGTAATAGGCACGCTGAATGATCTGATGCGCAGTGGCGATGAAATTATAAAAATTGAAGCGGTACTTTCAGGCACATTGAATTTTGTTTTTAATAATTATGATGGCTCACGCCCATTTGCTGAAGTAGTAAAACAAGCGCAAGATGAAGGCTATACAGAACCCGATCCACGACTGGACTTGAGCGGAGTGGATGTAATGCGAAAGTTGCTGATACTGGCCCGCGAGGCGGGTTTTGTAATGGATATAGATGAAATAGATAACAATGGTTTTATGCCTGAACAGTGCATGACAGGAACGGTAGAAAATTTCTATGAGCAAATGAAAGTGCATGAGCCGCACTTCAAAGCCATTTTAGATGAAGCCAATAAAATGAATTGCAGACTGAAATTTGTAGCTTCTTTAAATAATGGTAAGGCAAGCGTGGGGCTGCAGCACATACCGTCCACACACGACTTGTATCATCTGTATGGAAAAGACAATGTAGTGTTGTTTTATACCAAGCGCTATCCTGCGCAGCCACTTGTAATAAAAGGTGCAGGCGCAGGAGCGGAGGTAACTGCCTCTGGCATTTTTGCCGATGTTATTAGAGCCGCGCGTGTCTGAATTTTTTTTTTATTAATTAGTAGAAGCAAATGCCTATGAATGAAATAAAAGTTTTTGCACCGGCTACAGTAGCTAATGTGGTGTGTGGTTTTGATATTATGGGTTTTGCATTGCAAGAGCCTTGCGATGTAATGACTATAAAAAAGACAAAAGAAACGGGCATAAGAATAATAAATGCAGATAACTATGGCCTACCAACCGCGCCTGAAAAAAATGTGTGTGGTGGTGCATTGCTGGCTATGATGAAAGAAGTAGACATTGATTTTGGTTTTGAAATAATAAGCGAGAAGAAAATAAAACCAGGCAGTGGAATAGGCTCCAGTGCTGCCAGTGCTGCTGCGGTCGTGGTAGGTGCCAATGAATTGTTAGGACGTCCTTTTACTAAAGTGGATTTAGTGCGCTTTGCCACCTATGGTGAAGAAATAGCATCGGGCGCGAGCCATGCCGACAATATTGCCCCATGCATTTTTGGTGGTGTTACTATTATTAGAAATAATGATCCGCTAGACATTATTCCTATTACCTGTCCCGATATGTATGTGACTATAGTGCACCCTCAAATAGAAGTAAAAACTTCTGAAGCACGAGCCATGCTAAAAAAGGAAGTGCTGCTGACTGATGCCGTAACCCAATGGGGCAATGTAGCGGGACTGGTAGCTGGTTTTTTACTAAAAGATTACGACCTTATAGGCCGCTCGTTGTGCGATGTAATTATAGAGCCTATGCGCAGTGTCCTCATTCCATCGTTTGCTGAAATAAAAAAGCAAAGTATGTTGGCAGGTGCGCTAGGCGGGGGCATTAGCGGTTCAGGACCTTCAGTATTTATGCTTAGTAGAGATAAGGCCACAGCACAGCGAGTAGAACAAAGCATATGTGCGGTGTATGATAAAATAGATTTAGAGTACAATACTTACGTTACCACCATTAGCCATGAGGGTGTGCGTATACAACTATAAATTATTCGCAACCATTATTCATTTTAGATTAGCTAATAAGAGAACAAATGCATTTTTTTAGTACCAATGGAGACGCTCCTGTTGTGAGTTTTAAGGAAGCCGCTATAAATGGTCAGGCACCTGATGGCGGGCTTTATTTTCCTGAACAAATACCACAAATTGGCAAATCTTTTTTGAATGGGATACGCGCATTAAGCAAGGCTGAAATTGCCTTTGAGGTAATAAAACCATATGTAGGAAATACTATTGCAAATGCGCATCTGCAAACGATTTGCGAGGAAACAGTTGATTTTAATTTTCCTCTTGTAAAATTAAATGACGGTAGTTATTCGTTAGAATTATTTCATGGACCTACCCTTGCGTTTAAAGATGTAGGCGCTCGATTTATGAGTCGGTGCTTAGGTTATTTTTCAGCTAATGAGAGCCGAAAAATAACAGTGCTGGTGGCCACTTCAGGCGACACAGGTAGCGCAGTGGCCAACGGATTTCTAGGTGTAAAAGGTGTGGAGGTGGTTATTCTTTACCCGTCTAAAAAGGTGAGCCATGTGCAGGAATTGCAACTAACTACTTTAGGCAAAAACATAACTGCACTGGAAGTAAATGGCACGTTTGACGATTGTCAGGCAATGGTGAAAAAGGCATTTGTAGATGCTGAATTGAATAAAAAATTATTCCTAACTTCTGCTAACTCTATAAATGTAGCACGTTGGTTGCCGCAACAGTTTTACTACTTTTTTGCATGGCAACAATGGGAGCACCACTTGCCACCTGTGGTGGCCGTGCCTAGCGGAAACTTTGGAAATTTGTGTGCCGGTTTGCTGGCATATAAATCTGGTTTGCCGGCATCGCATTTTATAGCTGCGTGCAATGCCAATAAATTTTTTACTGAATTTTTAGAATCAAACCGCTCAGAGGCCGCTAAAACTATAGCTACTATTTCCAATGCTATGGATGTGGGCAACCCAAGTAATTTTCCACGAATAATGGAATTGTTTGGACACCACACAGAGGCTTTGAGAGAGGTAGTAAGCAGCCAAAGTGTAAGCGATGCTGAAACTAGAAATGCAATAGGACAATGCTTTGAAAAAAACAAGTATGTGCTGGATCCACATGGGGCTGTGGCATACAAGGCCTTGCACGATTATATGCACATGCACAAAGAGCTGCAAGGTTATATTTTAGAAACCGCACACCCCATAAAATTTGCTGATGTGGTGGAGGCAGAGCTCAACCAAAAAGTGTCTATGCCCGAACATATAAAGGACTTAATGACGCGAGAAAAGAATAGCATTTTTATGGAATCTGATTTTCAACATCTAAAAGAATGGCTTCTAAAGCACAATTAAATTGCGTGCAGCAAACAAGAAAAAAACATTTAAAACTGAGAGCACTGTTTAGTTGCGTTTGTCCAATCCCCAACCCATTTTGTTGCGTATGGTGTTAAAGAAGTTTTGACCTTCCAGTGACACCAGGTTTAGTCGGAATGGTGCGCAGGTTAATTCTACTGTGGTATCGGATGTAATGGT
The DNA here is from genome assembly GCA_031418455.1 of Flavobacteriales bacterium. Taxonomy (GTDB): domain Bacteria; phylum Bacteroidota; class Bacteroidia; order Flavobacteriales_D; family Sanyastnellaceae; genus JANNVZ01. Next base: position 18,943 of record JANOXJ010000325.1, on the reverse strand, counting down.
GTACGATTTACTGTCAAACGTGAGAAGAAATTCTGAAGTGCGACCCTCGGCCCTAAGCGACACCTTGCTGGAATTGTTAAGTACAAATGGCCTTACATTTAAATTGTGCGGAGCTATTGGTGTAAGCACAACATTATTACTATCGGGCATTACTATGGGGCCGCCACAACTTAACGAATAGGCTGTGCTGCCTGTGGGTGTAGCCACTATAAGTCCATCAGCCCAATAGGTGGTCATAAATGAATCGTTGATATAGGCATGTATGGTTACCATACTATTGCGTTCGCGGTTCAGTATAGCTACCTCGTTTAGCGCAAAAGGAAAATCGCCAAAGGTTTGGTTTTCGCTTTTTACTTCAATCAATGAGCGGCTATCTATGGTGTAATTTCCATTTACAAGTGCCTCCACTGCTTCTTCTATATTTTCTGGCGATACATTAGATAAAAATCCGAGGCGACCTGTATTGACACCTAATACCGGAATACGCGAATCGCGTATGATAGATGCCGTGTCTAGTAAAGTGCCATCGCCACCCACACTTATTAAAAAATTAGTGCCCGTAAGCTCTTCGTGACTGCTAAAAGTGCTAATGTTAGATGGCAGACTTAATTTAGTAAGAAGAAATTGATAAAACTTATCGTGCACCATTACGCTTATTCCTCTGCGCAAAAATGCTTCTACCAACTTGTTTACTGGGCCGGCATGTTCATCATTAAAACGTTTTCCGTAAAGGGCAATTTTCATAATGCTTTAAATAGGAAAAGTGAAGTGAAAATAGTTTATGAAATATACTTTTCTTACCAGCCCGAAAAGTACAATGCCTCAACGCATAATAGCATTGAGGCATTGCAGTTTATTTATAATTGACGTTTAAGCTTATATATTGAGGTAACGCATGAGCTCCTCGTAGCGTTTCTTCATATCATCATTGTACTCTTGCTCTTGGTAGCTTGCTTTTATTTCATAGCTAAATCGCTCCAGGCTTTGCAGTATGGGGTTAAGATCCGGATTGCTTATTTTTAAGTTCACTTCTATTTTGCCATTTTCACCGGGGCTTACAGAGGTGCTTAATATTTTAGCATCGTTTTCTTCTATTATTCGTGCTATTTGCTGCAGGCTATAATCTTTCTCCCACATCTCCAGCACTATTATTCCGCCACGTTGGCTGGCACCCTGCATTTCGCTTAGCTTTTCTACCAGATCTTCCAAAGTTACTGCGCCCTTGTAATTATTTTCAGCATCCACCACAGGTATTAGTGTAATGTGGTGCTCACCGGCTTGTTTTAATATGTCTAGTATGTGCACGCCTGGCAACACACTGCTTTTAACTAATTGCAGTTCTATTTGATTGTTGGAGTTGATGAGGGTATCTACCGACATTAAAGAGGTCTCTGATATTATACCCAAAAATTTACCATTGTCCACTACAGGCAAGTGGCTCAATCTGTACTCGTCCATTAGGTTGAGTGCATTGATGGGGTCGTCTTGCGCGCTTAGCACGGGCAAGTCGGTTTTGAGGAGGTCGTGTGCAGTTATCACTTTTATTATCGGGTGTTATATAACCTTGTTTGAGTTGTTACAAATTAGTTTTTTGTTTTCCCTACTTTGCAGTACAAGCCAAATTAAACTTGGTTCGTTTTATTTCTTATAATGTTCTAACTGAATAATCGAGCCAAATGTTGCAGACTGACAGTTAGACATTCTTAGCGTATTTACGATATTTATCACACATAGGATGTTTCTAAGTAGCCAAAAATGCAAAAACACCCTGCAACTTGCAGGGTGTCAGTGATTTATTTTGTTTTTAAATTCTTGATGTAGGCTAACTCACTAGCCTTCTGCCGCAATTCCTACGGCTTGCGAAATAATATTCACATAACTCTGAATGGCGGGATTTAAACTACCGTCAAATGATCCGTCAATTATCCAATATTTGTATGAAGTGGCTGTTTTGTATTCCACATAAAAATTATTGGCCCAGTTTGGCGCGGTGCCTAACTTTCCTGAAGGAGAGTTGAGCAATTCAGCCGGTAGTGGGTTGTTTTTGAATAATTCTGTCACATTGGTATAATCGTTTATAGCTCTGTCTTCAGTAAAATTCCCGCTAAGTGGCTGCATACCACTAGGAGTGTTACTATCAGTATCTTCAAATAGACCGGTGGCGTCTATTTTATAAATGTTTACACACTGATCTACTGCACCAAAACAATTGCCTGGGTCAGTATATGAGCCAAAAACAATGAACTCTGGTTCGTTGCCGGTGGCAGGCGGTGCTTCCACTTTTAAGCAAGACGACATGCTAACAAGCATACATGCCACTATTACATATTTCAAGAAATTATTCTTCATGTAATGTGCTATTACTGCGGCTGAATCACAAACGGATCAGAGAATTTGTTTTGTGTAATAATGCTCTCGTCAGTAAGGGTATTCAAAAATGCAACCAGTGCTTTTTTCTCCACGGTGCTCAAGTTCATTCTAAGTGGTTGCACTCCATTGGGATTTGTGTTATTAGGATCATCCTCCGGAAATATGCCACCACCACCATTCCAACCAACGCGCAGGTTGAAAGATAATTGATTGTGTGCCTTAATGCCACTATTGTAAAAATTGACTACATCTTCTAATGATGTAAATCGGCCATCGTGCATATAAGGTGCAGTAAGGGCCACATTGCGCAATGATGGCACCTTGAACCAGCCATTCATTGGTTGGCCTGTATTCCAGTCTGTGCCTGGTACTCCTGGGTCGGCATAGTTTTCTTCCAAACCTATGTTTAATGCTTGTGAACCCCAGCCGGCAAAGTTGTCGCCTCCATGGCAGCCTGCACATGGCAAGTCGTTCATGAATAACTGACGTCCTATGTTTTCTTCTTCTGTAAAATTGGTAAATCCACTGTTTTTGCCTTGGTCGAATTTGGAATTGCAGCTTACCATAGAACGTACAAAGTGTGCAAGGGCTTCGCCTATGCGCTCAGAAGTTACGTTTTCATCTCCATAAGCACTTTGGAACAATTGGTTGTAATAAGGCAATGCTGTCACCTTGGCGGTCATATATTCAGGCTCTTCCAATCCCATTTCCACGTGGTTGGCTATTGGTTGGGTTACCATTGCATTCAGGTTGCTCTCGCGCATGTCCCAGAAGTAAGACGATTGCAAGCCAGGATTAACTATGCCCGGCACATTGCGCGAAGTCATAGCGCCATTAAAACCTTCGTCTACAGAGTTGTGTGTGCCAAAGCCTTTGCGCTGGTTGTGGCATGTGCCGCAGCTTGTGCGATTGTTTACAGATAGCTGTGTTTCGAAAAATAAAACACGACCTAGAGTGGCCTTTTCATTGCTTATAGACGCAAAACCAAATGGATTAAAAGTGCCTGATGCCGGCAACTCCGAATAATTTTGAATGGCAGAAGGCAACACAGGCACGCGCGCACCGGCTGTTACATTTTCTTTTTTGCAGGCCTGCATACCAGCTATGGCCAGCGCTGCTACAATCAGGAGTGGGAGATAATTTTTCATTGTAAAAGGATTTAATAAGAAAATATGGAGTGGAGTTAAAATCTTAGTATCAAAAATAATGAGGTGGGGGCGCTTATTGCAAATCTGGTCCCTATGCTTTCTTGCCTGTCGTTAAAGTCAGGAAACTGGGAGTTTTCTTCTTTGGAAACTGTGCTCAATACTGACAGTCTGCCCAATGCTTCGGTGCCTAAGCTAAACTGGGGTGTAACGTGGAATTGAAGAAAAAGAAATGGCGAAAATCCGGTTTCGTAGGTGTAATCACTTATGGTCACTTTTTGTGTTTCGCCAAACAGGCCTGTGGTGGAGGTTACAGACCGTGTCATGTCATATTGAAAGAATAGATCCGATCCATATTTAAGCGAGAACCTGCGCGATAAATTTTTATATGCTACTATACCTGCGCGGATTGCTAATGTGAGTTCGTTGGTTTTAATAGCGGGGCGAGTGTTATCATCATCTGCCTTTTCTAAATCATTGGCCGAGATGAGGCCTATACCAACTCTGCCACCAAACCTACCGCAACGCTTTTCACCTGTAAGTATGTATGGACTTGAAAGCGGTGTGTCGTTATTACCAAAACTTAGGTATTGATGCACAAAGGGTGTTGCATTTAGGCCTATTTCCGTAAAGTTCAGAGTGTCTTGCGCTTGCATAGCAACACTTGAGCTAATCATAATGAGAAATATGGCAAGCAGTTGTTTCATGAAGTGGTTATAAGATTTTGACGCTTAAAAAGATTAGCGTAAATATGAGACAATTTTCATTACCAATGCGTTGCCTGAGTATTTATTTTCTTAAATTTTTTTTTCACGTCTAATTGCATCAATAACTATTTTAATGCGTACAAGAATGAATGAAGCGCGCTTAAAATGTTGTTTAAACCTGAAAAAAAAAAGACCGACTGTTACTGTCGGTCTTATTTATATAGTCTTATGTAATATTATTTGTTTCTTCTGAGGGAGCTGGATTCATCTCCATCCTCATTGTCGTCATCATCGTTTATATCGCCTGACTCATCATCATCCTCGTCATCATCATCATCATTTATTTCGCCCTGCCCGTTTTCACCATTGCCAGAACCATCATCATTGCCACCAGAATCGTCTCCCATATTGTCATCACCACCATCGTTGGTAGTCATTTTTTCTGCTTTTGTTTCATCACCAAAGCCGCATACATCTTGGTCTTTGCTACATGAAGCAGCAAAGAGGACCAAGGCCAAAAGGAAAAATATATGACGCAGTTTTTTAAACATATATGAGAATCTTGCGACTATTTATACAAAACAAATATACACAATTAATTGGTTTATACAACACTAGGTCGAAAAAAGTTCGTGAAAATTTTCGGGAACAATTATCTCCACACGGGTACCTGTTGGGTGGTCTGCATTGGCCTCAAACTGATATGGGCCGCGGAGTTCAATGGTTTGTCCGGTGGTCTTTTTTATCAAGTCTATGCGGTTTTGGGTTATCTGCATTCCCTTAGAAATGTGGTTATCGGTGCCCGATTTGTTTTTTAGGCTGTTTTCTATGCCCACCCCATTGTCTGTTATTATAAACTCTATGTGTCCGTGTGATTTTACTATGTCTATGCGCACCATTCCTTGTTTTTCGCTTGGTAGCAGACCATGCCAAATGGAATTTTCTAAAAATGGCTGTACCAGCATAGCGGGCACTTTGGTTAAGTCCAAATTGAGGGTAGGATCTATGTTGATGCTATATTCAAACTTGTCTTTAAAGCGCATGTGCTCTAGCTTTAAATACAACTCCAGTCGTTCTATTTCATCGCGCAGGGTGGTTAGGTTGTCTTGCGAGCTATCAAGGTTTTTTCTTATAAGCTTGGCAAAATCGCTCAGATAGCGATTAGCGGCCAGTTTGTCTTGCCTGTTTATGTAGTACTGAATGCTGTTAAGCGCATTGAATATAAAGTGCCTGTTCATGCTACTGTTGAGCGATTGTTGCTCCAGCACCAGCATTTTAGATCGTATTTCAAACCATTCTTTTTCTCTTTTGGCTTTTTGTGCCTTGTTGCGGTTATACCCTATGGTGCCGGCTATGCCTAAGCCAGCCAATACTTCTAGTGCTATAAACCACCAGCGCAGCCAAAAGGGTGGAACTATGCTGAAACTGTAAGTAATGGGTTCTGACCATACGCCCATTTTGCTCATGGCCCTTACTTTAAAGGTGAATGACTTATACGGCAAATTGCTGTAGGTGGCATATCTGCTGGTGGTAAGTGGTTTCCACTCATCATCCAGCCCCTCCAGCATGTATTGGTAATGCACCTGGTTGGGGTAAGTGGTGGATATGCCTGTAAAGTAAAATGTGAGGTGGTTGTTTTTATAACTCAGTTTAGGGCTAATGGCCAGTCCGCTTATTGAGTCTATAACAAAGCCCAGTTTAGACCAGTTTTGGTCCTGAAGATTTATTTGAATATTGCTAAGGGTGAGCAAAGGAGCAAATTGGCCCCTTGGTTTGGTCAATAGTGCTGTGTTTATTTTGGTAACCCCTTCGGTGGTGCCAAACCATATGTAATTATTGCGGTCTACCATTACGGCATTCAGGTTAGTCTCTAAGCTCCTTAGTCCATCATCCAATCCGTAGTGATTAAATACTAATTCATGTTCGTTGGTTTGCCCATTCATAAAGGCGCTGTGCAAGCCATTGTTGGTGCCTATCCAAAGGGTATTGTTATGGTATTTTAAAAAATTGACCACATTAGAACCGGGAGTATTGTAAATTTCCTGTGTAAAAAATTGACTCCCCTTTAGCACCGATAAGCCACTCATGGTGCCTACCCAAATGCGGTTGTATTCGTCTATTTCAATGCAGTTGGTAGAGTTGTCAGGCAGACCGTCTTTTTCCGAATAGTCAGTAAATTTTTGACCATTGTAGTTATACACCCCTTCGTTGGTTGCAAACCACATATTGCCTGCTTTATCTTGCCTAATACACCTAACTCTTTTATGCGGTGCTTTGTCGTCAGTCATGGTTTTAAAAGCGCCATTATCCCACACGGCAAGCCCCTTGGAAGTGCCTACCCAAAGTATACCGGCCTGGTCTTCATATAGGCTTAGCACCACATCAGCAGGTAGCGAGTCGGCAGAGGTATATGCTTTGAATTTGCCATTGGAAAAATTAAAAAGACCATCGGATGAAGCAAACCATAAGTTGCCTTGGAGATCGCATAGGCTGCTCCATATTCTATTTACTTCTGATATGTTTTTTAGGTCATATAGCTTAATGGTGTCGTCTATCATTTTGCAAATGCCCTTGTCAAAAGTGGATATCCAATAATGGTCTTGTGTGTCTTGCACAATAGACATTACAGCATCGCCTATTAGGCCATCGGCCGTGGTGAAGCTGGTAAATGCTTCGCCTGTAAATTTTAAAATACCACTGCCATAAGTGGCAAGCCAAATGTTGCCTTCTTTATCTTCCAGCACATCGCGCACATCACTTGTAGGCAATCCTTCGCGCTCTGCAAACGATGTAAAATTTTGATAATCGTATTTGAAAAATCCGAAGCGCGAGGTCATATACAATAGCCCATCGGAGGTGGACACTATATTGGTAAGTATATCCGCATTTAAATTGGGCGAGCCGCTATAGCCTTTTATTAATGCACCGTTTGGGCTTAGTTCTATAAGCGCTTCACCGCGGGTGGTTATCCAAAGGTGTTGGTCTTTGGTTTCTGCAATATCAAAAAAACTGGTCTCTTTATTTTCCGGGGCAAATAGTATTTCAGCACCTTGAGCAGTTATTTTAAATAGTTTTTCTTTCGAAAGTACAAGCAGATTTTGCGTGGTTTGAATAATGGATTTGATGTGCGCATTATTAAGCTCGTTTAGATTTTTATTTTGTTCTAAAAATGAAGCGCTCTTAAGGGAATAAACGTGAAGCCCATTTTCTGTGCCTATCCAAAGTTGTTGCTCGCTGTCTTCAAATAGTGTATTCACTACTTCTTCATCAAATGGCTGGGGCAGTGAAATGCTTTTTACACCTAAGCCATTAATAAAAGCAATGTTGCCGTTAGAACCTACTGCTATAGTGCCGTTATGCAGCTCTATGGCACAGTTTATCTGATTGTTGAGTAGGCCTGATTGTTTGTCGAAGTTATAAAATTGTTCACCATCAAAACGCGACAATCCGCCAAGGGTGCCTGCCCATATATATCCGCGCGAATCTTGCATAATGCAGCGCACCTGCGATTGGGCTATGCCTTCTTTTAAGCTGTATTGTAAAAAGGTGTATTGCTGTGCAGAAGTGGTAGCAGGAAAGAGAAAAAGACCAATAGAAAAAAGGAGGAGGTATGAATAAAAAAAGTGAGTATCCACAATGCTTACTGCAGCATAGCAGGAATTTTTTATTTTCCTTTTTCTATTCTTCATAGCATTTATATGTTGCTTATTTTATCTAAAAACTCCTGGAGTTTTCTTCTGGCCACAGGTATTTGCGTGCCATCTGTCATTATGGCTATGTTGCCATCAGTGCGGTTAAACTCTTTTAAATGATGCGCTATATTTATGATGTGCGATTTGTGAATGCGAAAGAACATGTGCGGATCCAACTTGTCTTCAAAGGCTTTGATGCTTTTGCTGCTCACATATTTTTTGCCCCCCACGAGGTATAAGGTGGTGTAATTTTCAAATGCTTCCAGATGTATTATATCAGTGTTTTTTACTATGGCCAGGCCATCTTTGGTGGGTACTACGGTTTTTTCTACCGTGTTGGTTAATGCAATATTCTCCAGCACTTTGGCTATGCGTGTGTCGCTTACTCTAGTGTTTTTTTTTTGATCAACCAGCTCCTGCACTTTTGCAATGGCTTTTTGCAAATCGTCTATATCTATCGGTTTTTCAAGATAATCTATGGCACTTTCTTTAATGGCTCGCAAGGCATAATCGCGAAATGCTGTAGTGAAAATAACTTGAAAATTTCGTTGTTCCAGGCTTTGCAAAAACATAAAGCCATCTTCACCGGGCATCATTATGTCTAAAAAAACCAAATCAGGGTTGAGGTCTTCAATAAGCTGTCTGGCTTGCGCAGCCGATGATGCAGCGCCTACCAATTGCACATTCGTGCAATAGTCCTCTACAAGCATTCGCAGGTTTTCGCGTGCAAATTCTTCGTCATCTACTATTATGGCTGTGAGCTTATGCGACATTTGTTTTTCGGCTGAAAAAAAGAGTAGTGTGTGTGGTGGGTGAAAATAGAACTTAACTGACAATGAATGAAAAAAAGGTTTGGCAATAATCACAATTCAGCACTCTAGAAAAAGGCTCGCAATTGCACTCCTCCACTGTGAATGGTCTTTATGCTTTCCGGTTTGCGGCCATTGTAAATAAGATTAAGCTGTAAGTTTTTAGCTACTGTGCGCTGCAGTGTGGCACTCCATGTAAAATTATTTCCTCGGTTCAATCCTTCCAACATTTCAAACGAAAGGGAGTTATTGGCCGCTCCGTTGTAGTTTATTTTTAAATAATTTACTTCGGCTATCAGGCTGCCTTTTTCTGTGCTATTTATAGTGGCATCTATTCCTATTTTTTCTATAGTGGTAAGTTCTGTTCCTGTTCTGTTGTCCTTATTGGTGTATTGTGCCAATAGGTTAAAACGGCTGTTTTTATTGGGCTGCCACGTTAGCTTAGGCTGCAGCGAGTAGTAGTTAATTTCATAATTTCTTCCGGATAAAAAGTCAGACGATGCAGTTTTAATACCCGTGCGACTCTCAATAAAAAATGTGATGTCTTGCATAAAATTCCAACGCACTCCCAGCTGATGAAAGTAATCGCCACGCGATTCAAAACCGTTGCTGAGCAAGGTTTTATTTCGTGCATTTTGGTAGGTATAGTCAAGTCCAAAGGTGGGATTAGACTTATTAAAAAATAGAATATTGCGAAACATTCCGTTAAGCGACAACAACGAACTATCGGCCACAGTAGTCAGAAATGGGTTAAATCTTTCGTCTTTGTTTTCGCGTGTAGTTTTTCTATCTGCTCTAAAGGAGGTTTGGCTGTTCCATCTGTTTACAAATAAGTTGAGCTTCGTTTTCTTCTTCAAAATCTTAGCGGGTGTTATGTTAAACGACTGGCTGAATTGATTGGTATAGGTGCGCACATAGTCGTTGGTTTGCACCGATGAGCGTATGTAGTTGGCCTCATAGCTGAATTGTGCTACCTCAAATTCGTTCAAGTCTTTCACGCCATCTTCGTTATAGTCTATCCATACAAATGCGCCTTGGCCTGCAGGCACCTCTAAATAAATAAATTGTCGCTTTTGCTCCAGACCAGATCCTACTTCGTAAAATGTGGTGCTCTGTACAAAGCCTTCTTTCCATTTAAAATTATATTCTACCCTGGTGAGCAATGTATTCTCTGGCGACTGGGTGAATAATTCTGGATTTATTGCGCGCAATTTTCTATTGCTCACATTTACACTTAAGCGAGAATCTTTTTTGCCTCTTAGGGTCATTAGTAGTCCGTATTGCTCCGCTCTGGCAGCACCTGCCAGGCTAAGGATTTGCGCCTTGCGGTCTATTCTATCGCGATAGTATATGGTTATGCTTTTGGATGCAGTATCGGCTGTGCCTGCACCTACTTCCCAATCGTAAAATTGATAAGTGTTAGAGGCCAATGAATCTGTATTGTTCTTGTAGAATAAATTATGTTCATGCTCATCTTTAAAGTAAAGCCGCACATGCTCCCATTGTTTTGAGATATCTGTTTTATGTCTTAAAAACTGAGTTTTTATCTGGCCCTGTGTAGTTAGATAAGACGCACTTATAATGGCTTTGAATTTGTTTTTAGTAAGTATGTTGGTGTTCAGTTTGCCTTTGTATCCCTGGTAGTTGTTGCCTATTAGAAGGGCATCTGCACCAAAATTAATAAGCCCCAGATTTTTTTTCTTCCAACCAATTTCACTGCTACCAATATGTTGGTCGTTGGCGATATTTATATTGAGCACATTCCAGTTTCTTGCAAATTCTACTTCGCGGAATCGCTCTATAGGAGCAAAGTTTTTAGCTGTGTATTCATATCCTGTGTTTATGTAAAAGGTGCTTTTTTTAATACCATCATTATGCTGCGTGGTGTCGGCTATGTCTACAAGTCCTTTACGCTCGTAGTTGTATTTGGTTCTAAATGCAAAGCCCACATCGTCCTTAGAGTCTAAAGTAGAAAATGTATTGAGATCTTTGTTACTCAGAGCTCCTTCTGCAAGCAAAGTGTTTTTTACTAATTTTTTTTTGCTTGGCATTATCCATTCGGTGCCTGCAGTTATCATTTGTGTTTTTTTAGGTGTAGCCAGCAGCACTATGGGCGAGTAGTTGCCTTGTTTTACATATTGTGTGCCTTGCAGTATAGGCTGCACCCACTTGAACTTGCGGCCATTGGCAGTAAATCCATCTTCTACATAATCGCCATAGCCATTGCCTACCTGAGTAAAGGTAAGGCGATAGTGCGCTTGCAAACTATCAGTAGAATAAACATAAACCGAATCAAAGCCCAATGAATCTACCAATGCATACAATACCAAATTGTTTACATATTCCACGCTATCTATCCCGCTTTTGTAGGCATTTAAAAGGTTGTCGCCTGCCGCTGCCAGTATGGCTTTATCATTTTGCGAAAGCTCTTGTTGCAGCGGCTGATTCTTTGCATCATTTTCGCTGTACACATTCAAATAAAATTTGTTTTTATTTTTTTCTGCTGTAATAGAGGTTTGCAACAGCGGCCGTGCGTATCGTTTTTCAGAATATTGAAATTCTACATTTATTCTTCGGTCCTTGGTAATGAATTGGCGTGGTGTAAAAACTATTTCTGCCGCATTATAATCTATCACATAGTCTTTGTCTTGCCCGCGCTGCAGCAACTTTCCGTCTATATACACCTGCTCTGTTCCAGCAAGTATTATTATAAATAATTCACCATCGGTTCCCTTTAGTCTGTATGGTCCCTGGTTGCCCTCTATGCCCTGTATCACATTTCTGCCAAACCTGCCTTTAGATACAGAAGCCGATGCTTCAATATTCATAACAGAACCACCAGCTACATTATTTACTCTAGTGTTTACATAAGCGCCTTGCGCTCGTTTAAAATAATTGAGAAAATATCCTTGAGGTTTTTTCAGTATAAAATCGCCTGCTATAAGCTTTGTTTTGTCATCATATATCTGAATAAAAACCTGGTCAAAGTCTTGCAATTGCTGCGTATTGCCTTGCGGCTGCACAGGTATATTGTCGTCAGTTACAGAGGCTAACAGGTTATAGCGCTCAGTTAATTTACCGCTAAGCTGCAGATTTAAGCTGGAGTTTACTGCCAAATTTTGATTGTTGCCAAACAGTATTCCTCTGGAAAGTGATCCGTTTTTTTGTAGTCCCGTGTCGTCTAAAATATTTTGGCTTGCCTTGCCCACTACATAGGGCTTAAAGGTGTCCTTGTCCTGGTTAGAAATAAAGGTGGTGTCCTTATGGAAATATGTTTTGGATAAGAAAGAAGGCAATGTGCGATAGCTTATTTCTAATGTGTCCCTAATAGTGGAGTCTTTTAATATCAGTAAATTTTTTGGTTCATTTACCTCGTATCGTGTGCTCTTTAGAATGGTGCCGCCACTTTTCACTATTACTGTATTTGGCATTATCCGCAGGGTGTCTATAAGCAGCGTATCATTATTTACCACTATTTTTTTTTGATGCCAGTTAGCTATTTGAGCACATGTGACAATAGGCTTTGCTGCTACCGCGCAAACCAACAAAATAAGATATATGCATGTTTTAATTTTCAAAATGCGAATAAACACGAGGGGCAAAAAAATGGACAAGCTATGCAAAACATGCAAGGCATTGGTAAAAAAGCCTTCACCAACGAAACCCTTAAGTTTATATTTTGTTGTTATTACTTGCCACTCATCATACTTATGGAGATGTTTTGTGCCTGCTCACACTAGATTCGCACTGTCATGATATTTCGCCTTATAAAAGAAAGTTTTCAGTTTGCCACCAATGCTCTAATGGTGAACAAACTGCGCAGTATGCTCTCGCTTATAGGCGTGGCCATTGGCATATTCTCTATCATTTTCGTACTTAGCGTGGTGGACTCTATGGAGAAGGACATGAAGGAGAGTTTTGACATGATAGGGTCTGACATACTTTTTGTGCAAAAATGGCCTATGGGCCCCGAGGAAGGAGATGAGGAATATGCCTGGTGGAAATACATGAGCAGGCGCCCACCCCAACTGCGCGATATGAAAAAACTGCAGGACAGACTACCCACAGCATCGGCCATTGCAATGCAAACGCAGGGTGTAAGCGTGGCCGAATACAAAAACAATTTTATTAAAGAAACCTACCCCATGGGGGTTACTTTTCAGTACCGCGAAACCATTGCACTCAATATAGCTAGCGGCAGATACTTCACTTCAGATGAGTGCGAGTCTGGAAAAAACTATTGCATAATTGGCGAAATAATAAGAGAGCAGCTCTTTGGTTCTGCTGAAGGTTTGGGCAAAGAGATAACTGTGGGCGGCCTTAAAGTGGTGGTGATAGGCGTGTTTAAAAAAGAAGGTGCCTCACTCTTTGGCAATGGATTTGACCAAGCCATTATGATGCCTTATGACTTTGCTGCCCGCATTATAGGCACCGGCAAAGACGATGATAGCATAGTGCTTAAAGCTAAGCCTGGTATTACTACCACCGAACTAAAAGATGAAGTAACAGCGGTGATGCGCGAGGTGCGCAGCGTAAAACCCGGTGCCGACAATAATTTTTCGGTAATAGAATCCTCTATGATTAGTGGCGCTATAGATAGCATTGTGAGTGTGTTCAATGTTGTAGGTATGATTATAGGCATTTTTTCAATTTTAGTGGGTGCATTTAGTATAGCCAATATCATGTTTGTAAGCGTAAGCGAGCGCACTAATATTATTGGTATTCAAAAGGCTCTCGGGGCTAAAAATTATTTTATTCTCTATCAATTTTTGTTTGAATCTGTGTTGCTTTGTTTGTTTGGCGGTGCTATGGGACTGGTGCTAGTTTATTTGCTTGTTACTGTGCTTACCAGTGCCATTGAATTTGAGTTCGTACTAAGCCTGGGAAGGATAATTATGGGTGTGAGCATATCTGCCATTGTGGGCATTGTAGCTGGCATTATACCGGCCATTAGAGCATCGCGCCTCAATCCGGTAGATGCTATTCGTTCTAAGTAATTGTAAAAAGTGGACATCAACTCATTTTCTTTGTAAAAAAAAATTATGCGCATACTGGCCATCATACCCGCACGCGGTGGTAGCAAACGCCTTAGCAATAAAAACATTTTTCCTTTGCACGGAAAACCGCTGCTGGCATATACCATAGAGGCATGCCAACAGTCTAAATTTATAAAGGAAATATTTGTAAGTTCAGATAGCGATGAAATACTGCAAGTGGGCGAAGAGTATGGCGCAGGTGCTTTAAAAAGACCCGCTCCCTTGGCAGATGATACTACACCTAAAATAGTGGCCATAAGACAAGCAGTGAATGACACAAAAATGGGAGTGCTGGATAGGGACGATATAGTGGTGGTGGCGCAAGCCAATTCGCCACAGATAACAGCCCACCAGATGGACACCGCAATACAACTTATGCTGGACCATAAGCTGTGGGAAGTAATGAGTACCGACAGCAATGGGGTGCAAAATGCAGCTTTCAGAGTGGTGCGCTATCATGCCCTTTTCAACGAGTTTTTAAGCGCACATTGCGGTTTTGTAGTGGCTAACAACGTGGACGTGCACACGCTGGAAGATATACAGGCATTGGAAAAAAACTAGTTTTCATTATTTTCTAAAAAGATGCAGTCACAATGCTCTCGCATGGGATGTTTATCTGTGTACATTGCGCACCCTTAATTACACAACTATGTTTATAATATCAGAAATTTTTCCTCAACATGGCGGCAGTCTTGAAGTGGCTGAGCAAATGATTTTACAAAGCAAAATGGGCGGTGCAGATGCTGTGAAGGTGCAGCTTTATACTGCTACCCAATTTGGTGCTGAGCGCGCTTATTTAGAATTGTCTAAAGATGGTTTGAAGAGATTGCATAATTATGCCAATACCATTGGTATTCCACTTTTTGCAACTCCATTTACCATGGACAGACTAGACTGGTGCATGGAGCTCGATTTGCCTTATTTGAAAGTGGCAGCACGCATGCACAAAGAATTTCCGGAACTCACAGCGGCTATTATGAGCCATAAGAAACCCACTTTCGTGAGTGTACCTTCAGACTTAGACCCCAACGAGGTTATAAAATTTGACCATGCTACATACTTCTATTGTGTAGTAAAGTACCCAACTCGTGTAGACGAATTCTCTATGCCTGATTTTGGCAACTCTATATTCTCTGGCATTAGCGACCACACTCTGGGCAATGCAGGTGCACTATTTGCTTCAGCACATGGCGCTAAATATTTAGAAAAGCATTTTACACTGCGCAAGTCTTTTCAATACGAAACTGAAAAGGCCCACCTTGGCAGTATGGACATGAACGACCTTATGGAAATAAAGCAAACTGCTTTTGAATTTGAGCGTATCCGCAAGGTAATGGGCTATGACAAGTGAGCTGGCAACAGTAATAAAAGTATATAAGCGCATAGAACGTGCGTGGACCTCATCTGATAAAAATACCGATGACTACTTAGCGGCTGTTTGCTTTTTTGAGAATATGTCATATCGTTTGTTTGAAACAGCAAAGCACGACAGACTTATTGGATTCAGAATATTTTATAGGCTCATTCAGCGCATTTTTCATAAAGAAAATGAGGCAGTGCGTCTATTGAATCCTGAGGGTGACACGGTAATAATTGGTGGTATTATTAAAACTCGCGATAATGTAATTGAATACATTAAGCGCAGCAGCAAGGCCAATATTAAATCATACATTGCTAAAGATTTTATTCCGCAAATAGAGCAAGGCAAGCTAAAATTTATTCTGGCCATTTTGCCTTTTGCGCTAAAGCAGTCGATTAAATGTGTAGCGGATTCGCGCAGATTGAATTTAGCTTTAAGCATATACGAGGTGGCCGAAATAACTTTTATTTTGGAGTATTGCAAGCGCGAAGGCATAAAACATATTTATGATTTTATACCTTATGAAAAGGATGGTAATTTGCTTAGTCTGGTGCTAAAGGAACAAAACATTACTATTACCAAAATACCAAGCAGCGGACCGTTGGCCACGCACAACCGTGTTCTTATTGGCGATGAAATTATTTTTAGTACACCTTACCATTTTGAGGAATTAAAGAAATTTCGCGACTCATTAAGAGCTACCACCTTCACATTGTGGCCGCCTGAAAGAGCTTTTTTGTATTTTGATAAATATGAAAAACATCCGCAACCGGAAGCTTTTACACTTGGCTTTTATTCGCATGGCGACTGGCTGCGCAGAGAGGAGAAACACTCAGAGCATGGCCGGCAAGTGGGCGAGGCCGAAAAGGCCATATTGCAATATTTAGCAAAATTTGTATCAGAAAATCCGAAGTATAAACTGCGCGTTTTTCCGCACCCACGAGAAAAAAAACAAGCCGTGTCTGCTAAAATGAAGCAATTTTATAGAGATGCTATTGGCAATGAAAACTTTGAATTGGTAACCGAAAATATTGGTACAGCAAGCAGTTTTGAAAAGGTGGATATAGCGCTGGCTGCTTTTAGTACTATTCTCTACGAGCGATTGTTTTGTGGGTATAAAACACTTATAGGCAACATTGGCCTTAGCGATTTTCCGCTCAATGGAAGTAGCCTGAATGCTATTTGCTTTGGCAACTATGACGAAATGAAATCTTACATTGAAAAATACGGACCACAAAACGAAGATTATTTTTTTAGCAATACTGGTCTAGAGCCATATCGCGCTTCGCATTATCCTAAGCCATAGCCGCATGCTTTCTAAGCGCCACATATTAATTATCAATTTTGATTTTCCGCCCAATCAGGGCATAGGAGGGCGCAGGTGGGCTAAGCTAGCCAAACAACTGGCGCAAGAGGATTATATAGTGCAAGTAATAAAGGCCGATGAGGTGCAGGGAAATGCAAAAAGCACATGGGCTGATGATGTGGCGCATCCGCATATTCACGTGCATTCGTTACCACGCACCTATCCTCAAATTTTATCGCATCCTAAGAGCGATTTGCTGAGTAAAATTCGCTATCGACTGGCGAAAAGGGAAATAGAAAAAAAGGAAGAAGGTACTATTTATGATATATCTATAGGGTGGAATAAAGTAATGACACCATGTGCTGAAAGTTTAATAGACCAACATGCAATTGTGAATGTAATAGCTACAGGTGCACCATGGAATGTGCTCACCTATGCTGCTGCATTGAAGGAAAAATTTCCGAATATTAATTTAATAATCGATTACAGAGACCCATGGATGAATGCACGCAACTATGGAATGCTGGGCTTGTCTGCAACAAGAAAAAAAGCGGAGGAAGCCAAACAAAGTTTTGTGCTACAGCATGCTAATGTGGTGCTGTCGCCCTACGATTATTTAACGCAAGAGCTCAAAGAATTTGCAGAAGCTAAAAACTTAAAGGGCGCACTGTTTAAAGTACTTACCCATTTTTACGACCCGCAAGACATACCTGCCCAAGAAGCATTAGTAGATAACAACAAGGCTGTGATAGTTTATGGCGGAGATTTGTACCTGGAGATGGATGAACAATTAAACCAGCTGCGCAATCAATTAAGTTATTTAAAGAATAATAGAAACGATTTATATGCAAAAGTGGAAGTAAAAATTTTTACTTCTAATCCGAACTATGAAAAATTTGTGGGACTGGATGTGGTAAAGATGCACAAGTCTATAGGGAAGAAAATTTTTCAGGAATTAGCTGATGCCAATTTTGCACTCATCATGCTATCGCCTTCCAAGCGCAACGATAGAACCACGAAATTTTTTGAATATTTACCACTGCGCAAACCGCTATTAATTATTTCTGATGAGGGAAGTGTTACACGTTTTGTTCAGGAGAATAATTTAGGTGTCATAATGTCTAAAGACGAAAAGGCACTGGAAGCAGTATTAGACAACCATTTTAATGGGACGATTCAAATTAATTCTAACTTTGACATTGCACCCTATACACTCCAAGGTGCTGCACAACAACTGATAAGTTATTTTAAGTGAAAATACTTTACTATAGTCCACACCCTAATGTAAACATGGCTGCGCCAAGTGGCCCCGGCACGCACATACGCGAGGTTATAGCAGCATTTGAAAATGCAGGTCATACGGTAGTGAAATTAATAGCAGGTGGCGAAACATTGCTTAACACCGGCAGCAGTATTCAATTTAAAAAGCGCGCTTACAGAAAATTTATTCCTGATTTTGTGTGGCACACTTTGAAGGATTTTAAATTGAAACAATTCGATAAGCATATGCAACAACAATTAGTTGCTTTAATAGAGTTGGAAAAACCCGATGTGGTTTACGAACGTGCATACTATTTAATGGCATCGGGTTACAAAGCAGCAAAGCATTGCGGTGTGAAATATGTGTGCGAGATAAATGCACCCTATCCGCAGGAGAAGGCACATATGGAAGGGCAAAGCTGGTATAACAGAGCGGCCGCCAAAAACGAGAAGGAGCAAGTGCAAAGTGCATATAAAGTAATTGTTGTAAGCAGCGCACTTAAGAAATATTTAATGGAGCAAACCGGCTGCAGCAGTGATAAAATTGTGGTAACTCCAAATGCTGTAAATCCACAATTGATAAAGCTGAAGGATGATGTAAAACTGAAAATCGAACGTCAGTTGAATTTGAAACCAAATGATAAAGTAATTGGTTTTGTAGGTTCCATTTTTCCTTATCATGGAGTAGATATTTTGCTTAAGGCTTATATAAATTTAAGAAAGACGGGCCATCAAAATTTAAAATTACTTATCGTAGGAGATGGTGAAATACTGGGCCAATTAAAGTCTATAGCGCAGGCATCAGAATTTGTAAACGATATATTATTTACAGGCAATGTGCCGCATGCTGATGTGTATACGTATATAAATGCTATGGAAATTACTGTTATGGCACGCAGCAATTGGTATGGTAGTCCGGTTAAAATTTTTGAATATGGTGCGCTGAAAAAATTTGTCATTGTACCAGACGAAGTGCCTGTGCATGATGTAATGACACATGGGGAAAATGGACTCATAATGGAGCCAAACGAAAGTGAGCTTGAAAAAAATTTACTGTTTGCGCTTCAGCACCCGGCAGAAGCTCAAACAATGGCGCAGGCATTTTACACCAAAGTAATGGCAGAGCACACCTGGCAGCATGTGGGCAACACTATATTGAATTCTATGCAATGAAAATATTAATTCTAACTGATGGTATTTTTCCTTTTGTAGTAGGTGGAATGCAAAAGCACTCGTTTTACCTTGCTAAGTTTTTGGC
>JANOXJ010000324.1:0-6955 GCA_031418455.1 Flavobacteriales bacterium | reverse complement strand
TTCATGCTTTCCAGAGCAAACCAGGTGCTGTTTATGTTGGTGGCTTTGCTGTCGTTTATAAAGGTTACACCATTTACTTTAGATACAAATTCTAAGCGGTGTTCTACATTTTCAAAATTTTCTAAACTTTCGCGAATCGTTTCTTTGCGTAGGTCAAAAAGACAAGCAGCAATGCCACCAGCCATGCTGTTTTGCAAATTGTGTTTGCCTTTTAGGGCCAAGTCGGTAATTTTCATAGTGAGTTTGTTTTGGTTGATATGGATATTAAATTCTTCGCCTTGTGTGCATGCACCTTCATCAAAACCTTTAGGCAGGGTTTCTTTGAGTGTGAAGGGTATGCATCGCATAGCGAATTTTCGTTTGGTCATTTCTTGCGCAGTTAGCGCATCGTCTGCATTGAATATGAAAGCGCATTGGCTATCCATATTTTGCAGTATGCGGAATTTGCTGTTCACATAATTCTGCAATTCGTAATTGTAGCGGTCCAGATGGTCTGGCGTTATGTTAGTGAGTATGGCCACATCTGCTTTAAATGTGTACATATCGTCTAGCTGAAAACTGCTTACTTCCAGCACGTAGTAGTCATGATTTTCGTTTGCTACCTGGCGTGCAAAACTTTTACCCACATTGCCTCCAAGTCCCACGTTTAGGCCCGCGTTCTTAAAGAGGTGATATGTGAGTAGGGTAGTAGTTGTTTTGCCATTAGTACCTGTTATGCAAATCATTTTTGCATTTGTATAGCGTGCAGCAAATTCTAATTCTCCTATTACAGGAATGTTTTTTTCTTTCAGTTTTACAATGAGTGCGCTGGTTGGTGGTATGCCTGGTGACTTTACTACCTCATCTGCATTCAATATTTTTTCTTCCGTGTGTTGTTCTTCTTCATAAGGAATATTAAGCGCCTGCAGCTCTGCTTTGTATTTGTCTTTCAGTTTGCTTTTGTCTGAAAGAAAAACATCAAAGCCTTGCTTGGCAGCCAACACCGCAGTGCCTGTGCCGCTTTCGCCTCCGCCTAATATTACTATTCGTTTTTGCAATGGTTTACTTTATCTCTTTTTGATGTGATTTTCTAATATCTCATCTCGGCTGAGCCGAGACAGGCAATCTCATGTCTAATATTTCTTATCTTGTCTTTAGTGTAATCACTGTTACTATGGCCAGCATTATTCCTATAATCCAAAATCTATTTACAATTTTGCTTTCATGGTATCCCTTCTTTTGAAAGTGGTGGTGCAATGGCGACATAAGGAAAATTCTGCGGCCCTCGCCAAATCTTTTTTTAGTGTATTTGAAATAGGCCACCTGCATCATCACACTTAAATTTTCTACCAGAAATACACCACACAAAACGGGTATAAGAAGTTCTTTGCGAATGGCTATAGCGAATGTGGCTATGATGCCACCCAGTGCAAGGCTACCTGTGTCGCCCATGAACACCTGCGCGGGGTATGTATTGTACCACAGGAATCCAATGCATGCTCCCACAAACGCGGCTATGAAAACCACTAATTCGCCAGCATGTGGTATGTACATTATGTTAAGGTAATCGGCAAAAATGTAGTTGCCACTTAAGTATGCAAGCAGCGCAAGCGTAACGCCAATAATGGCACTGGTACCAGCCGCAAGGCCATCTATGCCATCGGTTATGTTAGCGCCATTACTAACTGCTGTTACTATTATTACTACTACTATGCAAAACAAAATGAACAGCGTAGTAGGCGACTGCCAGCTGGTAGGAAGCAACCATGCATAGTTAAACTCATTGTCTTTAATAAATGGAATAGTAGTCTTTAGCGATTTTTCTTCTTGCCAAAATTCAGGGTTATTGGTTTGTGCAACGCTGCTGTGGGCAGGAGTGTTGAAAGAAGTTTCAGGAGCAGTTTGGAGTTTTGTTTTTATGTAAACATTGTCATTGAAGTAGAGTAGGCTTGCGACAATAATACCTACACCTATTTGTCCTATAATTTTTGAGGTGCCTGCAAGTCCTTTTTTATCTTTTTTAAACACTTTTATATAGTCGTCCATAAAGCCTACTAAACCCAGCCATACGGTTACTATAATCATAGTGATTACATAAATATTGGTAAGCCTTGAAAATAATAAAGTGGGAATAAGTATGGCAGCAATAATGATGAGGCCACCCATGGTGGGTGTTCCTTCTTTTTCCTTTTGGCCTGCAAGGCCAAGGTCGCGAACGGTTTCGCCTACTTGTTTTTTGCGCAGCCAGTTTATTAGTCTTTTGCCAAACACCATGCTTATGGTGAGCGAAAGAATAACGCTGCACGCAGCGCGAAACGATATAAATTGGAACAGGCCTGCACCAGGCAAATCCCACTTTTGGTCGAGGTATGTAAAGAGATAATACAGCATTATTTCTCCAAGGTATTTAAGGTTTCACCCGCTATGGTGTAGTCATCAAATGGATGTTTTACACCTGAAATTTCTTGATATTTTTCGTGGCCTTTGCCTGCAATAAGAATGATATCGCCTGGTTGGGCAAGCGTGCAAGCAAGTTTTATAGCCTCGCGTCTGTCGGTTAATGCAAGGGTTTTTTTTGCTAATGACAATTCCAATCCTTGCTTCATTTCGTTGATAATTGTATCAGGATTTTCGCTGCGCGGATTGTCGCTGGTAAGCACCACTTTGTCGCTAAGCAATGCCGCTATGCGCGCCATTTGTGGGCGCTTTGTTTTATCTCTGTCGCCTCCACATCCTACAAGAGTTATTACTTGTTCGGTACCTGTGCGTATGTCTTTTATTGTATGCAACACATTCTCCAATGCATCGGGTGTGTGCGCATAATCTACCACGGCTATTATACCTGTGTGTGTGCGTATGTATTGAAAGCGACCTTCAGGCGCTTCCAAAGCGCTTAGTGCTATTAGTACATCTGTTTTGTCAAGTCCTAATTCTATTGCTGTGGCATATACAGCCAATAAATTGTATGCATTAAAACTGCCAATGAGTTTGGTATAAATTTCTTGACCATCCAGGGTTAGGTGCAAGCCACCAAAACTGTTTTCAATAACTTTTGCTTTATAATCTGCCATGGTTTGCAAAGCGTATGAGCGCTTGCAGGCATTGCAGTTTTGTAGCATTATGTCGCCAAGCCTGTCGTCACGGTTAGTAAGCGCAAAGGCAGAAGAAGGAAGCGAATCAAAAAGAATTTTTTTCGCTTTTATATATTCATTAAACGTTTTATGATAGTCTAAATGGTCGTGTGTAATGTTGGTGAAAATGGCGCCACTAATTTTAATACCTGCCAATCTATTTTGATGCAACGCATGCGATGATGCTTCCATAAAACAATACTCGCAACCTTCATTCACCATGTCGCGCAGCAAACTGTTGAGCGACACCGCATCGGGTGTGGTGTGAGTTGCGGCTATTTCTTTTTCGTTTATTTTATTTACAACGGTAGAAAGTAGCCCTGCTTTTCGGCCCATTTTGCGCAGCAAGCGGAAGAGTAGAGTGGCAGTTGTTGTTTTGCCATTAGTACCCGTTACTGCTACTATTTTTATCTGCTGACTGGGATTGTCGTAAAAATTATCGGCTACTATTCCTAATGACTCAGAACTACTTTGCACCTGAACATAGGTAATGTTTTCAATGATTTCCTCAGGCATTTTTTCGCACACAATGGCTACAGCTCCTGCCTCTATGGCTTTAGTTATGTAGTTGTGCCCATTCACAGTTACACCATCCACTGCTACAAATAGCGAGAAGGGTTTTACCGCGCGCGAGTCCATGGTAATGTGTTCTACCGCTACATTGGTAGAGCCTATCACATTCATTATGCGAGCACGAAACAGTATGTCTTTTAATAACTTCACAGTAGCTCTATGGTGATGTATGGGTTAGATTTTATGTTGGCACCTGCTTGTATACTTTGCCTTTTTACCGTGCCATATCCAAACACGCGCACTTTCATTCCTTGATTTTCTAATAGATAGAGAGCATCTTGCAATCCCATTCCTACTACGTTTGGCACAAGGCCTTCTTTGGGGTCGCGCATGGCCACTATTACCGAGTCTTTTTTGGTGGTGGTATATGCCCACTCTCCTTTTCCTTTTTCTTCTGTGGCTATGCCCAGACCTTTAAACACTGTTTGCATTTCGCGCCAGTTGCCATTTTTAGAAACAGGTATGCGTGCTTGTGCTACTACCAGCGAGTCTGTTTTTACTTCCGACTCATGAAATTCCATTTGTGTGCTGTAAATTTTATCAGCCAATTCCTTGAACACAGGGGCGGCCACCGAGCTGCCATAGTAGCTACCACCACGTGGGTCATTTACTACCACTATGCACGAGTATTTAGGATTGTCCGCAGGGAAGTATCCTACAAACGATGCACGATATCTGTTTTCCTGATAAGCGCCATTGGCATGTATTTTACAAGTACCTGTTTTGCCGGCCACTTTGTAAGGCGAGCTTTTAAATACCCAATCCGCAGTGCCACCTTCTTCCATTACACCCTCCATTATTCGTTTGGCTTTTTTAATAGTGCTGCTCTTGCAAAATCCTTTTTGAATTATAGATGGCTCACGTGTTTCAATAGTGCGTCCGTGTTTTTTTATTTCCTGCACAAATTGTGGTCGCACCATTTTGCCATCATTGGCTATAGCATTGTAAAACGAAAGTGTTTGCAGCGGAGTACAACTTGTTTCGTACCCTATGGAAAGTTGGGTAAGACTCACTCCGCTCCAACCTTTGTCTTTAGTGGTTTTGTATAGTGTGGGAGAATTTTCGCCCAACAGGTCAAGTCCTAATTTTTGATTTATGCCAAATGAATTTATTTTATCTAAAAACTTTTGTGGGTTGGTTCCATAGGCACGTTTTATAAGAAGTGCGGTACCTATGTTAGAAGATTTTTCGAATACCTGTTCTGCAGAAATGGTACCGTTACCTCCCTTGTCCAAATTACTATCTGTAAGTCTTCTGCCTTCGAGCATTATTTCGCCACGGCCTGTAGCTACGCTATCTTCCAGTTCTATTAGACCATCGTCCAGTGCAGCCATGAGCGAAGCAAGTTTCATAGTGCTGCCGGGTTCTACGCTTTGCGAAATAGCAAGATTTAAATTTTCGCCATACACACCATTTTTATCTTTGGACAAGTTGGCTATGGCACGCACATACCCTGTTTCTACTTCCATAAGTATAGCGCATCCCCACTCAGCATTGTGCTGTGTGAGTATTCTGTTGAGTGCATTGTGAGCCACATCTTGCAGGTGTATGTCTATTGTGGTTACTATATCAGAGCCCGATTCAGGTTCTTCCACATAGTCGTCAGATAGCGGTTTCCAATATCCTCCCGGAATTTTTTCCTGAAGTTGTTTTCCTTTTTTACCTGCAAGCAAATCCTGATAAGCAAGTTCCAGTCCTACTTCATTGTCTGCACGGCCGTAGCCTACGGTGCGTGTAGCAAGTTCTTTAAACGAGTGGTCGCGTTTTTGTTTTTCTATGTATACAAATCCGCTCTTGAATTGGCCTTTGCGTGCAAATGGAAATTTCTTTATGGCTTGTAGTTCATTAGCATTTACATGGTCGTGTATAAGTGCATACCTGTTGCCACTTGCATGAGCTTCTTTAAATATGGCACGATATCCGGCTGCAGTTTTATCGCCAAACAAGCGCGACAAGCACATGGTAAGTGAATCAATTTTAGCTCGGTATTCCTCTTTGTCGTAAGTAGCTTTGGAGTCCCATCTTATTTCGTACTCAGGCACACTGCTTGCCAGCACAGAACCATCGCTGCTAATAATGCGTCCGCGCACAGGTTCTATATCGTTTACTTTATAAGTAAAGTTAGAAGCCAGTTTTAATGCTTCATCGCTAGGGAAAAGTTGGAGTACAAATACCTTAACAATGATAGCAAGAGCTAAAATGCAGATACCTGCAAATACCATATAAGCCCTGGTGTACACCATAGTGGTGCTTGCACTTTCAGGAGTGCCAACAGCAGGCCCTTCGTTGTGAGGCGATGGGCTCTGCTCATTGACAGGTTGGTTGATATGGTTATTTGGTATGTCTTGTTCTAAAGGCATACTGCTCATTTTTTCGGGTCAAAAAATCCTTTTTCTACATCTATTATTTGTGGCGGAGTGCGTAGCTCTTTCAAGCCCATTTCCTCTATGCTTTGTGCCACATTGCTTTGTTGCTTGCGAGTTTCAAGTTCGCTAAGTGTAGTATTGTATTGAGAGCGCAACTCGTTGAGCTGTGTTTGAAGTTTGTACTTCTCGCGCTGATTGTTTTCGAAATAATAAATGAGGCCAATGTTGAGAATGAATAACAACACCAGAAATGCTATGAATGGCATGTGTTGTACAAGGCCTTCTTTTACCAAAAAATCTCCGTTGAGCACACGTTGCATATATCTGCCTGCGCTCTTCTTTTTCTTTTTAGAAGGCATAGGTTGCTCAGGTGTGTTTTGTTTAATGGTGTTCATCTTGGTTAAGCAAGGCTCTAAAACGGTTAAGTTTTTTAAAGCGGTATTTGGTCTGTTCTAAATCTTATCTATAAACTCAGCGCTTCGCAGTTTGGCGCTGCGGGCCCGGTTGTTACGGTCTATTTCTTCCTGGTTAGGTATTATGGGTTTGGTGTGCAGTGGCTTCAGCGGTCTTATCAGGTTGCCATAAAAATCTTTTTGTGGTTCGCCTTCAAAATTTCCTGTTTTCATAAAGTCCTTCACCAATCTGTCTTCCAGGGAGTGGTAACTAATAACACTTAGTCTGCCACCGGGCTTAAGCACTTCTATACTTTGGTTGAGCAAGTCTTTAAGCACATCCAACTCTCCATTTACTTCTATGCGCAACGCTTGAAAAACCTGCGCAAGCAGCTTGTGCTCTTTGCCTCGTTGCAAGTGTTTGCTCAATGCAGCTTTTAACTCTTCGCTTGTGCTTATAGGTCTGGCTGCGCTTATGCTTCTTACCAGAGCTTTCGCATTATCTACTTCGCCA
>JANOXJ010000323.1:0-2761 GCA_031418455.1 Flavobacteriales bacterium | reverse complement strand
GAAAACGATACTAAAAGTATGTTCACAGCATTCAGCATTAACTCTACTGACATAAACATGATGATGGCATTTTTTCTGTACAATATGCCAAACGCACCAAGGCTGAACAGTATAGTGGCCAGCCATATATAGTGGTTTATTGTAATGCCGCTTCCGGGAATAAGTTCCATAGTGTGTAGTAGTAGGTTTAGTTGAGCGATTCTTTTTTGCTTAAATACACTGAGCCTACCATGGCTCCTAAGAATAAAACACTTGCTAATTCAAATGGCACAAGACAGTCGCGAAACAATGCAAGGCCCAGATTTTTGGTAAATCCTATTTCAGACGAGTTGCTAGCTGTGGTTATTTGATTGAGTTCATCTGTTCTGCGCAGCGCTGCTACCATTACAAACATGAGCAGGCCTGCTGCTGTTACACTCATTACTTTGGCGTAAGATGCCTTGCGGTCATCATCGAGCTTGTTCAGGTTTAGCATCATTATTACATACAGGAACAGCACCATAATGGCACCTGCATAAACTATGATGTGCACTGCCGCCAAAAACTGCGCATTGAGCAAAAAGTAATGGCCCGCTATAGAAAAAAATGTGACTATTAGAAATAGCACACTATGCACAGGATTGCGCGACAGTATGGTAGCTACTGCACTTATAATTCCTACTGCTGATAAAAACCAAAAAATAAATTCGGTCATGTTAATTTCAATTTTTCCCGTTTAGTCCGCTGCGCGGAAAATTGTGTTGGTGTTCTTTTTATATGCTAAAAAATAAAAATCGAGGGTTACCTATATAAACTAGTGACTCGATTTTTTTAAAGGCTTTGCATCTTTAAACGTGCGGTTGTGGTAGTGCTTTTTGTCTTGCTTAAACTCTAGTACACTTGCCGTTTGTCGCTTACTTATATCTATAGGATTGCTTGCGCTTTCTACTAATTTGTCTTTGCCAAAAATTTCTTCGCCTCTTGTAAATGAGGATGCCACTGTGCGGTCAGTAAGAAATATTGCTTCCTTAGGGCAAGCTTCTTCGCACAGGCCGCAGAATATGCATCGCAACATATTTATTTCATATATGCTTGCATATTTCTCTTCGCGGTAAAGGTTCTCTTCGCCTTTTTTTCGCTCAGCGCTTTCCATAGTTATAGCCTCGGCAGGGCAAGCTACAGCGCAAAGACCACATGCTGTGCAACGCTCAGCACCTGCATCATCGCGCTTTAGCACATGCTGCCCACGATACACTGGTGCAAATTCGCGTTGCTCGTCAGGGTATTTTATAGTAGGCGTTTTTTTAAATATATGCGAGAAGGTGATGGCCATGCCCTTAAGTATTGCAGGGAAATATAATTTCTCTGCAAGGGTCATCTCCCGCTTGGTTACTACTTTTATTCTGTTAGTTAGTGACATTGTATCAATTTAATTTTCCCATCATCCACATCACAATTCCTGTAATGAATATATTGGCTATGGCCATTGGCAAAAGCACTTTCCAGCCCAGATTCATTAATTGGTCGTAGCGGAAACGCGGCAGTGTCCAACGCACCCACATGAATATGAAAATGAAAATAATTATTTTACCAAAGAAAAATACTGTTTGCAAAAGCGATAGCCAATTGCCCTCTATACCCAGCTCATGCTGAAATGGAAAATTATATCCACCGAAATAAAGGGTAGCCATTACTGCAGAACTAATAAACATGTTGATGTATTCTGCAAAAAGGAAGAAGCCTAACTTCATAGAAGAATACTCTGTGTGATAACCACCAACCAGCTCACTCTCGCACTCTGGCAAATCGAATGGTGCGCGATTGGTTTCTGCAAATGCACATATGATGAATATGAGAAAACCAAGCGGTTGGTATACTATGTTGGCCAAGCCTGCATCTTGTTGTTCTGATATTTCTTTTAAGCTAAGTGTGCCGGTTACCATTACCAATGCTATAATAGCAAGGCCCATGGCTACTTCATACGATATCATTTGCGAAGATGCGCGTAGCGCTCCAAGCAATGAGTACTTGTTGTTACTAGCCCAACCACCAATCATAATTCCATACACTCCCATAGATACTACACCTAGCAGGTAAAGTAGACCAATGTTGAGGTCGGTAATTTGCATAGGGTAGGTGGTACCATTGATGGTGAGGCCGCTGCCCCAAGGTATTACTGCGCCCGTCATGCAGGCTGTAAGCATAAAGAAACACGGGCCTAGTATGAAAAGCCATTTGGCAGATTTAGAAGGAATCATTTCTTCCTTCATAAACATTTTTACACCATCGGCCAATGGCTGCAGCAAACCAAATGGGCCGGCACGGTCAGGACCTACACGGTCTTGAAGCACCGCAGCTATTTTGCGTTCGCCCCATGTCATGTATGCTGCTATACCAAGCGATACAGCAAATACTACAACACAAAGAATGATTTTATACCAAATTATGAAATCCATTTTCTATACCGTTAAGCTGCAGTTAGGTGGCTTATTCCATGTTTTATAACTGCGTGGTTTATATTTTGTACTAAGGCTTCAATTATAAATGTCGTAGTTCTATCACTTTCCAAGGTGCTTGTAGGTGCTATGTTACCACTTTGTTTTCTTGGGCGAATGTAAATTCTACCTGGCTATATGTGTCTATGCAAATAGCTTTTTATACATATTGTTATTAAGCACTTTTTGCATAGCTCCAATTAGTTTAATTAAGTGTTGTTAGGGTCAAGTGCGCCATGTCCCAAGGCTCGTTTGTGGCCGTCTACCGCTGCCTTTTTTTGGCGCTC
>JANOXJ010000322.1:0-5103 GCA_031418455.1 Flavobacteriales bacterium | reverse complement strand
GTAGCATGTATGTGATTGCTATGCGCTCCACCAAAGGTGAGCATGGTTTTGTGCGGCTGTTGCAGCGTTTTTTCTATGTTGTATTTCAGTTTGTAATACTTGTTGCCGTTTACGGTGGGGTGCAGCTGGTCTAGCCTTTTTATAGCTACGGTATGCTCGTTCTCGTCACCGTTTTGTAGTGGGATTTTAGAATAATGTATGTGGCTTATATTTATCACAACAAATGACAAAAAAAAGGTAAAACAAAATAGGTAGATGGTTGTTATTGTTTTGAGCTTCTGAAATAAAAAAGTACTTAATTATTTTTTATAACTTAGCGCATACAAGAAAAAAGCAATTGATGCAAAACAACACGAAAACATCAGAAGATTACTACTATTCTGAGCATGGTTATATAGTTTTTACAGAGGCCTATCATCTTAAGCGGGGTTTTTGTTGCCAGAGCGGCTGCAAACACTGCCCATATGGGTTTGACAACAAAACAGGGCGCTGCCGCGACTAGTAGCCATAAATTTTGAAAAAATAATTAATTGAGAAATTTAAAATCCAGGTCTTTGATTAATTCGTAGATAAAGAAAAACAACATGATGATGAAGACCAAAATATTTGCAGCATTGCTTTCAATAATAGCATTGATAGCCGCTTGCAGCAATCAAGTAAACAAAACCACCACAGCCATGCAAAACCCAATGAATACCAACAATCCATATTACTCGCATACTGATACCGCTAAGCTAAATGTGAGCGATGAGGAATGGCAGCAAATATTGTCGCCAGACCTTTTTGAAGTAGCTCGCCACAAGGCTACTGAGCGCGCATTTGTGGGCAAGTATTGGAATTATGAAGGATTGGGAAAATATTATTGTGCAGTGTGTGGCAATGCACTTTTCCGCAGCGATTCCAAGTTTAGCAGCAGTTGTGGTTGGCCTAGTTTTTTTGAAACACTAAGGCCCGGTGCAGCCATATATGAGGATGATAATACCTATGGCATGCACCGAACTGAGGTGCTTTGCGGCCGATGCAATTCGCATCTGGGTCATATTTTTGACGATGGTCCGGCCCCTACATTCAAGCGCTATTGCATGAATTCTATTTCGCTCGATTTTGAACCGGACGATACAACCAAGACAAAATAGTAAGTAAAATATTTGTCTGCTTGTTGCATATTCGCGTCAATGAGTAAGTACACCTTTTTACTGGCCTTATGCATATGCAAATCATTGGAAATATGCGCACAAACAGCCGACAGCAGCAGTAAGGAAATTCTTAAAAACCTCAACCTAAGCGGTTATTTGGAAATGTATGTGGCAGTGGACGATGATGATAACAACAAGCACCAACGGCCCAATTACCTCTATAACAATACGCGCACAGGCGAACTGGCTTTGAACTTAGGTTTGCTAAAAGCTACATGGAGCAATGCCACCATGCGAGGCAATATGGCGCTAATGGCAGGCACCTATGCGCAGCGCAATTTGGCCACTGAGGCAGAAATATTTCAGCATGTATATGAAGCCAATGTGGGACTTAAAATTTCTAGAAAGCGCAACTGGTGGTTAGATATGGGCATTCTAAATTCTCACATAGGTTTGGAGAGCGCCCTAGGCAAAGACAATCCAACGCTTACACGCAGCCTAGCGGCAGAAAATTCGCCCTATTACGAAACAGGTTTTAGAGCTTCTTACACATCACCCAATTCCAAATTTTATTTTGCCGGTTTTTTATTAAATGGTTGGCAGCGCATCTATAAATTGGATGGCGATTACTTGCCGGCAATAGGCATTCAAACTACATGGAAGCCTAACAAAAAATGGATTATTAATTACAGCAATTATTTGGGCGATGAAAGTGTAGAAAGTGATTTTGGCCCACGGTTTTTCAATAATTTGTTCGTCACCTATGCGCCAAATGAAAAGCTAACACTGCATGGAGCTTATGATTTTGGCATGCAGCCGGACTTTAGTGACGATGACTGGCCTATGCAACAATGGGCAAGTTGGTTTGCAATAGCCAAATGGAATATGAATAAAAAATGTAGCGCTGCCGCAAGAGTAGAAAAATACAACGACCCTAATGAGGTAATAGTAACTAACTATTACGATGACGGATTTGTGGCCTACGGTTTTTCTTTCAATGTGGATTATAAAATAAATGAGCATGCATTATTTCGTATAGAAGGCAGAAGGTTCCAAACCGAAAATGATGCATTTGAAAATAGAAATGGCGATTTGCGAAATACGTATGACGGATTAACAGCCTGTTTGGCTGTGTCGCTATAAAATGAAGCTAAAAGCTAATTCCTAAAGATTGCCAATGAAATGGCCGCAGGGTTATAAGCAACTAAATTTACGCCAAGAACCACTAACGCAAAAAAATACGGATGACTAACAGTTCTATCTCAGTAATGACCAAAGAGCAATTTCAATTATTAATCAAAGAAGGGATACCTTCTAAATTGCCTGAACTGGCGCACTACGATAAGGAAATAAACCATGCCCCCAAGCGCAAGGACATACTATCGCATGATGAAAAAAAATTGGCTCTGCGCAATGCTTTAAGATATTTTCCTAAGAAGATGCATGCGGAATTGATTACAGAGTTTTTGCATGAATTAAATACTTATGGCCGCATCTATATGTATCGTTTTAAGCCGAGCTATCAGGTATATGCGCGGCCTATAGATTGGTATCCGGCCAGGTGCCAGCAGGCAGCGGCTATTATGCTCATGATACAAAATAATTTAGACCCGCGTGTGGCACAGCACCCTAACGAGTTAATAACCTATGGTGGCAATGGAGCAGTGTTTCAGAACTGGGCGCAGTACCTGCTCACTATGCAGTACCTGAGCGAAATGACAGAAGAACAAACGTTGGTCATGTATAGCGGACATCCACTTGGACTATTTCCATCGCACCGCGAGGCACCGCGTGTGGTAGTAACCAATGGTATGATGATACCCAACTACAGCAAACCCGATGATTGGGAAAAATACAATGCACTGGGAGTTACTCAATATGGTCAAATGACTGCCGGCTCTTACATGTACATAGGCCCACAAGGCATAGTGCATGGCACCACCATTACGGTAATGAATGCAGCGCGCATGATGCGCAAAAAAAGAAATTTGAGTGACAAATATGTTTCACTTTTTGTTACTGCAGGTCTTGGCGGCATGAGCGGTGCGCAGCCCAAGGCAGGCAACATAGCCGAAGTAATTTCCATAACAGCAGAGGTAAATCCAAAGGCAGCGCACAAGCGCCACGAGCAAGGTTGGGTAGATGAAATATTGGATGATTTGGATGCGCTTTGCAATAGAGTAAAAAAAGCGAAAGCAAATGGCGAGGTAGTATCTATAGCCTACATAGGCAACATTGTGGACTTATGGGAAAAACTTGATGCCGAAAACATACACGTGGACCTTGGAAGCGACCAAACATCGCTGCACAACCCATGGGCAGGCGGGTATTATCCGGCAGGATATTCCTACGAACAAAGCAACCATATGATGGCCAACGAGCCAGAGCAATTTAAAGAGGCGGTGCAGGAAAGTTTAAGAAGACATGCAACTGCTGTAAATAATTTGGCTGGCAAGGGAATGTATTTTTTCGATTATGGCAATGCGTTTTTATTAGAAGCAGCTAGAGCAGGAGCAGATGTAAAAGGTGTTACCGAAGAATTTAAATACCCTAGCTATGTGCAAGACATTCTTGGTCCTATGTGTTTCGACTATGGTTTTGGCCCCTTCCGCTGGGTATGCTGCAGCGGCAAACCGGAAGATTTAGAAAAAACTGATCGCATAGCACAACGTGTGTTGGAGGAGCTGATGAAAGATGCACCTGAAGAGATTCAGCAACAAATGGCCGACAACATAAAATGGATAAAAGAGGCTGGTGCTAACAAGATGGTAGTAGGCTCGCAAGCCAGAATATTGTATGCAGATGCGCTTGGAAGAATGAGCATAGCAAAAGCATTTAACGATGCCGTAGCAAATAATGAAATAGGACTTATAGTGCTTGGGCGCGACCATCATGATGTAAGTGGAACCGATTCGCCATATCGCGAAACATCTAATATTTATGACGGCTCGCGATTTACAGCCGATATGGCCGTGCACAACTTTGTGGGCGATTCATTCCGTGGGGCCACTTGGGTAAGCCTGCACAATGGCGGAGGAGTAGGTTGGGGCGAGGTTATAAATGGTGGATTTGGAATGCTGCTGGATGGCACAGCCGACAGCGAACGCAGGCTAAAAAGCATGCTACATTGGGATGTAAATAATGGCATTGCACGTAGAGCATGGGCCAGAAATAAAGAAGCTAATTTTGCAATAAAACGCGCCATGGAAATGGAACCGAAGTTGAAAGTGACATTGGCGAATACGGTAGATGATTCGCTGCTTGATTCGTTATAAAAATATAGCATTAATTTGTTTATCATTGAGTAGCCTAAATTAGCCGCATGACCATCAAACTTTATCAGATAGACGCCTTTACCGACAAAGTGTTTGGAGGCAACCCCGCAGCAGTATGCCCTTTAAAGGAATGGATTGCAGATGATTTGATGCAAAAAATTGCAGAAGAAAATAACTTGGCGGAAACAGCTTTTTATGTAAAAAAGGATAATCAATATGATATACGTTGGTTTACGCCTAAGGCGGAAGTGGTGCTTGCTGGCCATCCTACGTTAGCCACAGCATTTGTACTTATCAATTTTGAAGGCCATGTGGGCAACGAAATTTCTTTTATGTCCAAGAGTGGTGAGCTCAATGTAAAACATGAGAATGGATATTTCACATTGAATTTTCCGAGTGATACATTGAAGGAACAGCTAGTAACTGAGCACCTCACACATGCCTTCAACGTAAAACCACAAAAGATTTACAAAGGCAAAACAGACTTGTTGTTTGTATACCAAAGCCAAACAGAGTTAGCCAACTTGAAACCGGATTTTAGAGAGGTAGCGCGTATAGATGCGCGCGGAATAATTTGCACAGCTCCCGGAAAAGAGTATGATTTTGTTTCGCGTTTTTTTGCACCGCAGTTGGGCATAGATGAAGACCCGGTTACGGGCAGTGCGCACACCTCACTCATTCCATATTGGAGC
>JANOXJ010000321.1:0-3967 GCA_031418455.1 Flavobacteriales bacterium | reverse complement strand
ATACAAGTTATGGGCGACTATTTCAATCCGCTGGTAGTGGGCAATTTAGTAGACTATGCTTACAGCAAAATGGAAGACAGTCAGGCCGCGGCATGTATAGTAGGTTTGGTGCTCTCACAGTTTATGCTAGACTTAGATTGGTGTGGAGTGTACCAGGGTTTCGATGTGGTGCGCTATGGCACATTTAACCGCGATATAATGCGTCCGGCAGCTATGCAGGCCATAAATGAATACATAGACCTATATGCAGAATCGTGCAATGAGGCCTCCATAATAGATGAATACATGGATCAGGCGGCTACCAATGCCTCTAGGTTGGTAATGACGTTAGATTATTTTACTGACAATCCTTGTTATGTAAAACCCATGGACAAACAAATATCTACTAAAGAAAATTTTGTGGATTTGGAATTGCTTAACGAAGATGATGAAAAGCAAACGATGTATAACAACTGGGTGACGTATAATGAAAGTGCGAAGGGAACAGACATAGTAGTAAAAATAAAAAACAACGGCAACACGACTAGCCTTAGCACCAACATGCTGCTGCGCGTGACCGACAGAGAGCAAAACCTTATGTATATGCAAACAGAAATACCGCCTATAGAGCCTGGTGCTACCATAGACATTACACTTACCATACTTAACTATTGGATATATGAGCCTAATGCAGATTTTAAAATAACGCTGGATTATGATGACAACATAGTGGAGCCAAATGAGAAAAACAACTCACAACAATTTTTCGAACAGGGCTAATTAGTTAGGAAACACATCTACAAAAGGTGGCTTTTGTTCGTGCACTATTTCCAACACAGTTCTAAAGGCTGCTACCTTGCCACCATAGCGAGCATTGTGCGATTGCTGTAATGCAGGTGAAAAATCACGCTGATATTCATCTAGCTCTTTTTTGTTGCGGCAAACGTATTGGATGGCATATGTAATTCCGTTTTCTTCAAACTCATGAATGCGGCAAATTTTATTTTCAAGAAAAAAGCCTGTGGCCATTACCTCCGGTATGTGCACAAACTTCATCCAGTCCAGCCACTCCTCATGAATGTCAGCATCCACACTGCATGTAACGTTATATAAAACACGATTCATGCTACAAAGGTAAAGAACAGTTGCATAGTAAGTGCTAAGGGCATCATTAATCGCATATGGCCATCTACCTGGCCATTACTTTATAAGAAAATGTGGCTTCTGCCTTTCTGGGGCGTTTACTGTCTATAAGAAATATGCTCAGCTTGCGGCCATACGCAGTAGCATCTATGTCAAAGTAACCGTTTATAGCATCAAAAAAATGGGTTTCGTTGCCGCTAAATACTACAGCCCTGTCGTAGTAGGTAGACCTAATGCTGAAGTGATAACTTTGGTTGCGAAACAAGAAACCAGCGGGTTGTGCATCGTCTACCTTCCAGTGTCCTTTTGTTTGATACAATTCCACTACTTCGTATTTAGGTATTAGCAACAGCTTATCGAAAATTGTATCAGTCGAAAATCCCTTTTCAAAAAACAGTGAATTAATAATTGGCAAATGTTCAAACTGCTCCTTGGTGACTTGATTTGAAAGTAGCTGCCACCTGTTTATATCAGGAAAGTGTGTAAGGACAAATTGTTGCGGAGA
The DNA here is from genome assembly GCA_031418455.1 of Flavobacteriales bacterium. Taxonomy (GTDB): domain Bacteria; phylum Bacteroidota; class Bacteroidia; order Flavobacteriales_D; family Sanyastnellaceae; genus JANNVZ01. The sequence goes on along the minus strand of JANOXJ010000321.1, from coordinate 2,340 downwards.
GGTGTCAAACCAAAAGGGGTTATAGTGTTTTATCACTTTTATATTTCCTTTTCGTTTAGGTTCGGCATAGCCGCTACCCCAAGTAGCATCGCACAAAATCCACCTTCCATTTACTTCTATTGCATTCCATGCATGGTTTGGGTTTTTCAACCGCGCATTGCGTCTTTCGCCTTTTACATAACCTATAATGGTGCGCACATTTAAACCTGCTTCTGTTCCTAATGCTTCAAACAACATGGCAAAACCAAGGCATACTGCTTTCTTTTTCTTTAGTACTTTCATAGCACTGCAGTCAGCAGGCTTGTTGGCGTTTATGGCATTAGCATCATACTTTATATGTTGGGCCACCCAGGCATATATCAATCGGGCCTTTTCCAAATCATTCTGAGCCGGAATCAATAGGTAAGTAACAAGAGTGTCGGTGCTATGGGCTAAGTTATCTGGTGTTTGCAGAGCGTAATAATCCAGGGCCGCATACCTGGCACTGTCTTGGCCTATTGCATGTGCAGAAAGCACAATGAGAGCCACAGCAAATAATGACCTACGCCAACAAAAGCCAAGCTTAAGAAATTGATAAACGTGTAATGTATTTTGTACCACTAGGTTGAAGGTTCCAAAAAAAGACAGTGCTAAAATACATAAGGAGATTTTTAAATCAAGAAGTAAAAATCTAAAATAGCATAGCCATTATTGAATTCAGGTAAACGATTCAAGCAAAGACAATGCGCGAATTACATTGATTGCTTAAAATGCGCTTTGCATTTCGTATAAAATCAAAGCCCCACTTTTTTCTAAACTTTATTACTTCACCTCATTGCCAGCACCCATATCTTTTTCGGGAGAAAGAAAGGACAGAACGCCAGCATTATTTTCTGCCATCAGAATCATGCCTTCGCTTTTTATTCCTTTTATCTCGCGTGGTGCCAGATTAGCTAAAAACAACACTGTTTTTCCAACTACCTCTTCGGGCTTATAGTGTTCTGCTATGCCACTCACTACAGTGCGTTGGTCTATACCTGTGTCTACCTTTAGCTTCAGCAGTTTTTTTGTTTTAGGCACAGCCTCAGCTTCTATAATTTTTACCAATCGAATATCCATTTTTTGAAACGATTCAAAATCGATATTCTCTCTGAAAGGCTTAGCTGCCACAGGCGCAGCCGCGGCTTTGCTTGCTTCAAGTTTGGCCACTTGCACAGCCACTACTTCATCAGTTATTTTTTCAAATAGGATAGGCAGTTGGCCTATAGTGTGTCCTGTTTGTAGCAATTCCATATCGCCTAGCTGTTGCCATGCAGGCCACTCCACATTCAGCGCTGCTCTAATTTTTTCTGATGTAAATGGAATGAATGGTTGCAGCACACATGCCGCATCGGCCACAAAATTGGCACACGCATACATTACACGTGCAGCAGCATCAGGATCTGTTTTTATAAGTTTCCAAGGCTCTGTTTCGGTAAGCAGTTTATTTCCTATGCGTGCTATGTTCATGGCTTCGGCCAATGCATCGCGAAAACGAAATTCTTCTATTTTTTTTCCTATAGCTTTATACGATTCAAAGGCTTCTTTACCTGCTTGTGTTTCTGCATCGGTAGGTGTGCCGTTAAGCGCAGGCATTACACCATTATAGAATTTGTGCATCAACACAAACACACGGTTTACATAATTGCCCAGTATGTCTGCCAATTCATTGTTTACCCTGTCTTTAAAATCGGTCCATGTAAACTCGCTGTCCTTTTGCTCTGGCATTATAGAGGCCAACACAAAACGCATTTCATCTTGCTTGCCCGGAAACTCATTGATGTACTCATGCAGCCACACTGCCCAGTTGCGCGAGGTAGAAATTTTGTCGCCTTCCAGGTTCATAAACTCGTTGGCGGGCACATTTACCGGCAGGTTAAAGCCACCGTGCTCTTTCAGTATTATAGGAAAAATAATGCAGTGAAAAACGATGTTGTCTTTACCAATAAAATGTATGAGTTGAGAGTCATCGCTCTTCCAATAATCTTCCCATTTTTCGCCATTCTTATCAGCCCACACCTTGGTGTTAGTGATATAGCCAATAGGCGCATCGAGCCAAACGTAAAGGGCTTTTCCTTCTGCATTGGGCAGCGGCACAGGCACACCCCAATCCAAATCTCTTGTCATGGCGCGGCTTTGCAAGCCACCATCTATCCAGCTCATGCACTGGCCCACCACGTGCGCCTTCCAGTCCTTGGGGTTGTGGTGTTCTTTTCCATCCAGCTTGCCCTCTTTTATATACTCGCGTATCCACTGCTCGTGGTGCGCCATGGGCAAGTACCAGTGCGAAGTTTCTTTTAGCACAGGTTTGCTTCCGCTCAA
>JANOXJ010000320.1:0-6358 GCA_031418455.1 Flavobacteriales bacterium | reverse complement strand
ACAGTTCAAAGAGGTACCCCATATGTAAAGCTACAGCCCTGTTGAAAACTCAATTAAATTAAATTTGCATGAGCCATAGAATGCGCCATTTGGGTATAAGTTATCTTAACAATCATTCATAACTTTTTCTCAGATGCTGTTTCTTACTGAAGAATTTTACACTAAGAATAGTATCTCCTGCATGATGCCAAATTCGTTTGACCTTACCCTTTGCTTTGCCTTTTGAATAGTAGTCTTCAACTCTTATCAAAATACCTTCTTCATAAAATAATCTGGATGCAGCGCGCCCTTTATTATCATATATAATTCGTTGTTGTATAATTCCCAATTTCCAAATTGCAATCTCTTTGATGGAGCCGTCTGGATTAACAAAAATGCGTTCTCCATCATAGTAACCATCGAGGTAGTTTGTTATTGCACAGATATTACCATTGGGGTAATATTCGTAAAGAGATCCCGTGCCATTGAGCATACTACCAGGGTATAGATTGTTGCCCAATTCATCGACACAATCTAGCTTTTGACTAAATCTTTGATTTAACCATAACATTTTTGAAGCTCTCTTATTTCCTTTATAATAAAGTATGGTGGAATCTAAAATTCCATTCTGAAAATATGAGATTACATTAGTGTCGCCATTCTCAAATAAATAGAACCACTTTCCATCTTGCTCGCCATTCAAAAATTTCCCGAATTTCTTTAGTTGATTTCCTTTCGCATAATATTCGACATACGCACTGTCTGTATTTCCAGCTGTTAAACTATCTCTATAGATTAAGGTATCACTCGATACGTCCAAATATTCACTGCCCACTGCCATATGGCATAGGCTGATGAAGATAATTGTCAATAATTTTATTTTCTTCATTGCATTTTGCAAATGTTTATGGAAGTAGTGCGGTAATATTTATCCATTGTTCTCCTAATCGAGCGAGTCTGCCCCATAGTAGCAACTTGGTAAATGATTTCATTTCTTAAACGCCTCATAAATCAAATATTGCATACACACTTAAACAGCTTGGCCCAAAGAGCAGTCTCCAACTTACATCTACCCAAAAATTACACCGCCACTTTCGCCTGATTTTTTTCTACCCGCGTGGCAATTATTATGCTTATCTCATATAGCAGCACTATGGGCATAGCCACCAGCAACTGGCTGGTTACATCGGGCGGGGTAATAATGGCCGACACTATAAGGTTTACTACAAAGGCATGTCTGCGGTATTTTTTTAAAAATGCAGATGAGGCCAATCCAATTTTTGCCAAGAAATAAATTAATACTGGCAGCTGAAACAGCAAGCCGGTGCCAAATACAAGTGAGGTAGTTAGCTTTAGATAAGAGAGCAGTGTAGGAATATTTTTTACATCGGCAAAGGTGTAGTTGCCCAAAAACTGAATAGAAAGTGGTGCCAGCAAAAAATATCCAAAGGCAATGCCTGCAAAGAATAATAGCGATACAAAAAACACTATGCCAGTAACCATGCCTTGCTCCTTTTGGCGCAGCCCCGGTTTTATAAACGACCATATTTGCCAAAACACCCACGGAAAGGCCAGTACCAGGCCTCCTAACAGACACACTACTATATCGGCATTCATGGCGCCACCCATAGTGGCGCTTTGCAGCTCCATTTGCGGTGGTGTTAGGCACAGCTGCTCGCCCATGCCCATGCGGTGCGACCAATCGCAAAAAACACGGTAGGTTACAAAGTCGGCATTGCGCGGACCCATTATAACGGTGTCCACAACAAAGTCGTGAAAATAAACAACAACTATAACTCCCACCAATATGCCTAGCACCGACCGAAATAAGCGCATGCGCAACTCTTCCAGATGTTCTAAAAACGACATGTCTTTTTTCTCTTCTGCCATATAAGTGCTAAACTGCTGTTTGAGATAATTTTTGAAATTGGTGGTAATGTATGTGCTGATAATTTTTTTTTCTATTGCCTAATGGCAAAAAAAATTACCTGCTGCATTCATCTAATAAATTCCTTCTTTTAAAATGTCGTGCAAATGCACTATGCCTTTGTACTTGCCGGCCTTGGTAACAATTAATGTAGTTATGTTTTTACTTTCCATTATCTGAAAACCCTCTACCGCCAGTGCATCGGCCTCTATAGTAAGGGGAGTTTTGCCCATTACGTCAGCCGCTTTGGTGGTGGCTATGTTTTTGTTTTTCTCCAGCATTCTGCGTATGTCTCCATCGGTTATTACGCCTACTAATTTGTCTTTTAAAATAACCGCAGTAGCTCCCAATCTTTTCGATGAAATTTCTATTATCACATCTTTCATTTTGTCGGCAGGTGCTACTGTAGGTTTGGAGTTGGTGCCAAGGAGGTCGCCCATTTTTACATATAGTTTTTTGCCCAATGCACCACCGGGGTGATACTTAGCAAAATCCTTGGCGCTAAATCCGCGGCACTCCATAAGCGCCACTGCTAGTGCATCGCCCATGGCCAGCTGCGCTGTGGTGCTGCAGGTAGGTGCCAGGTTATTGGGGCAAGCCTCGCGCTCCACGGGTGTGTGCAGCATCATGTCGCATTGCACAGCCAAAAAACTGGCCTTGTTGCTCACCATGCCTATTATTTTGTTGCCCATGCTTTTTAGCAATGGCACCAATACTTTTATTTCTGGCGAGTCGCCACTTTTAGAAATACACAATACAATATCTTGTTTTTGCACATTGCCCAAATCGCCATGTATGGCATCGGCTGCATGCATAAACAAGGCCTGCTGCCCGGTGCTGTTAAAGGTAGCTACCAGCTTTTGGGCAATGTTGGCACTTTTGCCTATGCCTGTTACTACAAGCCTTCCTTTAGACTTAAGCAATGCATTTACCACCCGCTCAAAAGAGGTGTCGATACTGGCAGCAAGGTGCAGAAGCGTGTCGGACTCCAAACGCAGTGTGCGCTGTGCCGACTCTATTATTTTGTTTTTGCTGTTTGCCTTCATTTATAAATTACTAAGCGTGCAAAGATGATGTTTGCCTTCTAATTTTACATAACAAAGAATATGAGTTTCACTTAAAACAATAGACAAAAAAGAATTATTGCTACTAATAAGCAGTGTTAGAATGCTGCACACAGCCCCAATCTCGCGCCAAACTAGACCTTTGAGAAACATGACATTCATCATAAAAAAAGTTTTATTAAAATGAATCCTTGTGCTACATTCGCGTTCCTTTAAAAAAAAGGGTGCCTCGAAAAAAAATTTCTTTTGTATTTAGATGTATGCCTTATTTTTAGAGAATCAAATTGTTACCTAACACAGAATCCATTCATTATTTTTTAATTAATGTTCTGAAACAGATATTCAAATGCAAACAGTAGTAGATCTTTCACCTAAAGATGCGCTAAAGCACTTTTTTGGTTTTAGCAAATTTAAAGGCCTGCAAGAAGGCGTAATAAATTCCGTGCTTGCTGGCAACGACACTTTTGTAATAATGCCCACAGGCGGTGGCAAATCATTATGCTATCAGCTGCCCGCTCTTATGCTAGAGGGCACGGCTATAGTAGTGTCGCCACTTATAGCCCTTATGAAAAACCAGGTGGATGCCATGCGCGGCTTTAGCGAGCAAGATGGTATAGCACACTTCATCAACTCATCGTTGAACAAAACAGAAATTACGCAGGTAAAATCTGACATCATGAGTGGCCACTGCAAAATATTGTACGTAGCACCGGAGTCGCTCAATAAAGATGAAAACGTAGAGTTTTTTCGCGGAGTAAATATCTCCTTTGTAGCCATAGACGAGGCACACTGTATATCTGAATGGGGACACGATTTCCGCCCAGAATACCGCAGACTGCGCCCCATAATAGAGCAAATAGCCGACTGCCCTATAATGGCCCTTACAGCTACTGCTACACCAAAAGTGCAGCAAGACATTCAAAAAAACCTGGGCATGCTAAACGCACAAGTTTTTAAAGCCTCGTTTAACAGACCTAACTTGTTTTACGAAATACGCCCAAAGAACAATGTAGGCAAACAAATAATACAATACATAAAAGCTAACTCAGGCAAAAGCGGAATTATCTATTGCCTTAGCCGCAGAAAGACAGAAGAGATAGCAGAGCTATTGCAAGTAAACGGAATAAAAGCACTGCCCTACCATGCAGGTATGGAAGGTGCTCAACGCAGCCGCGTGCAAGACCAATTCCTGATGCAAGATGTGGATGTAATATGCGCCACTATAGCATTTGGTATGGGTATAGACAAACCCGATGTGCGCTTTGTAATACACCACGACATACCAAAATCGCTGGAGAGCTACTACCAGGAAACTGGCCGTGTGGGCCGCGATGGTGGCGAGGGTGTTTGTATAGCATTCTATTCTCCTAAAGATATTGAGAAATTAGAAAAATTCCTTCAAGGCAAACCTGTGGCCGAGCAAGAAATAGGTATGCTACTTATACAAGAAGTAATAGCTTATGCCGAAACGGCTATGAGCCGCAGGCAATACCTGCTGCACTACTTTGGCGAAGAGTGGGACCCTGTGAATGGCGAAGGTGCCGGCATGGACGACAACTCGCGCACACCAAAAGAAATGGTGGAAGGAAGCGAAAATGTGCAAATGATACTGGCATGTATAGACGAGTTTAACGAGTTGCACAAAGCCGGATTTATATGCAAAGTAATAGCGGGTGTAAAAACCAGTGAGGTAACTACCTACAAAGGTCACCTGAGCAAATACTTTGCAGAAGGCAAAGACAATGACGAAAAATACTGGAATGCCATAGTGCGCCAAATGTATGTGCGTGGCCTTGTGACCAAGGAAATAGAAACATACGGCACGCTAAAAATTTCGGAAGAAGGACGCGCCTTTATGAAAAAGCCTTACAGCTTTAAAATAGTGAAGGAAGAAGAAATAGGCGAAGTGGACGATGATGAACTAATAATTCCTAAACAAGGTGGTGGAGCAGTAGACGAGCAACTATTTGGTATGCTAAAAGAGCTGCGCGGCAAAATGAGTAAGGAGAAAAAAATACCGCCTTATGTAATTTTCCAAGACCCAGCCATGGAAGAAATGTGCACACAATACCCTATAACGCTAGATGAGATAGCACAAATAGGTGGTGTGGGCAAAGGCAAGGCCGCTAAGTTTGGCCAACCATTCATAGACCTAATACAACGCTACTGCAAAGAGAACGATGTGGAGCGCCCTATTGATTTTGTAGTAAAAAGCGCTGTGAACAAAAGTTCTATGAAGGTGCAGATAATACAGAATATAGACAAGCGCATATCGCTACCAGACATAGCCAAAGGCTTAGGCAAAAGCAAAAACGAATTACTTGCAGAGCTAGAAGCCATAGTGAGTTCCGGCACCAAGCTGAACATACAATATTTTATAGACGAGGAGTTGGACGAAGACCAACAAGAAGAAATAATGGAATATTTTATGGAAGCCGAAACCGATGACTTGCGCGCTGCCGAAGCCAACTTTGATGGCGACTACGAAGAAGAACAATTGCGCCTCATGCATATTAAATTCATGAGCGAAGTGGGTAACTAATTTATATCACTTTTTATAAAAATGAAAACGTCTCTAAAATAATTGGGGGCGTTTTTTTTTATCTGTGTTAATCTGTACTAATTTTTTTTTATCCGTGTCCTCTCAGAATTAAATACACTACTATTCGAAATAAATAAAAATTGTCATTTATAAATGAATCTTTACGATGCAAAAAATGCTCACATGATTGAAACATGAACAAACGTATTGTTCCCTTCTTCCTTTTTACCATTCCATTTTCACTGTTTGCCCAATCACCCTTCAACTACGGCCACAACAAAAACGTGTATTTTATTTCAGCTGAGCAGCGCTTGCAGTTGGGCATAGATACCATTTATGAAGTAAGCCAGGCTTATGATGGTGACGAGGGTGGCATGGGCCAAAACTGGGATGTACAATTACTCACTTTCGATAGCAGTAGTATTAGCGATGGCTGGTATCCAATATCTTTAGACAGCACATTCCAATTCAGTCTGGACAGTATAAAAACAAAGTTGTACTTCCTTAATGGCTCAGAATATAATCTTGCGGGTGGGCAACTTACTTCCTATGGCGGTGGTGGCTATGGCTCTTTTGATTGGTATGATATTTTTTGGCCGACAGACACTGCTTCCATTGTAGTAAAATCTTGTCGCGGGCATTGTGGCGACCAGCCTGAGCAATTCTCTAAAAATGTGTTTAATAAAAAAGGACAGCTCATATATATAGTGCACTACCCCACACCACAAAGCGATTATTATGACGATGCAGCATGGACCATGGAACAATACGAACGCTTTCTTAATTCCGGAATAACAGAAGACATAAAGCCTGATACTACCTTTTATACTTACAATAAAAAGGGAC
>JANOXJ010000319.1:0-3841 GCA_031418455.1 Flavobacteriales bacterium | reverse complement strand
AGAAACCATTGGCGAAAAAATAAAACCAATAATGGATGCGCTCAAAGCAAAGGGCATAAGCGTAAAATTTGATGGTGACGACAGCAAGCGAAGCGGATGGAAATTTGCCGAGTACGAATTGAAAGGAGTGCCTGTGCGATTGGCCATGGGCCCAAAGGATATGGAAAATGGCACCATAGAAGTAGCACGCAGAGACAACAGCACTAAAGAAACCCGCGCGGTTGATAGCATAGTAGAGCATATAGAAAAGCTATTGAACGAGATTCAAGAAAATCTTTTCAATCAGGCATTTGAACACAGAGCTACACATATGACAGAGGTGAACAGCTACGATGAGTTTAAAAAACTATTGGACGAAAAAGGTGGGTTTTTTGCTTGCCATTGGGATGGTACTAAAGAAACTGAAGAACGAGTAAAAACTGAAACCAAAGCTACTATACGCTGCATACCACTGGATGCAAAGGCAGAAGATGGCGTGTGCATGGTAACAGGCAAGCCTAGCAAGCAGCGTGTGTTGTTTGCGCGTGCGTATTAAAAACACATAACTTAAAAGATTATGAAATGAAAGCGGAAGTGATTCACTTCCGCTTTTATTTTTATTGCCAATAAGATTAATAAAAAAAACATGGCAGTACCCGGACAAACGGCAAGCTTTATAGAAGCTCCACACCCTGACAATCATGCGTATGAATATTGGGAATATTGCAAGCAGTGTTTTGATACTATAAGCAAAACATACAAATTAGCAGACACTGAAAAACCCGACCTGCAAAACTTTGCATTGCTAAAAAGTAAAATAGCAGCAAAGCACATGCGCTCATGGGTGCTTAGAGAAAATACACATCAGTTTACTTTAAATCTGGTGGAGTATGCTATAACCTTTGAAACTGGGGGGCTGGACGAATTCAAACTGCGAAAGCAAACATCAGAAGGTCATTACTATTTCTATGGGCACATGCATTTGCGCAAAAATTTTGGACGTGCGCTAATACGTCCTGAAACGCTTTCAGATAAATTCAACGAATTGTTTGAAAAAACTGAAATAGATTTTGATGGGCATAAATTATTTAGTGACAAATATTTTGTGCAGGCTGAAAATGAAGAGCATTTTAAATCGTGCGTTAATTCCTATTTGCTAGAATGGATGGGAAAAACCAAAGGCATGTGGATGGAATTTAACGGAGAAGAATGCTTATTCAGATTGAACAAAGCAGTAGATGCTAAAGAGGCAAAACAACTGTGCGAGTATGGTCTTCAATTAAGCAGAATCATAGGTAAATAAAATTTTGATTCTCCACATTTATTGCGCTATACAATTTACATATTCCTTGTCATTGGCATTCTTGTAGCTAATGTTTTTGCGCATGGCCAGAGTGCCGATTTTAAAATGCTCAGGCAAATAAATTTATATCGCAACAAAAATTTAGACAACGCATTCATAAATCTATCTCACACGGCATTGCCTGTGAGTGCTGCTTATCCGCTTGCCATGTTGGGTATAGGCATAGCTAAAAAGGATAAGAATATTAAGCATATGGCCATAGAAGCAGGCGTTGGCATTGGCTCCACCATGGTAGTTACCGCTGCTATGAAGTATAGTTTTAAAAGAAATAGACCTTTTGTATCGCATCCGGAATTGCAAAACCTAGCCACACCTGCTGACCCTAGTTTTCCTTCAGGTCATTCTTCGTCCGTCTTTGCTACGGCTACTATGATGAGTTTGCAATGCAAAAAATGGTACATTGTAGTGCCTGCTTATGCCTATGCAAGTTTGGTGGCATACTCTCGTTTGCATTTGGGGGTGCACTACCCAACCGATGTACTTGTGGGCAGTGTGCTTGGCAGTGCATGCGCATTTGTAACCCACAGGTTAAGTTTGAAATTGAATTTCGTTCAAGGAAAGACCATTCCGGTTCTATAATTTTAATCCGATTTCTACTTTAAAATTATTGCGTGCACAGAGCTAATATTAATTAGCAGGGTTTACTTTTGATATCCATCTAATTAAATTAAGCCGATGAAAAAAATATTTACTTTGGCAGCGCTGGTCGTATTAATTGCACTGAATACTTCTGCACAATGGATGCGCAAATACACACTCTATTATCAGCCCAGCGGACAGTTGGTGGACTCGGCTGCGTATTTTAACAATGGACTAATAAATGATAGCATAGTAGACTATGCACCCATTGGTGCTAATCAATTTAGCAATAGCTATAGGCAAGTGTTTGAGCGTGATTCAAATGGCAACATTGTCATTCAAACCAATTCTATTTTCAATTCAACATGGGAGTTAAATAACAGAATTTTGAATAACTACAACGGTAGTCAACAATTGGTTGAAACAATTTATCAGATGTATGAAAGTGGAGCATGGCTGAATTCTATAAGAATGACTTATACTTATGAAACTAATGGAATATGGATGCTGGAAATGTCCTCAGTGTGGAATGGAACAGCGTGGGAGTCTAACTGGCAACAAGAGTATACGAATAATAATGTCGGCCACGTTTCGTCTATAGAATACATATATGTAGATGCTATGTGGCAGCAATCTGCCTCGCACACCTTTACATATACTGATGGTTTGCTTACACAAAATCTAAAACTAGATGAATTGGGCGAGCCTATGAATAAGATGGAATACACCTATGATGTGGATGAAAGCCTATTGTATTTCAGAAACAGTGAATGGAATGCGAACGCCATGGATTGGGTTTATACCGATAGATATTTCACCTACGATGAGTATGGGAATTTGGTAAATGAACTTTCCGGTTATCAGGTGTATACAGGCAAAACCATAGACTATTTTATTGGCACCAACATAGTGCACGTGTACGAATTGGTGACGGCCGTTATGGAACAAGATACTCAATCTATCTTGGTTATTAGTCCTAATCCTGCAGTAAATTATTTTAATATTATTGTTTTAGAAAATCAATCGGCACTGCATGTATATGACGGACAAAGTAGAGTAGTGGACGTGTTAAATTTGTCCAAAGGGACTCACCAGGTGGATATAATGGATTACCCAAGTGGCATTTATTATTTGGTGTTGCAACACAGCAAAGGCAGGAGTCATGCTAAATTGTTGGTGAAGTAAATAATAGCACACATAAAAAATTGAAACAAGCGGTGTAAATTTCACCGCTTGTTTGTTTTTACCAATTAAGCAATTTTACAAATCGAATTATATCCTCATAGAATGAAAAGACTATTTACCATAATTATATTTTTTGTGTGCATAGGTGCACAAGCGCAGCTCACCATGTCAGCCACTACCAAGGCAGCATGGGCTCAACTTACCCAGTTGAGTGAAAATTTTCATCAGGTAAAACCATCTGACTATGCAGCGTTGCCGGTGTATGCCTTGCGTGGTGGCACTTACGTATCGCTTATGGGAAAGGTGAATGAGGCGCCACAGTGGAATGCGCTCCAAAGTGCAGGAGTGTTGCGCGGAAGTACCGTGGGCAATATTGCAACTATAAAAGTTCCGCTTTCTACATTTTCTCAGATTGATTTTTCTGCAGTGTTTTCTTACATAGAAGTTCCAGGTATAATAGTACCTGACCTTGAAAAAATGCGAGTGGATGTGCATGCAGATAGTGTGCAGGCAGGTATCAATTTGCCAGAGGCATTCACCGGAAAAGACATATTGATTGGTGTAAGCGATTGGGGATTTGACTATACACAACCTATGTTTTACGACACGCTATTGCAACAAACGCGCATAGTGGCCGCATGGGACCAATACAAACAAGCAGGCAACCAACCTGCCAACTTTCCATATGGTGCTGAATACACGACAGTGCTTGAGTTGTTGGCAGCACAAAGCGAT
>JANOXJ010000318.1:0-2534 GCA_031418455.1 Flavobacteriales bacterium | reverse complement strand
ATGTTAAGTGCAAAATTGGCTATGGTTTGCGGGCGCTCCAGCGAGCGTGCAAAGTTGCCAGTCATTATATTTTTTATGGTTTGCAGTGTGCTGTCGGCTACAGGCTCGTTCACCAGTTTTTCCATTTCATATAAAAATTCTACTATAGAGCTATCTGTTACCTCATTGCGCACACTAGCACCTGCGCTGAAAGAACCAATTATTTCATCAGGCGAGATGCTTGAATATGCACCATAGGTATATGCTTTGTCCTCGCGCAGGTTTTGCATAAGCCTTGCCTGAAATCCGCTACCACCAAGTATGTTGTTAAGCACACCGGCTACTATAGCGTCTTGCGTGCCTGGTTGTAAATCCACAGGGTATGTTATGTCTATTACACTTTGTACAGCGCCTGGTATGGGCGAAAAAATTACGCGGTTGCCAGCAGGTGCTGTTGGCTTTTTGTAGTTTTTCTCCATGGCCTGGCCACCTTTCCACTGACCAAAGTATTTTTCGGCTTGTGCTTTTGCTTCAGCAAATGTGATGTCGCCCACTACTACTAAGTAAGCTGAGCCGGGTTTGAAATTGCTTTGGTAATAGCTTAATAGGTCATCGCGCGTAATGTTCTTTACTGTGCTTTCTGTCATAAGCTCGCCATATGGGTGGTCTTTGCCATAGTTAGCCGTAGCTCCTATGTTTTCAGATATAGAGTTAGGGTCGGTCTTAGTACTTGCCAATCCACTCAACGATTGTTTTATTGATTTTTCAAATTCGTTTTGCGCAAAGGACGGATGCAAAAGCACATCGCTCATTACTTCTAAAAAACGGTCGCTGTGCTTTTTCAAACAGCTACCGCTTATGCCTTGACTGCTTGTGCCAAGCGAGGCGCCTATGTAATCTATGCTTTCATCTATTTGTGCTTTGGTGCGTGTGGTAGTGCCTGCTGCAAGCAAGTCGCCAGCCATACTTACATAGCCGCTTTTGTTGCCTTCCAATACTGGGTCGGTGTCCAGGGTTATGTTGTAGCTTACTCGTGGTAGTTTATGGTTTTCTACCACTATTACTTTTAGTCCGTTCGCTAACTGTATTTGTTGCGCATCGCCTATTTGAATAATGGGTGCAGGGCCTGCTGCTGGCACTTTGCTGCGGTCTACCTTGGGGCTGCATGCGGCTAGTAGTGCTAAGGACAGTAGTATATATATGCTGTGTTTCATTGTATGCTATTAATTTTTTTTTGTGTTGCTGTTATGTTTTCTTTTTAGGTTATGGCCTTAGTTTTTGCTTAAGCTTGGGTCGTTTAAGAAATAAATTACTACACGGTTTTCTTTGGTGTAGTATTTTTTAGCAGCATTCATTATGTCTTGCTTAGTTACAGCCATATATTTATTTATCTCTGTATTTATTAGGTTAGAATCGCCAAAGTACATGTGGTAGTTAGCCAAACTTTCTGCTATACCTGCCATGCTGCTGTTGCGTGTTATGAAATCATTTTCAACCTGATTGCGCAATTTTTCGAACTCTGTAGTTGTAATTGGTTCTGTCTTTACGCGGTCAAATTCTGCATTCATTGCATCTTCTACTTGCTTTGGGTCCACACCCATAGTGGCCAGGCTATATGCCAGTGTAAGACCAGGGTGTTCTGTGTTGTAAGTAAAAGCTGCGGCAAAAAGTGCCAGCTCTTTTTCGTCTACAAGTGAGCGGTTCAGTCTGGAGCTTTCACCCTGCGATAGCAATTGGTTAAGCATATCTACAGCATAAAAATCTTGTGTGCCTTGCGCAGGTATGTGGTAGGCTTGTACTATCATAGGCAGTTGGTCTTTTACACCCATGGTGTCTCTTACCTCGCCTTTGTTAAGTGGTTCTACTTGTGTAGGGCGTGGTATAGTTCCTTCGCCTTTTGGTATGCTACCAAAATATTTTTCTATCAATTTTTTTGCTTCATCTATTGTGATGTCGCCTGCAATGCTTAGCACGGCATTGTTCGGTACATAAAATTGCTTATAGAAGTTTATGAAGTCTTGCTCTTGAGCAGCATTCAAATCTTCCATACTTCCTATAGGAGTAGTCTTGTATGGGTGCACATCAAAAGAGGCATTGAGTGTGGCAGGAAATAGCTGGCCATAGGGCTGGTTGTCGTAGCGTTGGCGTTTCTCTTCCTTTACTACTTCGCGCTGTGTTTCTATTCCTTTTATATCCACCTTAGCGTGTAGCATGCGCTCGCTCTCCAGCCATAGGCCTAGTTCAAACTGATTGCTTGGCAATAGTTCGTAGTAGAATGTGCGGTCTTGTGAGGTATTGGCATTAAGTCCACCACCTGCATTTTCCACGTATTTGCTGTATTGGCCACGACCTATATTCTCGCTACCTTCAAATAGCAAATGCTCAAAGAAGTGAGCCATTCCTGTGCGGCCGGCTGTTTCGTTTTTAGAACCTACATGGTACATTACGGTTACCGCTACTATAGGTGTAGTATGGTCTTCGTGCAATATCACATGCAATCCGTTCTTAAGGTCATACTCCGTAAACTTAATGTTTTGTGCAAGTGCGCCTGCGCT
>JANOXJ010000317.1:0-2748 GCA_031418455.1 Flavobacteriales bacterium | reverse complement strand
CCATTTATAAGCGCCAAACCTTCTTTACTTTTTAATGTAACAGGCTTTAACTGTGCTTGCTGCAACGCTTGCGAAGCATCCATTTTAGTGCCATTGTAATACACCTCACCTTCGCCCAAAAGAGGTAATGAAAGATGTGCAAGCGGTGCTAAATCGCCACTGGCACCAAGAGAACCTTGCTGATATACAACCGGCAAAATATTGTGATTGAAAAACTGAACCAATAACTGCACAGTGCTTAGCTGCACACCGCTATGACCGTAGCTAAGGCCCTGCACCTTTAGCAACAGCATAAGTTTTACTACCTCAGCAGGTACCTCCTCGCCCATGCCACAAGCATGCGAAAGCAGCAAGTTGCGCTGCAATTGCTCTAACTCGTGGCTGGCAATAACAGTATTGCATAGCGAACCAAACCCTGTATTGACGCCATATACAGGCACATTGGCATTGGGCAAATGGTTATCTAAATAATGGCGACATTTATTTATTCGCTCCGTAGCCGCATCACTTAGTTCTATCCTATGGCCATGGGCTATGATTTGCTGCACTGCATCAATGCTAAGTTTTTGGTCAGGATGTATGGTATATTTTTCCAAGGTATTCAAAATTTATGTGCGTTTTGCGTGGTGCAATGTAGAAATTGAAAATGAATCTTTAACCTAAGTTATCTGGAATATTCTGTTACTTCGCAGCGCAGAAAAAAAAACATACATAATCTTTATACACATTGGATTCACTCTCGCAGATAGTATTGGGTGCAGCAGTTGGGGAAATAGCACTTGGAAAGAAGATAGGCAATCGTGGCCAGCTCATAGGGGCCATAGCAGGCACTATTCCTGATTTAGATGTATTTCTCAATCCACTCTTTACTGACGAGATAACCAAACTACAAATACACCGCGGCTACAGCCACAGCATGTTTGTGCATTTGGTGTTGGCCATTCCTTTTGCATGGCTGTGCCATATTATTTTCAAAAAGCGATTTAGTTTTAAGCTCTGGTACATTACATGGTTCCTGTGTTTGTTTACCCACACCCTACTTGACTGCTGCACTACTTATGGCACGCAGCTGTTGCTTCCTTTTACCAATTTCCTTGTAGGTTTCAATAACATAGCGGTGGTAGATCCCTTTTGGACATTGCCCTTTATGCTTATTCTAATAGTGTGTATGTTTTTTCGCAGAGAAAATCCGGTGCGCATAAAATGGGCCTACGCGGCAGTTGCGTATAGCCTGCTGTATATGGGCTACACAGTGGTAAATAAAAATACGGTACACAGCCATTTTGCAGCAGAGTTAGACCGACAAGACATACACACCGATGCGCTTTATACCTCGCCAAGCATGTTCAACAATTGGCTTTGGGATGGCATAGCGGTTACTAATGATTCCATTTTTCTGGCAGAATATTCTACCCTGCAAGAGCAAGAAAATGTGCAATGGGTAAGTTATGCACGCAACCTGAACTTGTTGGAAAACCATCCGGCACAACGCGAGATAAAGGTGCTGCAGTGGTTTAGCCAAGGCAAATACCTGGTGCAGGAAGTTCATGGCGAGCTACACTTTTTTATAGTGAAATGGGGCCGTGCAGATTTTAGAAAAACAGAAGCGCACGAAGCGTTTGTTTTTTACTGGCGCATATTTAAGCAAAATGGCGTGTGGCAAGCAGCACCTGTGGAGCCCGACTGGGGCAAAGGTGAATTTACTGAAGCATGGAATGCCCTTTGGAAGCGCGTAAAAACCAGTGAGGGCTTTTAAACAACAAACTCGCTAAGCTCTAACCAGCGCAATGATTTTTCATCCAGTTCTGCCATTATAGCGCCTAACTTTTCTGTAGTCTGAAGCAGTTCTTCGTGGTCAGTAATATTGGCTGTCAGCTTTTCTTCCAGCACTTTTTTCTCTGCTTCCAGCCTGGGCATGTCTTTTTCCAGCTGCTCCATTTCGTGCTTTTCTTTAAAGGAAAGTTTTGTTTTAGGCACATCGGCTTTAGCAGCTTTTTTCTCTACCTGCTCCTCACGTTTTTCTATTTGCTTTTGGCTGGTGCGTTGTTCTTCCATTCTGCGGTAAGCATCATAGTTGCCAAGTATATCGCGCACCACTCCTTCGCCATCCAGCACAAACATGTGGTCTACCAGTTTATCTAAGAAGTATCTGTCGTGGCTTACTATGAGCAAGCAGCCTGGGTAATACAGCAAGTAGTCTTCCAATGCAGCCAGAGTAAACACATCCAAGTCGTTGGTAGGCTCATCCAGAATAAGGAAGTTAGGATTTTTCATAAGCACCAGCAACAGTTGTAGGCGCTTGCGTTCGCCACCACTAAGTTTTTCTACAAATGTGCTGTGTTGGTGTTTTGGAAACATAAAGCGCTCCAGCATTTGCGAAGCGGTAATTGTTTTACCCTTAGTAAGCGGAATAAAATCTGCTACCTCGCGCACTACTTCCAACAGGCGCAAGCCCTCTTTTATGGGCATGCCTTGCTGATTGAAATAGCCAAACACAACAGTTTCGCCCACCACCACTTTGCCACCATCGGGCTCTAACTTTTGAGTTATAAGATTTAGCAGCGTGGTTTTTCCGGTTCCATTGCGACCTACTATACCAATTTTTTCTTTGTTCTTAAATATGTATTCAAAATTATTGAGCACCACGTGGTCGCCATATGCCTTGCGCACTTTGTGCATTTCCACAATTTTGCTGCCCATGCGGCTCATATTTATTTCCAACTCCAGCGAGTCAGGATTGTCGCTGCG
>JANOXJ010000316.1:0-3012 GCA_031418455.1 Flavobacteriales bacterium | reverse complement strand
CAAACCAAATACGCAACGCCCACCGGCAGATAGCAAACCTGCAGTGAAGCCTCCGCAAAACGAAAGCAGACCCTCTGCTCCGGAGCGCAACAACAATAGCGTTACACCAAGCAAACCAAGCGGTGGTTCAGCAAGCCCTGGTAGAGCATCAGGTGGTGGTGGTGGTGGTTCTATTAGCCCTAGCAGACCTTCGGGTGGCGGTGGTGGCGGAAGCCGACCATCAGGCGGTGGCGGAGGTGGTGGCAGCGTGAGCCCAAGAAAAAAATAATCTGGGCCTTTAACTGCTAACATCCAACTGATTTATTTTCCCGATTGATAGAAGAAATACCATGAAAAAGTACATCGTAGTTTTATGTGCCTTGTCAATAAGCGCAGGTTCGTTTGCGCAGAGCGAAGTGGAAGCCATTCGTTACTCATTCGCTAACCGTCCGGCCACGGCAAGGTCGTATGGTATGGGATCCACCTTTGGCGCACTGGGTGCCGACATGAGCAACTTTTTTATAAACCCCGCTGGCCTTGGCCAATACAAGCGCGGTGGAATGGAGTTTTCGCTGGCTCTTAATACTCAAGCAAATGCTGCAACCTACAACGGCTTGCAAGCCGATAATTCCAATACCAGTTTTACGCTAAACAACTTTGGTTTGGTAGGCAGCAAGAAACCCAAAAACAAAGATTGGACAGCTTTCAACTTTGGAGTAGGATATACTAAAACCAATAATTTCAATGATAGAATAAGTATACGAGGTACGCAAACTGATCAAACATTAATGGACGTTTTCAGCTCTTTAGCAGCGGGCAACAAGCCTGATGCCGTAACTGATGCGCATCCGTTTACCGCAGGTTTGGCCTACCAAGTATATGCTATAAATCCGCTTGACACCAATGGCACTACATATGTACCTGCTGTGTCTAATGGCGATATAGGACAAATAAAAAACATAACACGCACTGGTGCGCAAAGTGAAACAAGCATAGCCTTTGGGGGCAATTATCGTGATGTATTTAGCATTGGTGGAGCACTTATTTTTCAGGGTGTGCGCTTTAATGAAACAGGCAATTACACAGAAGAATTTGAACCCGGCAAAGCACTTAAGAATTTACAATTTGACGAAAAAATACAAGCCGATGGTACAGGTGTTGGTTTAAAACTTGGTTTTCTTGCAAAACCTACACCATGGCTAAGAGTGGGTGCAGCTTTCCACACGCCCACCCTTATAAGCATGCGCGAAGTGTACACCAGCAGTATGGCCAGCGTGGAAAACAATGGCACCGCTCACTCCTACTCTTCGCCTGAGCTAATAACTACTTATAACCTTCGCACCCCTGCGCGCACTTTTGTAAATATGGCTTTTGTGTTAGGCAAGGTAGGTGTAGTAGCTGCCGACTATGAATATGCTGCGTACAACAACATGAGCTTAACTGGCACAGGTGCTAACAACGATTATAACTACAACACCGAAAACAATACTATAGACGCTATATACCGAGGCACACACAGAGTAAGTGCAGGTGCTGAGTTTAGAATAGATAAGTCTGTTGCCATTCGTGCAGGTGCCACCTATCAGCAAAGCCCATTTGTAAATGGTGTAGCCATCAACGATTCGTGGATTACTTACAACGGTGGATTTGGTTATAGAAGCGATTATTTCTTTGTGGACCTAGCTGCGGGCTACTCTACCAAAGACACTTCCTATTACATATACCAGTGGAACAACGAAATAAATCCTGCATCGATAAAAACATCGCGATTGAACACCATGCTTTCAGTTGGATTTAGATATTGATTTTTATAGAATACTGAATTATAAATAAGAATAAAAAAAATGCCTCAACTATGAGGCATTTTTATTATTCTTTTTCACTTTCGATTTTTATATATCGACCTGTATAGTCTTATCGCAACATTGTTGGTTCAACACATTTTGCCATAAAGAATAATTAATTATGTCATTCTATTTATAACTATAAACAACCTCGCCAGCCAGCACCGTTGTTGCAACCTTTGTTTTTAAGATTTCTGTTTCATTCACATTCATCAGGTCTTTGTCCAGAATAATAAAATCAGCGTACTTACCCACTTCCAAAGTGCCTTTATGGTGGTCTTCAAAGTTAGAAATGGCTGCCCAAATAGTCATGCCTCGCAAAGCATCTTCTCTGCTTATTGCATTTTCATTTTGCCATCCATTGGCTGGTTCTCCACTTTTATTTTTTCTGGTTACCGCTGCATAAAATGTGGCAAAGGGTGAAATATCTTCTACCGGGCAATCGGTGCCAAGGGCTAACATACCTAGTTGATTTTTCAGTTCTTTATAAGTGTATGCTCTGAAAACTCTGCTGCGGCCAAGTCGTTCTGCTGCCCATGGCATATCGCTGGTAGCATGCGTAGGCTGCACACTTGGTATGATGTTGTATTTTTTAAATTTATCAATATCCTTTTCATTTACTACTTGCGCATGCTCTATGCGCCACCTGTGGTCCATTGTAGTATCGCTCCAAACTTCGCCATACAAGTTTAGAATAACTCTGTTAGCACTATCGCCTATGGCGTGCGTACACATCTGAAATCCGTGCTTGCGCAACTCATAGGCGTACTTTCTAAAATGGTTAGGGTCGTTTAACAGGAATCCATAATTTTTTGCTGGCAACAAATCTTCATAAGGACTTAGCAAACAAGCACCTCGTGAACCAAGAGCACCATCGGCATAAAACTTAAATGCGCGCACATTCAATCTTGCACTTGTGTCTATGCCGTGCTCAAAGTAATAGTTAAAGTTGGTAGTGTCATCGCTAAGCATTGCATAGATGCGCATTTTTAATTTGCCTTCTGCTTGCAACTTTTTTATTCTATCTACATCTTGCTTCATTAGTCCTGCATCATCCACAGTGGTCAATCCATTTTCAAAACACACGGCTTGTGCTGCTAATAGTGCATCTATATCTTCCTGCTCTGTTGATGCGGGTATTTTATCGTCTACCAGCTTCATAGCATTGTCTATGAGTATGCCTGTTAGT
>JANOXJ010000315.1:0-2546 GCA_031418455.1 Flavobacteriales bacterium | reverse complement strand
GATGAGGATGTGGCCAAGTTGACAGAAATAAAAATTAAGCGCATATCGCGTTTTGACTCTAACAAGGCCGATGATTATTTGGCCAAAATAGAAGCAGAAATAGCAGGTGTAAAACACAAGCTTGAGAACATAATAGACACGTGTGTAGAATACTTTAAAGAGCTTAAGCGCAAGTATGGAAAAGGTAAAGAGCGCAAGACTGAGCTAAAACAATTTGACACGGTAGAAGCCGCCAAGGTGGCTATAGCCAATGCGAAGCTATATGTGAACATGGCGGAGGGCTTTGTAGGCACAGGCCTCAAGCGCGATGAGGGCGAATACATAGGCGATTGTTCTGACATAGACGATATTATTATTTTCCGCAACGATGGCAAAATGATAGTGAAGCGTGTAGAGTCTAAATCGTTTGTGGGCAAAGATTTGCTGCATGTAGCCGTTTGGAAAAAAGACGATAAGCGCACAGTATACAACCTCATATACAGCGATGGTAAAAAGGGTGGCGCTATGATGAAGCGCTTTTCTGTTACCGCCATCACGCGCGACAAGGAATACGATTTGACTAAAGGCACCGCTGGCAGCGAGGTACTTTACTTTAGTGCCAACCCCAATGGCGAAGCCGAAATTGTTTCTATCCATTTGCGCGCTTTAGAGCGATTGAAAAAATTGAAATTTGATGTGGACTTTTCGCAGCTTGCTGTAAAAGGCCGCGATGCCATAGGCAATGTGGTAACAAAATATCCGGTAAAAAAAGTAGAGCTAAAGGAAGCAGGAATATCTACCCTTGGCGCATTAAAAGTATGGTATGACGAGCATGTGCAGCGCCTTAACAGTGAGTCGCGCGGGCGCTTTGTGGGCGACTTCTATCCTGGCGACAAAATTTTAATACTGCTCAATACAGGCGAATACAAATTGGTAGCACCCGACTTGTCGTTGCACTTTGATGCCGAAATGACGCATTTCGAAAAATGGATTCCGGAAAAACCAATCACCTCAGTATATTATGATGGTGAAAAACAAACATGGTTTGTAAAAAGATTTTTAGTTGAGGAATCTACACGTGCCGTAAAATTTATTTCGGAGCACGCTGCATCCAAATTGGCATTTGCTACTACAATGCACCACCCCATAGCATTCATTCGCTACGACAAGCGCAGCAAAGCAGCTAAAAATAAAATGGATGAAGGTGTAAGCCTGCGCGAATTTATTTCGGTAAAGGGCATGAAGGCGCTTGGCAACAAACTTACCTCGCTGCCCTTGCTGGGCATTGACTTACTAGAGCCTAACGAAACGCTGGAGGCTGAGTCGGAAAACCAATTGATGCAACAGTTGGAAAAGAAACAGGCTAAGCCTGCAGCGCCTGCATTGGAATTTGAAACAGATGATGAAGCAGAACAAGAAGTGCATCAAAATCCCGATGACATAGATTTTGAAATAGAAGGATTGGAAGAAGAGATGGCCAAGTTTAAAGCACTTAAAAATAATGCTAGCTCAGCTCCACCGAATAACACTTCAACCGATTCAGAACCAAAAAGGAAAACCGACAAAGGCGACAAAGGTGAACAAGCAAGTTTGTTTTAAGGCACCAATACTGTGTTAAAAAGCGCGTAGCTTAATTGGTGTTGAAAGCAAATACTCATTATCTTCGGTCGGTATATTTATTTTTTTTTATAGAAATACTCCATCGCATGAAAAACACAATGAGGATTTTTACTTTGATTTTATTAGCTATAGCATGCAGCACACGGCTGCAGGCACAAGTAAATTGGAGCGAAGACATTGCACCAATTGTGTATGAGCATTGTACCAAATGTCACCATTACGGGGGCATTGGGCCATTTTCACTTATGGCATATACTGATGTGTTAAACGAAAGTGATAATGTGCTAGATGCCGTGTCTAATGGAATAATGCCTCCATGGCCTGCCAATCCTGACTACCAGCATTTTGCTTTTGAAAATGTGTTGAGTGATGCTGAGCTGCAGGCCGTAGCTGACTGGGTAGCAGCGGGAGCGCCTGAGGGCAATCCTGATTTAGCACCACCACTACCTGTGTACAACGATGCTTCTGTATTGCCTAATGTTGATTTTACTGGACAAATAGGTGAATACACCAGCACTGCTTCCGCTAACGATGAGTTCAGAACATTTGTAATTCCAGCTAACATTAGTGTAGATAAATTTATTGATGCTATTGAGGTTTTGCCAAGTAATCCGAGCATAGTGCACCACGTGCTAGTTTATTACGATCCTACTACCGACTGTTTGCAGTACGATGCTAACGATGCTGGACCAGGTTTTAGCACCACAGGTACAGGCGGTGGCCTTCCGCCTGAAACAAGATATCTGGGTGTGTGGGTTCCTGGTAATTCGCCATCTGTATTGCCCCAGGGTTTTGGTTTTAAAGTAGAAGCTGGCGGATATTATTTAGTTGAAATTCATTTTCCAGAAGGCTCAGCGGGCCAAGCTGACAATACTACAATAAATATACATTACAGCACCGCTACCAACCCGCGTCAGGTGTACATGGATCCTATACTTTATCATTTT
>JANOXJ010000314.1:0-2701 GCA_031418455.1 Flavobacteriales bacterium | reverse complement strand
AAAGCCAAGCCCTTCTCGCGCTTGCGCGCGGTGCTTTGAAGTAGCTCTATCAATTGATGATTGTAGAATGAAAAACGTTCGTGTGCTAAACTCATAATTATAGTTTTTTTTACTTGGCGAATTTAGTTGCTAGGTTTTGGTTACCTTCGTAATTCTAAATCAAATAATATTTTCTTAACTATGAAAAATTTTTTAACCCTTGCTTTGAGTTTCATAGCACTCAATCTTTTCTCCCAAGACATTATAAAACTAAAAACCGGAGAAGAGATTAAGGCCAAAATAACAGTGGTTTCTGACGAAGAAATTCAATACAAAGAATGGGACTATTTAGACGGTCCTGACTTTAAAATGTCAGTCAAAAAGATTGAAAAAATTGTTTATCAAAGCGGAAGAGAGCAAAAATTTGAGGAAAGTGACCTAATGCTAGGCGCACCAAGCGCAGAGGTGTTGCAAAGAAAAAACGTTGTGAAGTTTGCATTTTTAAGTCCCCTTTTTGGAAGAACCATCTTAGGATTTGAACACGTGCAGCGCTTTGGTTTACACTGGGAGGGCGAATTAGGAATAATAGGTTTGGGCAAAGACAACAACAACACCAACAGCCTTGGACTGTGGATTTCTGGTGGTCCTAAATTCATGATGCGCAAAGAAACCTACATGAAGGGTGAGAGATATCTTCATTATTTGCACGGCTCATACATACGTCCTGAACTGCATGTGGAATACTATACAGGCGACCAGCTTATCAGCTATTATTCAGGCGCGCCAAACTATATTTATACTACCGAAAGACTAAACTATAGCACTACCACTTTTGGACTCATGCTTAATTTGGGCAAGCAGTGGTTTGTGGGTGATTGTTTTACGTTGGATATATATGGAGGCCTTGGCATGGCTTCAGTAAATACTATATCTGACAATATTAACAACAATGATTTAGTATACTATTCTGATTTCGGTGCTGGTTCCAGAGGCTTGTTGAGCCCTAGCCTTAACAACAACGGTGAAATAAATTTTGCCCTTAAGGGTGGGTTTAAAATTGGATATGCATTTAAATAATTCCGTTGTAAAAAATATTTTTATAAATAAGAAAGGCCTTTGCAAATGCAAAGGCCTCTTTTATTTTTTTCGCGCTTTTAAAGCAGTTTAGTTAGGTCTTTTAATGCTGCATCCAATTGGCTTAGTTTCAGCCGGGTCGCAAGCCGCTCCTTTGGCCACTGCATTCATGGCGTTCTTCAAATACGGCTGCTTTACGCTTGCTGCGCTTTCCACATTGTCGTCTATAGAGCCTTTATAAGCAAGCTTCATGTCTTTGTTAAATAAAAACACATGAGGTGTAGTGCGGCCGCCAAATGCATTGGCAAGTTCTGAATTAGCATCCAGCGCATACGTTATGTCAGCATAACCTTTTTCTTTAGCGTGCGCCTTCATATCTGCCATGCTGTCGCCATTAGAGCGTTTGCCTTCGTTGCTATTTACCAGCACTATGCCTATGTTGTTGGTATTGGCAAGGGCGTATAGCTCCTTATACCTTCCTTCCCAGCCCTCGCTGCCATCGCCACCCACTACAAACGGGCAACCGTTACAAGTAAAAATGACCAGCAAACCGTTAGTTTTTTTCATGTCGTTCAGGCATACCTTTTTGTCTTGTGCAGTATTCATTTTAAGGTCGGCCTTTGGTGCCGCATCGCCTATGGCTATAGTAGTAATATCAGCCGGACGAAATGCTAAAAACCCAGCCACAGCAATAAGCGCTGCAAATAGAAATAATGACTTTTTCATGTGTGTGTTGTTGTTTTATAAATTAAGTTCCAAATATGATTCTAATTTGGAATAAACAACTTAACGGAATCATAAAATTAACGCACCTCAAGTCAGGTTTTTGATGCGTTCTTATGACTACAAACCAAAAAGGCCATCCCGTTGGACGACCTTTTGTGGTAATAAATGAAAACAATTAAACTATCTAATATCTCTACATGAGAACTTACAAGTGACTTTAACGCTAATACCAAGGCCTTTGGTTACACTTTTACCACAACAAATTTTTGGACCCTGACATTTAGCTTATTAGCTCCCATTTTAATCGGGTGCGGGTTTGAGAATTAGCACCTAAGGATTAGGACTTGCAGACGGCACTATAAAACAGAAAAACCCCCTGTGTCCCTGCTATTTATTAACCTCAAAGCGAATCTTAACAGCACCACATGTTGGGGGTTTTCTGTTTTAGCATTTCAGCTTTTTTCGTTTTTCTATCTTCCACCCAAAAAAAGACTATACACACATTGCCCTTCATAAGGTATTCACCGTATTTCAGTCGTTCATGGGTAACTATGCATACTATTGAAGCGTCCTTAAATTATCCTGTTCGGCTATGGTGTTTAAACTCTTCTCATTAATCGCTTTCCTGCTGCTTAGCCTAACCACACTTGGCCAAAACACTGTGGTTTCAGGCTATTTGAAAGATGCCAAAACAGGCGAGCCACTCCTATATGCCACCGTGCATGTGGTGGGCACCAGCATAGGAGCCACTTCCAACGAGTATGGCTATTTCTCCCTAACCATAGAACATTCTAAAATAACAGGCACAGAAATACTGCTGGAAACCAACTTACTCGGCTACCCCACCATAACACAAAAAATACCCCTGGTGGCAGAGTATAAGCTGAACCTGGAAATGAAGGAACAAACGGAGGAAACAGCC
>JANOXJ010000313.1:0-5791 GCA_031418455.1 Flavobacteriales bacterium | reverse complement strand
AATTTTGTTGTCAGTGCTAGAGCCAAATTGTGCAAGAAACCAACGGTCAGCAGCTTTGTCATATAGCACAATAGGGTCGCCATTGTTAGCAGTAGCTGGCGTCCAAAGGTTGCCAAGTGTACCTGTCAACAATACAGCGCCAGATACCTTATCGTACACCTTAAAGGTGGTTGAGTTTATCATTTGCACATAATGGTTTGGACCTACTGCGCCCGATGGGTCGTAGGGTCTAAAACCACTGGCCGTTTGGCCTGCCCAGTTGGCACGTGTTTGGCCAGCATTGATGTCGCCTTTTTCGGCTTGTAGGGTTTTGGGATCGTTGCCATAGGCCTCGCCATCTGCCACTGTAAAAGGAAAGTTGGCAGCCTCGCGGTGTGCACGGTCCGATGATTCTTTGTGCTCACGTTCCATATTTTCATCTGCCGGATGGTCCTTGAAAATTTCTGTGAGGGGTAGGGTAACATGAAATTCTGAAGCTACAATAGCTCCACCGTCAGAAAAAACTTCAGGCTGAAAATCCGATGTTTGCTGGGCTGACATGTACACAAAGGCACACATAGCCATTAAGAATGAACTTACTTTTTTCATTGAATAGTAAATGTTTGAGTTTGGTTTTAATTAAGGATTGACACCCAAAAACGCATCGGTAAACGCGCTTTGTTCAATTCAAACATAAACATAAAAATGCAATTTTTACAATTGTTGAAAAAGTTCCATTCACGAGGAGGTCCTAAAAAACTGTTTGGACAAAAAAAAAGTGGATGTAAATCCACTTTTTATTGATGTTTTATGTAAATGTGCTAGGGTTATGCTCCTACAAGTTTATTAACACTGCGGTACACGAAACTGCCCGCTATATGGCGTCTTACAAAACGTGCAGCAGAATCTGAATTCACCATTTTGGCATATGTGTTATGTGGCACACCATAGTATTCATACTCGGTGCCATCAGTGTATTTCACTTTTAGTGTTTGTTTTTCGAAGTTAAAATCAACTATGCCAGCAGTGGCCAAAGTGTTGTTGTATTCTTCTTTGGTTTGCTCTAAAGTTTCAGGTGCTATGCTCACCAAAAAATGGTAGGCAGCTATTATTTCCTTGCTTTTTTCTTCAGCAGCTAATTTCAATTCCTCGCTATCAAAAAATTTATCAGGATGTGCATCCTTCATTGCATTGCGATAAATTGTTTTTAATTCAGCCAAGGTAGCCTTGCTTGTTACGCCAAGTAATTTGCGGTAGTCGTTGATTTTTTTCATGATAGTAGTGTGTGCCTTTTTTTAGAAAAGGCGCGCGAAGATAGTGTATTGTAGTTAAAATCCTACAATCCAACGTTATAAAGCAATGAAATGCAGGTTCTGACTACAAATTTCTTTATTTCTGCCTGCCCTTTGCTTCTAGACTTCCTAGTGCTGCGAAAACGCATTAAACATTCTGTTTTGGAGCAGTTCTTATTAGGAGATTGCCTTATTTACTTTAAGATTAAAAGTAGCATTATTCTAGTTTAAGTAAACAATTCAATCATTTCAATTATTTTTTCAATTTACCTAAATCAGACCTTGGTCAGAAA
Source organism: Flavobacteriales bacterium (assembly GCA_031418455.1). Taxonomy (GTDB): domain Bacteria; phylum Bacteroidota; class Bacteroidia; order Flavobacteriales_D; family Sanyastnellaceae; genus JANNVZ01. The sequence continues at coordinate 4,227 of JANOXJ010000313.1, read as the reverse complement.
GACTTTGAAATTTATTTCTCGGGTTTAGTTTTTCATGCTCCTCAATTAGGGCCTTTATTTTTGGATCCGAATTATATACCTCATTAAACAAGTCTAAAGGCGTGCATTCGATTTCAAGAAGTACCTCTTCTAGATGTATCATCTTTTCTCCGCGGTCAACCCTTATTATTTCAAAAATAGTATTTGGTAAGAAGATCACTTCCTGCTCATACTCAGCCATGATTTGACTCACAAAAGGTGTCACATCTATTGCATTTGAATTATGTGGCAGGGTTTTAAAACTGAATTGTAAATCTTGAGAGCAAATTTTCGTTTTCCTGGTTGACAAGAATTCTGGTCTTCGAACAAATTGTCCGATTCTTCTTTCGTACCATCCAAAAAGAGCATCAACCCTATCGATAATGGGAATATATGGATTGTCTTCTCTAAACACAATTTCTCCTGAATACCTTTCATTGTCTTTTAGAAATCTTGTCAAAAGTCTAATGCATTCTTTTAAGAAATGATTCTCATCGTTTGGTTTACGCAAATGGGAATTGATGGAGTCTGAAAGATCGTAGGTGTAGTTGCTCAAAATCTTCCAACCATAAAGGTTAATTTCTGCAGGGCAGCATCCATCTCTTATTGAATCCCATTTATCAGGTCGGCCTTCGAGGGCAATTAGAGCCTCATATTCTTCTTTAGAAATCAATTTAAACGGTGTTTTGGAAACGATAGATGTCTTATTGATTGAATATATAAAAATATTTCGGTGCTGCAAATCCACCTCAAATATAGCTAAAGTCAATAGTAACCCAGAAGTGTATTTGTGGCTAAATTTCCTCTAGATTCAAGAAGACTTCTTCGTTAGAAATAAGCTTTCCAGCATCCAATTCTGAAATGCTTTTATGTATTTGCGATTTGATTTTAGATGGTATTTCGGACCAAGAAGTCGCATATTCTTCGTCCAATATTTTGCTAATTTTATTCAAGATTTTTTTATCTTGAACATCGAACAATCTTCGATTTATCTCAATTTTTTGTTCAGCAATACTCATATCTCAAAAGTAATATAGATTTGAATAATTCACTCAATTATTTGAAATAATATAAAAGGGAATATACTCTTCGTTTATTGATTATTTATTGAGATTTAATTAATTTATGAAAGTTGCAAATTGTGAATTGGTTTATTTACTACATATTCCTTCTATACTGTCCGCCTATTTCAAACATGGCTTGAGTTGAAAAAACCAAAATTCGATTTGCGCATCAAAATGGCAATATAGAATTCAACTTAGACTTTATATAAATAATCGTTCATTCCAGATTTAATTATAGCTTTATAGATGTTTTTAGTATCCTGAGTCCAGAACTTCATTCCTGGATGCACATAAATGAGTTGAAAAAGATCGTTAATGTCATTTTTACTGAGTGTTATTGCACCGCTCGCACAATTCATGATAATTGAGGTAAATACGTTCTCGAATAGTTTGAAAAAATTCCAATCAATTTCTACTTTTGGGTCATTAAATTGTGTTTTAACTCTATCTGCGATCACTTCTCTAATGTATAATTTGGCGCGCGTTTCTTTCTCCTTCTTCTTATTCAATCTAGACAGGATTTTTTTGCATCTTCCATTATTTCTTTTACATGCTCTTGCATTAAATTATCATGATTGTTTTTCTGTTCTCTCAAGGGTTCGATATCTATCAAACTCGGATCAGTAGTCTGCATTATTTTGGTTGATAGTTCCATATAGATAATAGATACAGGATCAAGTGTAACGTTAACTTTCGGACTACTCAATGTTCTTATGTAGGAAAATGGCGTATGTGCTCGAAGGTTGCTTTTGTTATACTCCAAGTGCTTAATGTGTAACTTCTTAAAAAATTCAAAATTTTTAACTAGACTTGGATTACAGCAAATTTCCTGTATTATTATATAATTTGACACTAAACAAAACTCATTTTGATCTGGCAGAGTCTCCATTCCTTCGGCCATTTTGTACCATATATTGGTATCGCACATCAATTCAGTCATAAGTTTATTTGAATTATCGAATAATTTTTTACTTTTAATACTGCGAATTGCATTACTTGTTAAATGCCACGTTCGAATAGACACGCTCACTTTTTAAGTTAAAGTCATTTTCTCTGCTTATTTTATCAAATTAATATAGTTACCATTATCATCAAGCATTCTAAAGCTTTTTGGCTTTTGATCCTTAATAATACTTTCTGTTAATTTTTCAATATGTTCCTTTAAATGTTTAATAAAATCCTGAGGTAAAGCAGTCATATTTAGAATTTCCATTAGTCTGATTACAAATTCTTCTCGATTGAGACTAAAAGCAGTTCTAATAATCAAATCAGATTCATTATTTTCCATAATTATGCTTAGAACAGTCGCCTGAGACCATGCATTTACATTCCAACAAGAAATAAGCGCAGATGATAGAAAAGCAAAATAAGCATTATAAATGTCTTTATCATTAGAATGAATGATTGCCAATTTATACCAGGCTTCACTGCATAAATAGTCGCATTTTAAAGCTTGTGCCAAATTCTCAACATTAGGTTTTTCTATTTCTGAATTAATAAGCTCAATTGCGCGCTTCGAGTCTCGCATTTGGAAATCAATTTTAAGTTGATTAATCAGGTATTCTAAAAAACGAACTTTAAGAACAAATTCCTCAATAGGAGTATCTGTTGAGTTTATATATTGATTCAAAATTTCGTGAGAATCTCGGTAATGCCCAGACATAAAAAGTGCATCGCCATACAGATGCAATGAATCAGTATTTTTGTGCAAGTCCGAACCTATTTTGTACAGTTTTGCGGAGAGTTTGTATCTATTTGAAAGGAAAAGAACACCAGCCAGTTCAGTGAAAAAATAGTGTTGTTGGCTGTATAAAGAATCACTTCTAAATGCTAATTTATAATTTCTTATTGCTTTCAAATTATCATTTCGGCTTCTGTAAAAGCTACCAAGATTATAGTAGGCAATAGCAATATTTCTTGAGTCTTTATTTACGAGTTCCCTTTTTATTCGATTAATACGAATTCCTTCGATGGCCTCATAAACTCTTTCAGATTCGAACTCCGGAAAAGTTAACATACAATAATCCAACGCAAGCTGTAAATTATCGTTTTGATTTTCGTAGGATACTTTGTCAAGTTCTTCCAGAATAAGTTTTATATGCGAACTTCTGAGTAGTGATGGTAATAAATAATTCAAGGTCTCAAAATTCAACCCAACTAGCTTTAGCAAATCTGCTTCAACAATTACCCGAGATGCCTGTTCAAATTGTCCGGATTGGTGCATAATGTGTGCTAAACCAATTAGGATATATTCAACCGTTATTTGATTAAACTCGTTTCCCAATTCCTTTTCTGAAAAATGCATCACAAATCCATACAACTCTGCAGCAGATAGAGAAACTTGTTTAGGGCTTATGACTACATTCAACAGGCAGTTTTCTGAACCTCTCTTAATTTCCAAAAATCTTTTGTGCTTATTTAAAAGAAATTCAATTTGCGATTCAAATAGAACTTGACCACCAATATGCTTAAAAAAGCCTTTAAATTCGAGTTTCATAGGAACTGGAAATAATAATTTTCCTTGTTTAATTACACTGAATTTATTGTAATAGGCTTCAATATCATTCCAACTTGAATGTTTTATTACATTTTCATCATTAAAGGCTATTTTGAACGTTTTTCCATTCTTTTTTGAACCATGCATATCTACATTATTAACCCAGCGATAATAAAATAGCTTGGATGAGCTAGCATAACGAACTAACATAATAGGTTGAGAGAAGTTCCTATAGTATTTAAGTGTATCAATTGGAATATTGATTGCCTTTATATCTGATTCTCTTTTTGAATCTGTGGCCTTTAATTGCACCAAAAAAATATGCCCTGTAGGTTGGTGGTTTTCGTCTACAATTTCTACTTCAAGGTCTATTCCATAATCCTTGTTTTTTTCTCTAACAATCCAGCTTTCTGGTAGTTCTCGTTTGAATTCATTGATAGAAATATCTTCTAAATGATGTTGGCGCGGTCTTATGGGCATAAATCTAACTGGAAATTGAAATGATGTTACATATTCCTTCTATACTGCCCGCCTACTTCAAACATGGCTTGGGTAAGCTGGCCTAACGAACACACTTTTACTGCTTCCATCAATTCGGCAAACATGTTTTTGTTTTGCACTGCGGCATGTTGCACATGTTTTATTGCA
>JANOXJ010000312.1:0-4875 GCA_031418455.1 Flavobacteriales bacterium | reverse complement strand
CGTATAGATGCGCGCGGAATAATTTGCACAGCTCCCGGAAAAGAGTATGATTTTGTTTCGCGTTTTTTTGCACCGCAGTTGGGCATAGATGAAGACCCGGTTACGGGCAGTGCGCACACCTCACTCATTCCATATTGGAGCGATGCACTTAATAAAAAAGATTTAAGCGCTATGCAAATTTCTGCACGCGGTGGCAAGCTGCGCTGCAAAGACTTAGGCCCGCGTGTAGAAATAAGCGGACAGGCAGTGGCGTTTATGAAGGGTGTTATTGAGATATAGAAACAGGAATGCCTGCATCAAATAGAACATTTTCTTTTTTTAAATGATATAAAATAGAAAAGGCAGCAAGCACGCAGTGTACCACTGCGACTTGCTGCCTGTGCATTGAGCAATCCAATATACCTTTAATTCTTTTTGCTCAATACCAATAGCTCATTTACCACTACTTCAGTAATGTATTTTTTCTCGCCATCCTTTTCCCAGGTGCGGGTGGTTAGCTTGCCTTCTATGGCTACTTCAGTTCCTTTTTGCAATAGTTGCTCCGCCAGCTCTGCAGTTTTTCCCCAGGCTACCACATTGTGCCAGTCAGTGTTAGTTTGTTTCTCGCCTTTTTTGTCTAAGTACACCTCGTTAGTGGCAAGTGAGAAACGCGCCATTTTGTTTCCGTTGTCTAAGTTTTTTACTTCAGGAGCTGCTCCCATGTGACCGATTAAGCGAACGCTGTTTTTTAAATTGTTCATGATGTGTGTGGTTTTAAAAAGTGAATATTAATTTGATTTTATTTTAAATTTTTTGGTGTCATTCAAATAGCTTGTTGTGTGCTGTTCAAATTTGACGATGCAAATATTTCCTCCACCCCCTAGCCGCAATCGGAGTCTATCCGATTGCTTTCATTAACTTTCGTTTGTAGCCGTTTGCAATCGGGAAGAAAATTGATATATTTGCCACAAAATCAATACTTTGTACAATGGAGGTAGAAGAAAAAATATGTTTGGAGTGTGGCGAAAAAATTAAAGGCAGAGCCGATAAAAAGTTTTGTGACGACCAGTGCAGGTCGGCTTATAACAACAAAGCCAACAGCGATAGCTCTGCTGAAATGCGCAACGTAAATAACATATTGCGCAAGAACAGAAGAGTAATGTTTGAGCTAAGCAACGAGGAGGGAAAGACGAGAATTTCTAAAACCAAATTGCACGAACAAGGCTTCAATTTTAAATACCACACACATACTTATACCACCAAAGCCGGCACTGTATACAAGTTGTGTTACGATTATGGCTACTTGCCTATAGAGAACGATTATTACATGGTAGTAAAGTGGGGCAAGGAATAAGTTTTGAGTTAAAATTGAGTTGATGAATACTCTTAATTCTCGAGCATATTTTTCAAGAAAGAAATCACCTAAAGAATTTTTATATAACGTTTAACAATTACCGAAATGAAATACCGCTTTGCATGGATGCTTATTGTTATCACTGTTTTATCAGGTTGTCTTACCTATTCCAAAATTAAAAGCACTACCATTATCATGCCCGGCAAATCATTTGCCATAGGCGAAGGCAATCATGCCGCATACAATGCTGTGGTGGTTAATATTGGGCCGGTTCCGGTAAACTTATTTGTATCTGGCGCTACCGGCCAATTGGAACCTATAGGTAGCATAATTACGAATGCATCGCAATCAATAAAGGTAGAGCGCAATCAATTATTAGTTGTAAAAAATGCTGATGATTCAAATGCAACTGTTCAGATTTATATTCATGCAAGAAGCAATTTGTCCATGAAAGTTTTAGACAATTAGTTTACACATAAGTTATGTGTTCCACCAATGTCTTTCGCGCCAGTTGCGCTGCTCCATATCGGTTAAAAATGTCCATGCGATAAATCTACTTTTCTTTTGGCCTTGTTGCATTTTCACTGTTTTTATTTCCAGTGCTTTCATCTTTTTCAATGCACTTATGGCTGGTTTTACAGTATCTTCTTTCGACAAAAAGCATGTGTACCAATAGGCGTTTTTAGGCAATTGCGCACTTTGCGAAATCATGCGCTTTACAAATATTTCCTCGCCACCAGGGTAGATTAATTCTGCATTTTGGCCACCAAAATTGAGTTGCGATTTAGCATCTGTTTTTACATTCAGGTTGGCCCATTTGCGCGCAGTGGCTTCTTGCGCTTCCTCAGCACTTGCATGGAAAGGAGGATTGCACATCACTAGGTCAAATTCATCTTCAGGCAGAATGATTCCCTTTAGCACATTGGACGAAGCCTTTTGATGACGTAATAACACAGCACCTTCTAAAGCGGCATTTGCCTGTATTATTTTTTCGCATGACTTCAGTGCCGTCTGGTCAGTATCAGCACCTACAAAGCTCCATTCATATGCTTTGTGCCCCACTATAGGATACACGGCACTGGCGCCTATACCCACATCTAACACTTTTATAGAATGCCCTGTAGGCACAATGCCACGGTTGCTTGTGGCCAAAAGGTCGGCAGCATAGTGAATATAGTCTGCACGGCCCGGTATGGGCGGCACTAAATAACCCTGTGGAATGTCCCACCACTCTAAATCGTAGTAGGTTTTTAGCAATGCACCATTCAGTGTTTTTACCGCTTCTGCATTTGCAAAATCAATGGTTTCAATATTGAACTTGTTTATAGCTACAAAATGGGTTAGCTCGGCACAATGCGCTATAAGAGATTTAAAATCATAACCAAAACGATGTGGGTTGCGAACGTGCAATGTGCTTTTTTCTGCAGGTGCGGCAGTGGGTTTTGGTGATTTCATTGTGTGCTTTTAATAAAGTAGCGCAAGGTAAGGACATACCGCTCAACAAACCATTTGCACCATGTATTCCATGGTATTCATGGTCACTTTGTCGCCTGCTTTTTTGCCTATCCACTTAGCGCCAAGTGGCGACTGTGGCGACAATGCAATGGCCATAGCAGTGTTGGTTTGTATTTTACCTAAGGCTGTGCTTAGGTAAAAGAGGCCTTTGTCTGTTTCAATCAACGCACCTGATGATGCTACTTTGAGAGGGTCAGTTGGTTGCAATTGGTCCAATTGTTTTTTCTGAAGCAACAGTGCGTGGAGTTGTTTTCCCAAGTGTTCCTGTTCCAGCTGCATCATAGCACGTGCAGTTTCGTGTTTGTCGCCTGCGGTGCTTTTGCTATCATTTTCTGCCCCTTGCTGCAAGTCTTTTAAAGCGCTTTGCAATGCAGTTATTTTTTCATCAAGTAATTGTGCACACGCCTGGTGTATTTCCAATTTCAACTGCATCATTTTATTCTAGGGTCTTTTTGAAAGAGTTCTACAATCACACCATTGCGTGTTATATGCAGAAATAAATTTTCTATACGCTGTCGGGCCCAGGGCGTTTTGCGCAAAAATTTAAGGCTGGAATTGATGGTAGGATCTATCTTAAAACAATTCACCGGAATTTGCTCATACAGCTGCTGCCACGTAAAGTTGGCCAGCAGGTAGTTCAACATCATTTCAAGTGTTACACCATGCAAAGGGTCATTACTTTTTGGTTTTGTTTCAGACATACCAGGCGCTGCTTATTCTTTTATCAGCTTAAGGGTTTGCACAACATCGCCACAGCTTACTCTTACATAATAAATGCCGGCAGCAGGAGCTTCCCAGCGGGTGGTCATATCACTGCTTTGCATATTTACTACACACTTGCCCATAGCATCATATATCATTATTGTTTTTGCACCTGCTTTATTAAACTGAAGTGTGGCAATGTTGCCGCTAGGATTTGGGTACAGTTTAAACAACACATCATTCTGCATAGCCTCATTGTATACAGAGGTAAGAGAAAAAGTATCATACTGACTAAAGAACCTCCAAATTTCTTTGCTTGCATTAAAGTCCATGCAGGTGGTATTAATATTAATAAAAGCTCCCGGCCATGAGTGTCCGCCACCTACTACCTTGTAGTGCTCCACTGAGCTACCACTTGTTCCGTTGGAGTATACATAGTGCTCTGCGGTGCAGTTATCAGCAGTGTTGGTATTGGGCACATCAGATATTTCGGCAGCGGCATCGCAGCCATTAAAACCCACCCAATATTGCACCACATCTTCTGTAGACAACATAGTTCCATTGCCATTGTAGGGCACTGTAGCATCAGCAGTACCATGAATTTCCATAACAGGAGTAGGATGTGCCGCATTGCACGTGTTGTTTTGTCCGGTTATCATGCTGCCTGTTACGGAGGCTATAGCAGTAATGCGTTCGCTTAGTTCGCAGGCAAGTGTATAGCTCATAAAACCGCCATTGCTCATGCCTGTGCTATAAACCCTTGTTGAGTCTATGTTGTACGTAGCCATCATAGTATCTATAAGGGCAGAAAGAAAGGCAACATCATCTGGTGCCGAAAGTCCAAATGAATTCCAAAACTGACTACCTGTATTGTCCAAAGTGCCATCAGGATGCACCACTATAAAATTGGCTGTATCGGCTATGGATGTAAAGCTTCCGTAAAGCAACTGCTCCAGGCTGTTAGACCCGTAGCCATGCAGGTTGAGAATAAGAGGAACAGGCTCAGAGCCATCATATACTGCAGGTACATAGGTGCGGTATGTGCGGTCAAAACTTTCGAATGTGAATGAGCCCTGTACTGTGGTTTGCGCATTGGCCGGCATTATTAGTGTTGTCAGTATGCTTGCTACAAGTAAAATTTTTATTCTCATAAGAAATTATTTTGTTTGGTGTAAGATTGGCTTTTTTATCAGGCTACAAGAATACCTCATTTTTATTTTTAATGGTGTTATAAAATGAATTTCTTATCTGGTAATTTGAAGGGAAAGGTGCATAATCATCTATAAATTGAAATTCAGGCAGAATGCTATGTCCTGATATATTCT
>JANOXJ010000311.1:0-5008 GCA_031418455.1 Flavobacteriales bacterium | reverse complement strand
TGCACTTTCAGCCCATCCAAATCATTGGTAAGGTGTATTTGGCAGCCAAGTCTGCTATTGTTTTTTACAAAGAAAGCCTGGTCAAGCATAGCCTCCTCATCGGCACTCATGTCTGGCAAAGTATGCGATGACAAAACGTATAAATGACATGATGCACACATGGCCATGCCACCGCAAGTGCCCTCTACGGGAAGCTCGTAGCTCTTGCACAGTTCCATCATATTCATATTCATGTCGGTGGGAGCATCTAATGTATGCTCTTCACCAACGCGATCTACTACAGTAATTTTTATTGTGTTTTCCATATTCGAAATATTATAATTAATCTTTTATGAGTTGCAAATATTCTTCTTCACTCAGTATAGTCACGCCCAAATCTTCTGCTTTTTTCTTTTTCTCCGGTCCCATGTTTTCACCAGCTATTACATAGCTCGTTTTTTTAGAAATGCTTCCGCTCACTTTACCTCCATGGCTCTCTATACTTTCTTTTATAGAATCTCTGCTAAAATGCGTGAATACACCGCTCACCACAAGTGTCTTTCCAACCAGCTTGTTGCTCGCGGCTGTAGGCGTTACAAGGTCACTTTCCATTTTTAGGCCAGCATTTTTAAGCTGTTGCACTATGTGCACATTGCGCTCGTCTGCAAACCATGCTATAATACTCTCGGCTATCTTTTCACCTATCTCTTCTGCCTCTACCAATTGTTCTTTGGTGGCGGCCGCTATGTTTTCTATATTTTTAAAATGCTTGGCAAGTTTTTTCGCTACTGTTTCGCCTACAAAGCGTATACCAAGGGCGAATAGAACACGTTCAAAAGGAATTTGTTTGCTTGCTTCAATACCGGCCAAAAGATTTTGCACGCTTTTTTCTTGCATGCTTCTTGTTTTCACATTGTCGCCAAACTCATCGCTTATAGAAAACTCTAAGCCAATAAGTTGCTCATATTTTAAAGTGTATATATCTGCCACATGGTGCAATAAATTCTTTTGCCAAAGCCCTGCAATTGTTTCTGCACCCATGCCCTCAATGTTCATAGCCTTGCGTGAAATGAAGTGTTCCATTTTGCCCTTTATCTGTGGGGCGCATCCATTCTCATTGGGGCAGTAGTGCTGTGCCTCTCCTTCCGTGCGAACAAGGGCAGTGCCGCATTCAGGGCAATGTGTAATGTATTTGTGTGGTTGCGATTGTGTTTCGCGTTGTTTCAAATCTACCCCTACTACCTTCGGAATTATTTCGCCACCTTTTTCTACAAAAACAATATCGCCCTCTCGTATGTCCAGTTTTTCTATTTGGTCTGCATTGTGCAGCGATGCGCGTTTTACGGTGGTGCCCGCCAATTGCACGGGCGTTAAGTTGGCCACAGGAGTTATAGCACCTGTGCGTCCCACTTGATAGGTTATTTTGTTTAGTCGTGTGCTTACCGTTTCTGCTTTAAATTTATAGGCAATGGCCCATCGCGGGCTTTTAGCTGTAAGGCCTAATTCTTCTTGTTGTGCATAGCTATTTACTTTTATTACGATGCCATCTATTTCAAATGGCAAGTTGTGGCGCTCGGTGTCCCAGTGTTCTATAAATTTTACAATACCGTCTATACTATTTGTTTTAGCCAAATATTTTTTTGCAGCAGGTGGTGCTTTAAAGCCCCAGTCAGCAGCGTGTTGTATGGAATCGTAGTGATTGTTGTATGGTAAATTTTCGCCATTTACGGAATACAAAAAACAATCTAATGCGCGCTTTGCCACCTCTGCGCTGTCTTGTTGTTTAAGCGTGCCTGCGGCAGTATTGCGCGGATTTGCATAGGGCTCTTCGCCTTGTGCCACGCGCTCTTCGTTCAGTCGTTCAAATTCTTTTTTAGGTAAAAACACTTCGCCTCTAATTTCAAAATGCACAGGAAAGTTGCCACGCAGTTCTAATGGTATAGTACGTATGGTGCGTACGTTGGCCGTTATGTTTTCGCCTACTTCGCCATCGCCACGTGTGGCTCCTTGCACAAGCTTTCCGTTTTCGTAAGTAAGCGATATCGCCAGGCCATCATACTTTAATTCCATTACATATTCTATGTTGCTTTCGTTGGCAAATAGATCATGCGATTGTGTTTCACCCAATGCTTTGTGTATGCGTGTTTCCCATTCTGCTATTTCCTCGCGGCTGTATGTATTGCTAAGCGATAGCATAGGATACTTGTGTTTAACCTTTTCAAACTTGTCGGTAATGTCGCCTCCCACGCGCTTTGTAGGCGAGTTGGGATGTGCCAACTGAGGAAAGTCTTTCTCCAGTTGTTCCAGTTCCTTTAGCAACAAATCGAAATCATAATCGCTTATGCTAGGTTGGTTTAGCACATAGTATTTGTGATTGTGCTCGTTGAGTTCTTTAGTTAGTTGCGCTATTTTTATTTGCGCTTGTTCTATATTCATAGCTGTTATCTACAGAGTTTATGAATCTCTTTTTGATTTAAAAAATTCTTTGAGCAACGCCACGCAATCATCGGCCATCACTCCTCCCAATACTTCGCATTTAGGATGCACTATGGTTTGTCCATTGTCTTTGTGCAAACCAAATTTGGAAAAACCTCTTTTCTCATCATAAGCACCAAAAACTATGCGGCCAATGCGCGTGTTGTATGCAGCACCTGCGCACATTACGCAAGGCTCCAATGTAACAAACAGAGTGCATTCGTCAAGCGACTTGCCACCCAAATATTCTGATGCGCTTGTGAATGCCTGCATTTCGGCATGAGCTGTAAAGTCGGTAAGGCGCTCCACCAAATTGTAGCCGCGTGCTATAATCTGGCCCTGGCACACTATCACGCATCCTATAGGTACCTCATTGGCATCCCATGCATTCATGGCTTCGCGCAAGGCTAGTTTCATATAATATTCGTCAGTTTGTACGGGCATATAGCGGTGTTAATTTTTGTTTGCTTTGAATGGTCAAGATTAGGGAATAAATGAGTACAATTGTATATCTGTTGTTAGCATTAAACCACTATAGAACCATGAAAAGATTTTACCTTCTACTTTGTGCTTTGGCGTTTTTATTCGTAAACCAGAAAGCTTACTCCCAGTTTTATTTTATTAATAGTGAAATGCACACCTGCGCTGATGGAATAACAGAAGTATCAGGTTTCGAATTTTGGGAGGCATACCAAACAATAGATGGTACATACGATGGAGAATTGGACCCTACACATTGTATCAATATAGGAACAGAACCAAATTTTGCGTCCGTTTTAGAATCAGAAATAGATATTACCAAGCCTGTTTTCTTGCACTGGCATGGCGATGCGCCTGTTCAACTTAGCCCCAATCAGTTGTACAATATCACATTCTACAATAGCGGTCAGGGTTTGGATTTGTATAGTATTGACTATTGCGATGACGGTGTATGCCAAGGCTTTATAGCCAAAACTCGTGTTCCCGATGATCCGGCAGATGCAGACACAGAATCGGAAGTGCGCATGTACACACAAGAGTTTGGGCCAAATGAAATGATGGGGATGGAGATAGCGCCTATGTGCGTGGCGTCAGAATATTTTTTAGATGTAAATGAAATTACAGATTTGTATTACAAGCTACAGTTCGAACCTGGTTTTGGAACATATTTTATAAATGACGGATATCTAGAAGGAGTTTGGGATGTATCGGAATTGGACAACCAATCGCTTACATGGTATCAAAGCGCACCGGGCGATTATTTTTTTTCATACAGCAACTTACTTGTAATGCATGACGATACAAGTTTTCCCAATTTAGACAACATCACTTATCTGGAGGCAAGCCCTATACCTAATGTATCGGAGGTAACAGAAGTTTCGCTTACTTTAGAAAGTCCTGCTACGCTTACGTTTCAGCCATTCACTGCGGTGCGCGGTGGATATATTGAAGGTTCTACTGAACAAAGACATAGTGTAGTTTTGGTGAACAGTGGAGGAGAGTTTTGTCTCAATTCATTTTTCGAATTGGTGTTTAATCCTCAAAATAGCCTTATATATAATTCAGGTAAAATGAATATGGCCTGGGGTTCTTGCATGCGTTTTGAGCCAGGTAGCACATTGCAAGTAGGTACTAACGCTCAGTTGCATTATGGCGAACAAGGCATGGGCATGCTGGCCATGCAAAGTGGAAGCCATATAGTTTTAGAAGATGGCGCTTCCATCATAATGGACAATCCCTTACGCCTCTTTAATGCAAACTGGCAAACAGAAGTAGAAAATATTCATATTTATTTAAATCAAGGTAACTCGCTTGTTTTTGGCACATACTCCTCAGTAGAAAATATGAGTGACGGTGAGCTAATGAAACTAGTAGTTCATTTGAATGGCGGACATATAGACATTTCTAATTTGGATGCAGAAAGTTTAAAGCATTTAGAATTTGTATATCCCGAGCAAAGTAAAAGTATAGCGCTACTAGCTGTGTTGGGTAACCCTGTGAGCGATGCGATAAACTTTCAAATGCATACACAGCAGCCAGGCCTTGGCAAAGTGATAATGATGGATGCTATGGGAAAAATAGTGGCCACATACACTGCCACTCTTGCACAAGGATTCAATCAGCTTCAGTTAAATGTGCAACACCTGGTGGCAGGTACGTACACCATGCAAGTGCAAGTGGGCAAAGAACAGTTCAGCACACGGTGGATGAAAATAAATAATTGAGTTTACAGATTTTCTAATACCTGCAAAACAGTTTGTGCAGTTATTTCTTTTTGCATGATTGATACATGAGTACCTTTTGTTGCATGCAAGTGTGCTAAATATTCTTGCTCCGTTTGGCCGGGTGTTGGAATAAGCAATGCTGATTTGTTAAGTGCATGCAAATCCATAATGGTGCTGTAACCCGACCTACATATAATGTGCTGCGACTGTTGTATTAACTGCACAAAATCATGGTCCATAAGATGCGGAAAAACATCTATACAGTTATTTTGAGTGCGGCCCACTAACTCAGGTGTGCCAGTTAAGATAGCACATGGCTTGTTCCAACTTAAAAATACTTCAGTTAGTTT
>JANOXJ010000310.1:0-2445 GCA_031418455.1 Flavobacteriales bacterium | reverse complement strand
GGCGAGTCGCCATTTGAGCGCTACTACCTGGGTGGTGTGTTCCTTAGTGGTTTCTTGCTAGATGGACGCGAGATAGTAAACCTGCGCGGATATGACGACTTGTCGCTTACTGCCCCATCCGATGTGAGAGCTGTGAACAACGTAGGAGCACCTGTAATAGCCAAGTACGGATTTGAATTGCGCTATCCCCTTTCTACCAATCCGCAGGCTACCATATATGCCCTTACCTTTATGGAAGCGGGTAAAACGTGGGAAAAACTCAATCAGTTTGACCCATTTAACGTGTACCGCACAGCGGGTATGGGATTGCGCATATTCCTACCCATGTTTGGCTTGCTTGGTTTTGATTATGGCTGGCGCTTAGACGATGTGCCTGCCGCGCCTAACATGGCCCGTGGGCAGTTTCACTTCAGCATTGGCATGAATATGGGAGAATTATAAAACAGATCAATTACAATTTAAATCCATTTATTTAGTTGTCACAGCCCCTTACATTCGCAGCCCTCAATAATTCTTCGTTATAAAAGAATGAAGCTAACAGCACCTTTGAAAATGAAAAAGCCCCTCCTACTGCTTGCACTTTTGGCCCTGTTTGCAGGCACCACCACAGCACAAAAATTTGGCTACGTAGACACAAAGTACATACTTAGCCATGTGCCCGAATACCAAAGTGCGCAGGCCGAAATAAACAAGCTAAGCACCCAATGGCAAAAAGACATAGAGAACAAATATGCCACTATAGAAAAGCTTGAGAGCGCCTACCAGGCAGAGAAAATATTGCTAACTGATGATATGCGCAAAAAGCGCGAAGAAGAAATAGAAAAGAAAAAGCAAGAAGCCAAAGAAATGCAGAAAGCAAAATTTGGTGTAGAAGGCGAACTTTTCAAAAAGCGCGAAGAACTTGTAAAACCCATACAAGACAGAATATTTGAAGCGATAAAAGCAGTGGCAGAGCAACTATCGCTCATGGTAGTGTTTGACAAGGCTAACCATAGCAACATGCTATATACTAACCCCAAGCACGACATAAGCGACAAAGTACTAAAGAAAATGGGATTGAAACCGGGCGAAATAATAGATGAAGAAGGAGGCGATGGTGAAGAAGAAGGAGGCGACAAAGAACCCGCTAAAGACAGTGGTGGCAAACCCCCTGGCAAAACCCAACCACGCACTTCCAAGGGCACCGAAGGAAAAAAATAATGGCCCATTGAGTATTATTACTCATTTTTGGCACGAATGTTAGAAACCACAATAAAACAACTATATCAATTTTACTTATAATGAAAAAAAGCGTCATTCTTATCCTAGCCATTTGCTTAACCACAGTAACATCGTTTGCACAAAAATTTGGTCATATTAATGGTCAAAGTTTGGTTCAGCACATGCCGGAGTACAAAGTAGCCGAAAAGCAAATAGACACCCTGTACAACCAATACCAGGAAATACTTAAACTAAAGAAAGAAGAGTATGATGGCCTGGTAGCTAAAATACAAGAGCAGCAAGCAGCTACTAACCCAGCTACACCAAAAGCACTTATTGAGAAAAACTTAATGAAGTTGCAACAGTTGGAAAGCGAGATATATGAAATAACAGAAACCCGCAACCAGGATGTAGCAGCACAGCAAGAAGAAAAACTTGCCCCTATACAAAAGAAAGCACTAGATGTGGTGCAGCAAGTAGGCAAAGAAAAAGGCTTTACTTACATATTTGACATTAGCACCGGTGTATTGCTTTACCTAAATGGCGAAGACATTACCCCACTGGTATGCGCCAAACTGGGCATACCTGACTACAGTGGCGAAGAAAAAGCTGCTACTGATGCACCAGCTCCTCCAAAGAAATAATTACCCTTTAAATAGAAAACTAAAATCCCGACTGAAGTGTTCAGTCGGGATTTTTTTTGTTGCATAAAATTCTTGGCTAACCAAAATAATAAACCCAACTTATGC
This sequence comes from Flavobacteriales bacterium, assembly GCA_031418455.1. Classification (GTDB taxonomy): domain Bacteria; phylum Bacteroidota; class Bacteroidia; order Flavobacteriales_D; family Sanyastnellaceae; genus JANNVZ01. The sequence goes on along the minus strand of JANOXJ010000310.1, from coordinate 496 downwards.
AGTAGAAGGATTGGAACAATCCGAACTACCTGCATTAGTTGGGTTTATCCCGATTTAGAAAATCAACTCATACGCGGAATGCAATGAGGCCAAAAGGGTAGATTTTATTATTCGTTTATGCAATTGAAAATTTCAATTGCATAATCTGGGATAAAGCTTTAGAAGATTCTACCACCTTTCTTATTGTCATAAAAACTCTCTGGGGCTGGCTTAACGCAGTGTAGCCAGTGCCATAAAGCTGCTTGAGGGCTTTTAGCCCGTATCTAAAAAAGTGTGCTTGTGTGCAACAAACAACATAGAACAAAACATCTACTTTCGTATAGCCCCAATGGGGTATTGCAAAAAACGAATTAACTTCTGAAGATAAAAATGCTATTCATTTTTTTTCGTTCAGTTATTCTTTCGGTTTAGTATTTCCTTTTAATTCATTAGAGTCTTTCTACCCATTACAATAGAAATAAACCTAAATGGAAATTGAACCTTTTCAAATAATATC
>JANOXJ010000309.1:0-3766 GCA_031418455.1 Flavobacteriales bacterium | reverse complement strand
TTCTGAAGATAAAAATGCTATTCATTTTTTTTCGTTCAGTTATTCTTTCGGTTTAGTATTTCCTTTTAATTCATTAGAGTCTTTCTACCCATTACAATAGAAATAAACCTAAATGGAAATTGAACCTTTTCAAATAATATCCCCTACATTTGACTTGCCCCCAATGGGGTAATTCCTAAAACCAATTAACCGCAGATGATAAAATACCTTCTTCATCTTTTATTTTTCATTACGCTTTGTGTGGTGCTAGCCACTTGCAAACACGAGCCACCGCCTGACCCGCCCGCAGTGTGCCAATATGATTCCTCTGTTGAGGAAATGAAAAAATGGTACTACTTCAAAACTGGTACATGGTGGGTGTATGAAGAACAAACCACTGGTGACTTGGATACCATTACCGTTTACTACGATTGGGAAGGAACCAATGGCGATGGTACAGTGGGATTTGAAACATGGGGCAACAGCAGTTATGATGGCTTCAACTACAAATACAATTTCAACTCTTCCTTTTCGATTCATTGTCTCACCGCAGAGGAATGTACTTGCCATAAAGTGAAACGCGCCAAGACAATGCCCGGAAATTTTGTAGGTGAAGCTCAAATTTTCCTCTATCCGCTTATTGAGGGGAATTACAACAATATTTCGGGTTATCCAAACGGACAAAGCACACCAGGAACAACCACTTCAACAGATGTTGATTTGTCATTTGCAATTGGCAATGACACAATCCAAAATGTAGTACGATGGGATGTAACCACCGACCAAAGCATAGAGGGTTGGCCTTCCCTTTACCTCATTGCAGAAGATATTGGCATTGTTCAACGGGAACATCCGCATACCGATGAAATCTGGAAGCTTATCGATTATCATATCATTCAATAATTCTAAAACCCTATACAAATGAAACAGCTATTTATTTTTCTGATTCTGTTCAGCAATCTATTCGCTCAAGCCCAAACACCAGAAGAAAATCTGGATAAGTACTGGAAATACCGTGACCGCTTAAGAAAGGATTTTCTCAAGATTGGCAACTTGCCGGGAGAGAGCATTCCCATGTCTGCACGTTCTATTGGCTTTGCATACAGCGGTGTGCCAGCCAATGCAAATGGAGATAAACCAAGCAGGATTTACTACCAAGATGCAAACATCTATTTGGGTCACTACTTGGCGGTGCTTGCTACAGAATTAAAGCTCTTGCTCAACAGCTACAATGCAACGGAGGATTATACAGAGCAGCAAGCGCTACTTGAACAGTTGGAAGCCACCAAGAAAGAACTTTACTATGCTTTGCAAACTGTCAATAGACTAGACTTGAATGCAGAAGAATATCTGAGTGAAGGAGTTAATTCAGAATCCCCAGACGACCTCAACGGCCTGCTCATGCGGGATGATGTGCCTGAGAATTTTCATGACAAATTCGTAAACGACTACAGCGAGATATTTCAGCGGGAGTGTGATTTTACAATGACGCATTCTGATACAAAGCCGGTTGAAGTGTGGGGCAATGCTACTTATGCTGCTGGCGAACAAGTGCCATACAACGCTGGAAATGTAATGAGTCTCGATCAAGTTACCAGCATATTTATGGGATTGAAAACAGTACATACTTTAGTGCCAAGTATGGTTGTTCAGCCCACACCTACAGATCATCCACTAAATCTAAAAGAGGAGGCCAAAAACATGATTTTTCGAATGATTGGCCATGTAATAAACGATGTAGATGGCTGCACTAACAACTGCAAATCATTCAACATACGCACATGGGATGGCCTTTTTAGACCTGCCGGATATGATTTAACTTTTGCGGCACCGTTCATCGTCAAAATTGGTCTAGAACTTGGACATCCTGTCCTTACTCAAATGCAGCAGGATGATGAATTGCAAAATATGAGAGTGGCCTTTCAGATGCATCCACAAGAGCCCCAATCGCGCGAGTTTAGCGCAGCGTAACTCGTGTGTTGTATGCAGGCAGTTTGCAACTGCCTAAAACAGCAAGCCTCTTCACTCGGGTTTCTCTGGCGCTGGCTTAACGCAGTGTAGCCAGTGCCATAAAGCTGTCTGAGGGCTTTTAGCCCTTATCTACAATAGTGTGCTTGTGTGCAACAAGCAACATAGAACAAAACATCTACTTTCGTATTGCCCCAATGGGGTATTGCAAAAAACAAACAGACTGATGTATTTAAAACGGATGATGAATGAATGTTCAACATAAATTCTTTAGACATTGAAAATTAAATTAATAAAGCTAGGATGATTGCCATTTAAGCCTCACATTTACTCAACTAAATTTTTTACTGAGATGGAAAAAAACACCCCTTTACCAATTGTTTGCTCTATAGCCTTGAGTATGCTTTTGTCTGGCTGCGATGGCGATGGAATCTTTAATCATAAAGAGGAATGGCCATGCAATGAAGGCAATACCAAGTGTATGCAATTTGTAGAATACGGAACTCTAGACCCAATACCTGGAGCAACCGTTTACCTATTCTCCTATGAAAACAACAGCGATACTCCAAGCAATATAGAAATAAAAACAAGTGATGCGAATGGCAATGTGGAGTGGCCTTGTGAGTTGGCTGTTTCGGGCTATTGTGCAGAGGCTGATGGTTGTTGGGACGATTGTGGCTATGGCTACAGCATGAATATGACATGGGTGGCCGATGGCATTTATGAATTGCTACCCAAAGCATGGATGAAAGTAACTGTGATTGATGATGAGCCACTTAATCCTGAGCATTATGTAAGAGTCAGCTATATTCGAGGTGGTTCTCTCCCGGATGTGGTTGGAAATGGGTTTACTGAAATACGTCAGTGTATAGGTAATCGCCATGATTTCCTAAATTTTTATGTGTCCGAATGGATTGATGAAGAAGGGAGTGGTTATTATACTACTGTATATAAGGACTCTCTCGATGTACTTGTATCACCATTAGACACCCTTGAATATACCTATCACTACTGAGTATATCAATATCCTTCGGCTAAACCTTAACCACAAAATCAATATGAAAACAGCGCAAGCCACCTATGGCAAATCATTTGCCTTTATTTTTTTATTCCTGCTATCACAAAGGTCCTTCACTCAAGTAAGGGCTCTCTACGACCAATTGGATATGAGTGAGGTTACAAGTAACTATTTCTATCCTCAAACGCTAAAAGATTTGGTAATACCCAATCCCACAACTTTTGATGATGAACTTACTCCGAAAAAGGCAGCTTCGCTGTTTATGGCATTTGATAAAGCCTGTATTGATTCCGAATTATATATAGGAAATTTTGGTGAATTCAGGAAGGCCATGCGCAACAGCGCTAAGGCTGATGTTGCCATACCCATTTCCATTCTTGATATTACATACCATGACTTTATCAGCAACCCCCAATCGCGCGAGTTTAGCGCAGCGTAACTCGTGTGTTGTATGCAGGCAGTTTGCAACTGCCTAAAACAGCAAGCCTCTTCACTCGGGTTTCTCTGGCGCAGGCTTAACGCAGTGTAGCCAGTGCCATAAAGCTGCTTGAGGGCTTTTAGCCCGTATCTAAAAAAGTGTGCTTGTGTGCAACAAGCAACATAGAACAAAACATCTACTTTCGTATTGCCTGCATGGCGTATTGCAAAAAACGAATTAAATTCTGAAGATAAAAATGCTATTCATTTTTTTTCGTTCAGTTATTCTTTCGGTTTAGTATTTCCTTTTAATTCATTAGAGTCTTTCTACCCATTACAATAGAAATAAACCTAAATGGAAATTGAACCTTTTCAAATAATATC
>JANOXJ010000308.1:0-3078 GCA_031418455.1 Flavobacteriales bacterium | reverse complement strand
ATTGTCATTTTAAAATCGCCTTTTTACATTGTTTAAAGCATGACTAAAAACAAAAACCCCTTTCCGAAATCGGAAAGGGGTTTTGAATGTTTCGTTAAGCAATAAAAAAAATTAATTGCCTTCTATAAGTTTATACAACTCATCTAATTTAGGTTGCAGTATTATTTCTATTCTGCGGTTTTTTGCTTTGTCATTTGGGTCAGCCGGGTAGTACTCGCTGCGGCCTGAGGCGGCCAGCTGTGTTGGTTTCACCGTGCTGTTAGCCGTTATTATTTTTACTACTTCAGTAGCGCGCAACACGCTCAGTTCCCAATTGTCTTTTGGCGAAGTAGCACTGTTTATTTTATCGGTATCGGTATGGCCTTCTACTATTATTTCCATATCGGTTTCGCCCTCTATAGCTTTTGCTAAATCTATAAGTGCTTTTTTACCATTAGGATCTACCGCTGTGCTGCCCGATGCAAAAAGCAATTTTGCTTCCATGCTCACATACACTTTACCATCTTTTTCTGTAACGGTTAAGCCTTTGTCTTTAAAGCCAAGCAATGCTGCTTGCACTTTGGCTTTTAACGCCTGGCTTGCTGCCTGTTGGTCAGCAAGTAGTTTTTCCATATCGTCTACGCGCTTTTGTTTTTCTGCCAGCTCCTTGTTAGCCATATCTATGCTGGCTTGTTTTTCATTCAGATTTTTTTCCAGATACTTTAGTGCATCTTCTTTTTTCTGCAGGGCTTCCTGTGTTTTGTTCAGCTCATCTACCAGCTTTTTATTTTCGCCTGTGGCTTGTCCAAGCAGCTCGCTGCTCTTGCGCGACAGTATATCGTTTAGCTCATTCACCTTGTCATACTGGTTGCGCAATTGGCGGTAATCTTTTCCCATGTCCAATGTGTCCTGCTGCAAATCTTTTATGGCTTGTTGCTTCAAATCTATGTTTTCGTTTAAATCTTTGATTTGTGCAGTTTGCTGCTCGGTCATTTTTCTTAGTTCTTTACTTTCCTGGTCCAGTGCATTCTTGCGCGACTCTACCTCGGCAAATTTGCGCTGCGGCACACAGCCTTGTGCCACAAGGGTTACAACGGCTATGGCGGTTATTAAAAATTTGTTCATGTTTATAATGTGTAGTTTAATTTTCAGGTGCTAAGGTGCACTTTTAATCTATTGTTTTTTTTTTTATAAATGCCTTTTATACACGCAAGTTTGAACAACTGTAGGGTGCATATACGTTACTTGCTTATCCATGCATTTACATCGTCCAGTTGCACTGCGGGTATTTCCAGTTTGTTTTTCTTGCGGTATTGGTTTAGGTTTTGGTGCACCACCGTTGGTTTTGCCTCTTGTAGTTTTTCCACACTGTCATACCCTGCGCGTATTACGTGCTCTGCCCACTCCTGCGGTACGCCTAAGGCTACAAAGGCTGCAGGGTCTGGTCCTGTTTCAAATTTTTCAGGGCGCATTTGCGGAAAGAAAAGTACTTCTTGTATAGTCTCGTTGTTGGTAAGAAACATTACCAACCTGTCTATACCTATGCCCATGCCAGAGGTGGGTGGCATGCCATATTCCAATGCACGCAAAAAATCTTGATCTATAAACATGGCTTCGTCATCGCCACGCTCTTGCAGCTTCAATTGGTCTTCGAAGCGTGCACGCTGATCCAACGGATCATTTAATTCTGTATAAGCATTGGCCACTTCTTTGCCGTTTATCATCAGCTCAAAACGCTCTGTGAGTTCCGGATGGTTGCGGTGTTTTTTACACAGAGGCGACATTTCTATTGGGTAGTCGGTAATGAAGGTGGGCTGTATAAAATTGCCTTCGCATTTGGCGCCAAATATTTCGTCTATCAGTTTGCCTTTGCCCATAGTGCTATTTACATCTATGCCTATGCTGCGGCAAAATGTGGCTAATTCTTCTTCCGATTTTCCGGTAATGTCAAAACCTGTAAACTGTTTTATAGCATCGGTCATGCTTATGCGCAAAAAGGGCGAACCAAAATCAATTTGTTTGTCGCCAAAGGTGACCATAGTAGTGCCCAAAGCCTTGTTGCACACATGTTTCAGCATGGCCTCGGTAAAGTCCATCATCCAGTGGTAGTCTTTGTAGGCCACGTATATTTCCATTACCGTAAACTCTGGATTGTGTGTGCGGTCCATGCCCTCGTTGCGGAAGTTGCGGCTAAACTCATACACACCATCAAAGCCACCTACTATGAGTCTTTTAAGGTAAAGCTCGTTGGCTATGCGCAGGTACATGGGCACATCTAACGCATTGTGGTGGGTTATGAAAGGGCGTGCGGTGGCGCCACCGGGTATGGCTTGCAGCACAGGTGTGTCTACTTCCAAATATCCCTTTTCATTAAAAAATTCGCGCATGGCGTTTACTATTTTGGTGCGTGTAATAAATGTTTCGCGCACCTTTTCGTTCACCACCAAGTCCACATAGCGCATACGGTAGCGCAACTCAGGGTCGGTAAATGCATCAAACACATTGCCCTCTGCATCGGTCTTTACCACAGGCAGTGGTTTTATGGATTTAGCCAGCAGCGTAAGGCTTTCTACCTTAACAGATATTTCGCCCATTTTGGTAGTAAACACTTTGCCTGTAGCACCCACAAAGTCGCCAAAGTGGAGCAGGTGTTTTACTACTTCTTTATAAAATGTTTTGTCTTCGCCAGGGCAAAGGGTATCTATGTTTATGTATATCTGAATTTTGCCGGTGCTGTCTTGCAGCTGCGCAAAGCTGGCCTTGCCCATGTCGCGCATGTTGTGCAGGCGGCCTGCTATGGTTACTTCCTTGCCCTCTTCGTAGTGCGTTAGTATTTCTTTGGCGGTGCTGGTGGTTATAAACTCCGCAGCAGGAAAAGGCTCTATGCCCAAGGCACGCAATTTATCAAGCGCTTCTCTGCGCACTATTTCTTCCGGTGATAAGTTCTGAATCATGGGCGCAAGGTAATTTTACATTGGCTATATGAAACCATGCTGTGAATTTGTACTCATAAATTTTTATGAAACACTTGTGCAAGACGCACATAAGCATACAAAAATAATTGTCGTTTTTGCAAAGAATTACCTGTGCTTCACTCCA
>JANOXJ010000307.1:0-21257 GCA_031418455.1 Flavobacteriales bacterium | reverse complement strand
ATGGCACAATACAAATTGAATGTTTTTCATTGGCACCTTACGGAAGACCAAGGTTGGCGAATAGAAATAGACCAATATCCAAAACTAACAGAAATAGGTTCGTGGCGCACCGAGGAAGACGGAACGCGCTATGGTGGCTATTATACAAAACAAGACATAAAAGATATAGTAGCCTACGCAGCTCAAAGACAAGTAATGGTAATACCAGAAATAGAACTGCCTGGCCATAGCCTTGCAGCCCTAGCTGCATACCCTGAACTTAGCTGCACAGGTGAGCAAGTGCAAGTATCGCATGAGTGGGGTGTGTTCAAAGACATTTATTGTGCAGGCAATGAGCACACTTTTATTTTTTTGGAAAATGTGCTTACAGAAGTATGCGAACTTTTTCCGGCACCTTACATACACATAGGTGGCGATGAAGCACCCAAATATCGCTGGGACAATTGTAGCAAATGCATGAAGAGAATGCAGGAAAATGATTTTGAAACATCAGCCCAATTGCAAACTTATTTTATAGAACGCATTGCTGCATTTTTAAAAACAAAAAACAAAAGCATAATAGGCTGGGACGAAATACTGGAAGGCGGTATACCAGCCGATGCCATGATACAAAGCTGGCGCGGCATGGCTGGCGGCATTGCAGCTGCTAAAGCACAGCACTTTGTAGTTATGTCGCCTACATCGCACTGTTATTTAGACTATGGCTTGGAAAGTATTGATTTAGAAAAAGTGTATTCTTTTAACCCTCTGCCGGATTCGTTAAATGCCTATGAAAAAACATTTATACGAGGTGCAGAGTGCAATATGTGGACCGAACATGCGCCACAAGAAATAGCGCATAGCAAAATATTCCCAAGGCTCATTGCCTTAAGCGAGGTGCTTTGGAGCCCTCCACAAAAACAGAATTACAACCAATTTCACGAGCGCATAAAAAATCATTATGCCCGGTTAGATGCACAAAAAGTCAAATACGGTTTTGAAGCAGTGCCCTACTCTATAGCATCCACTGCAGATGAGAACGGACAAATAGTAGTACACTTAAAAAAGAATGACGAACATGTAGCGCTGAATTACACGCTGCAACACCACGACCGAAAAACGAATAATGCCGGAGACATAAAGAGCGCCAAAAAAATTATTACCATAAAAGAACCAAGTACACTTACGGTAAATGCCAGCTGGCACGGAAAAAAATATGATAAAGAATTGGCGCGCAATTTCAACCCACACCTGGCGCTGGGCAAAGACTTGCAGCTAAGCTATATACCAAGCCCATACTATACCGGTAGCGGCAACAAAGCACTTGTGGATGGCTCGTTAGGCACACCCTCTTTTCGAGATGGACTGTGGCAGGCTGTGCAGGGCAACAATATGGAGGCCACTATTGATTTGAAAGAAATTATTGAAATATCGCGCATAAGTACCAATTGGTTTCATTATATAAACGCATGGATTTTTAGGCCAGAGAAAGTAGAATACTATGTAAGCACCGATGGTAAAACATGGAAACTTGCTGCTACTACACTACCCACCCTAGATATAAAAACGGAAGGTGAACTTATAACAAGTATGAATGCCACATTTGCACCCACACAAGTGCGCTATATAAAAATGGTAGCACACAACAGCGGGCCCTGCCCAGATTGGCACGATGCCGTGGGCGAGCCAAGTTGGCTTTTTTGCGATGAAATAGTAGTGGAATAATACCTTTGTACCCGCGTATTAAAATCATGTCAGAAAAAAACTCACTCCCTGTAATGGAAACTTTTTACACCGTGCAAGGCGAAGGCGCTTATGCGGGAGCACCTGCCTATTTTATACGCGTGGCCGGCTGCGATGTGGGCTGCGTGTGGTGCGATGTAAAAGAAAGTTGGGATGCTGGTAAGCATAAGAACATTACTGTATTACAATTGGTGAAGGATGTAGTGAATAGCGGCACAGGCATTTGTGTAATAACTGGTGGTGAGCCTGCCATGTATGATTTGACAGAGTTAACCACATTATTAAAACTGCATAACATTCGCACACATATAGAAACCTCTGGTGCGTATGAAATTACCGGTACTTGGGATTGGGTAACATTTTCACCAAAAAAATTCAAAGCCCCTGTAGAAACAAGTTATACCAAGGCCAACGAATTAAAGGTAATTGTTTTTAATAAATCTGACATAGAGTGGGCACAGCAGCATGCAGCTAAAGTAAAGAGCACGTGTATGCTGTACATGCAGCCAGAGTGGGAAAAACGCGAGCAAATGCAGCCATTGATCTTAGACCACATAAGAAAAAACACTCAATGGAGAATTTCTGTGCAAACGCACAAATACTTGGGAGTAGACTAATGCACTAGTGGGACGGTTCCTTCCGCTCCTTTATAGTAAATACACGCGATATATTCCATCCAAATCGAATATCGCCTGCACCCCAGGTGCCAGTAGTTTCGGTTATAAAACCCTTCTCATTCATAGGGTAACTATTGGTAATATGCATTTGGAAAACGTGCCCGCCAGTTTCTATATCTATACCCACCGAGAAGGAGTTCTTATACTTATACTCCAATTGATTTGGCAACACATATACATACTCCGCATTGATTGAAGTTCTGCGTGTAATTTTCATTCTGCCTCCTGCGCCCAATGCCAACACATCATTTTTAATGGTGCTATCCAACACCATATTGCGGTGCACTAGAGTTGGGGCTAACTGCAGCGATAAACTCTCATTGAATTTGCGCGCAATCAATAATTGATGGCAATAGAATAGTCGTGAGGAGAGGTAGTTTTTTCTGTCGGTAGTTGGGAATGGGTCCGTTCTAATAACAGTGCTGGAAAACCATGAAAGACTAATAGGCATATTCTTTTTGCCTGTGCTTTGACGAAGTATTTTGTATTTACCAAAAAAGTCCAATTCCTTGTTCACATTGCTGCGCCCAAAGCCTACCATAAGGCGGTCGGTAATGCCATATTCAAAACCTAGGCGTATGTAAGCCAGGTCTAAACCAAACAGATTATTCACTCCCATATTGAATGGGCCAAAACGGTGATTTATTCTAAAATCCAAAACACCCGCTGCTGCATTTTCTACACTGTGCATATTTATAACACGCGTAGTTTTAAATGTGGCGGTAGCATAATCTACCGTTGGCTCCTCCTCGCCTAGCAAGGAAAGTAAATCGGTAGTGTCTTTTTGTGCATTGGCGCATGTAAACAAAAACAGGGCTTGAATTATCAGCCCTGTTTTTATTATGGAAGAAATATTTTTTCTCACGTGGTGTTCCGTTTTGGGAATAAGTATTATTTTTTCAATTCAGCTAATGTACCAGAAACATTGATTTCAATGTTGTTGCTAATTTTATCTTGAACTGCAGAAGGTATGGCAATATTGAAATCCTTAGGATTTACGAAAAATTTAGAAGTACAACTAATGACTCCACCCTTAATAGTAATGGTAGCATCTGTAGTTATGTTTTTGGTTACTCCATGCATAGTTAGGTCGCCTTTTACTTTTACGTTGTAAGTTCCGTCTGCCTTGAAGTTTACGCTACCTATGTTTTCAATTTTTCCTTTGAACTCTGACTTTGGAAACTTGCTGCTTTCCATATAGTTTTCATTAAAGTGCTCTTCCATAAGGGCGCGCTCAAAGTGAAATCCTTTTACAAGAACCGACCATTGAATATCGCCAGTAGCCGCGTCTATAACGCATGTTGCACTGCCGGTGTTTGCCGAAATGTCTTCCACTTTCGTACCTGCAAAAAAGTTGATCTTACCTTCTTTAGTAAAATACTTTTGGGCGCTAAGTGAGTTAGATAATGCTGCGATAATCGCAATTGATAAAATTAGATTTTTCATTTTTGTAATGTGTTTGATTGGGATTTAATTTTTTTTATTGGTGCACTACTACAGATTCTTTTAACTCTACATCCGTATTGTAACCCACACAAATTCCCTTTAAGGCAATATTGGTGCCCGTTTTTAAACTCTCAATATTTTCACCTTTTTTCATAATAAAAGCTATCTCCGCCAGCATATCTGAGGTGGACAGAGCCACTTTGGTTTCGTTCAACTCATTCACCGAAACATTGCTTACCGTGCCGCTTACTTCTAATACCTTATCAAGGTATTTAGCATCGCTTCCGGCAGCGTCTGTGCTATACTGCGTAAAAAGCTCCTCTGCAGTGAGCGTGGCAACGGGCTTAACTCCTTCGGCAGATTTGTGCGGTTTGTTCCACAGATAATAAGCTACACCTCCACCTATGATGATGGCTATCAATATTATTCCAATTATTTTTCTTAGCATTGTGTGTATGTTTTTAATTTATTATACCCGCAATTTAGTTAGGATATCCGGCATCTATCCAGGCCTGCCATGCTTCTATATCGCATTGCGAAAGTTGCGACATGCCTTTTGGCATTGGCGAACAACCGCTAAGACGCTTTATGGTGCACATAACCTCCGAACCTTGAGTAGATGCTTTGCAGGCCTCATAACCTTCTAAAAGGATACCGCTACTGGGCGAACCCCCTGAGTGACAGCCGCTGGTAGCGCACTTAGCATCTGCTATAGCCTTAATGCGGCCTGTATAAGTAACCGCACTATTGTCGCAAGCGGAACCATAGAGATAAGCCTCCTGATCGTAGTAGCACGAATGTAAAACTGCCGATACAACCAGTGCAAAAAAGGAAAGGATAAGAAGATTTTGCTTTTTCATAGGTGCAAATATCAGTTATTTGGCATTCCAGCATCTATCCATTCTTGCACTTCATCAATCATGCATTGTGGAAGGCCATATGAGTATTGTGGCATAATGCTATTGCCACCAGTGCCTAATAGAGAGTACATAAGATTGCCGGTGCCAGCCTGGGCTGAAATCTCTGCGTAATTAGTTAATGACACACCACCAGAGGGATTGTAGCTGCCATGGCACCCAACACAATTATTTTGCATCATGGGCAAAATGACTCCACTAAATGTAACCGCCAAACTAGTATCACAATCGGCAGTGCATGAGTTATTGCGTGCACCTTGGTTTATCCACAACTCCAACAACGCAATTTGTTCGGCAGTGAGCTGAGGCTGGTCGGCTGGTGGCATTTGGTCTTGGTCAGTTTTATAAAGCACCTCAATCATATTACTGCTATTGGGGTCGCCAGGCTCTACAAATCCACCCGCGCTCATTATGGTAGCATAGGTGGTAACGTTTATACCTTCCTCAGGGTCCACAGCATCATGGCAGTTGGCAGAGCCGCAGTATGCGTTCAAAAGTGGTTGGATGGTATTAGTAAAATAAACTGAATCAGGGTCGCAAGGGTCTGGGTTTACCCATGGCAGCGTATCCGTACCACCGCCAGTGCCGCCAGTACCAGGTAATACCTCCGGATGGTGCTTGCAACCTAATGCTAATAGCAACACTATTAGGACTGTTGCGCTAAGTTTATAAATATTCATTATTCGGTTCATGCGTCTTCCTTTTGTTGATTTTATAGTTTCCCGGACGTATGCATCCGCTAAAATATTATTTCATAAATTCCTTAATTCTTTCAAAATTAATTTTTCTAGCCCATTTTATAACATCCAACGACCTGTGATAATATGGTAATTGGTTCAACTTTAGTAATTCTGAAAACACATCCAGATTAGCTTCCCTAAGCAGTCTGGAGTAGTCTGATGTGGTGAGTTCCATAGCTTTTTGGTTTTAATTACATTAACAAATTTGCACTTTTTTATTGTGTTAGTTGCGCAGTTTGGTACTGAATGGGAAAAATGACCTGCTTAATAGGCTTTGTTTACTCGCCCAGTTGCTCAACTTTGTAACCATATAAAAAGCCAATCATACCCAAGATTGTTCATACTTAAAGTGCATTAGAAATAACCGATAGCTAATTGGTCTAATAACCGGCCAAAAACCCATATAAGCTAAAGGGAAAGGACTAAACAATTTGAATTGATTTGCCCAAAAGCTTTAATGGACCAACTGCTTATAAAACGTTGTCTGGATGATGACCGAAAGGCGCTTGAAGAATTTTACAAAATTCTTTACAAGATGCTTATTGGCGTGTGTTGGAGGTATAGCAACAATATGGAAATGGCCATAGAGTATATGAAATTAGGTTTTGTAAGGATTCTTCTGAACCTTAAAAAATATAAAGAACAAATACCCTTTGAACTTTGGGCAAAAAGGAGAATGCTAAATACCATAGTAAACGAATATAAAAAGAACAAAAAATGGAATGAAGTTGCGCCATATAACGAGGAGCATGTTGAAACCAACCTGTAGCAAGCGACTTGTCAGATTTTCAGGTAAAAATGAAAGATGCGATATACTGATAGTGCAGGAAATGAGTATACTACACTAGTGCCGCAAAACAACGCTAACGCCATTGGAATTTCAACAATATATGTGTATGAAAATGGAATAAACTCCATGCCCGCAAAAAAAAATAACATGTACATTTATCGCCACATTTTATCAAAATATCAGAAATTCTGAAATACTACCTTTTGTGAACATTACATTAACTTTTGTGTTATATATTTTAAAATTTAATAAGAAACATATCCCTCTTTCAGACCAATGAAAACTTCCATTCTCTCCACACTCTTTGTATCAGCAATTATTTTTATTTTTTCTACATCTTCTTACGATATGCACATGGACAGTGATAATGGCAAGGCTGGTAAAACAGGCTCGCCAGGTGAAACTACGTGTGCCGAATCTGGCTGCCATGTAGGCACTCCAGTAAATGGTGGAGGTGGCTCAGTCACTATTTCTTCCAGCAACATGACCAATTGGGAATATGTGCCAGGACAGCAGTACACTATAAGCGTAACCGTAGCTGAAAATGCGCGCAACCTTTTTGGCTTGGGAGTAGAAGCTTTGCAAAGCAATGGTGACAATGCCGGTACATTGGTAGCCGGTGTAGGCACACAAATAAAAACTAAAACCGTAAGTGGTTTTGTACGCAAAAACATAGTGCATAACACTAATACAGGCGCGAGTGCCAATGCGCACACATTTACATTTACATGGAATGCTCCTACTACAGATGTAGGTGAAGTAACATTTTATGTAGCGGGCAACGCTACCAACAATGATGGTGACGAAGCAGGCGACCATGTATATACCACCACGCAGGTAGCCTCAGCAGCGGTAAGTGTATTTGAAATTGAAAATGAAAAAATAAATTTTAGCTTATACCCTAATCCTGCTGACAATCAAATCAACGTTACTTATGAGCTTACCCAAGCAAGCCAAGTTGGATTAAATGTATTTGATACACGTGGGACTTTGGTTAAATCGCTTAGCAACCAAAACCAATCATCGGGCCTTGTTAAACAAGCTTATGATATTTCAGATTTATCAGCTGGTGTTTACATGTTTCAAATAATAATTGACAACAAATTGTCTGCGAGCAAAGTCTTTCAAAAATTCTAGAAGATTGGAAACCTTTAATTAACTGTTGTTTCAGAATACGCGCTACAAATATTCCACAAATGGGGCGACATCATTTTTGAAACCAACAACAAACACCAACCATGGACTGGCGATGTAAATGATGGAGAATATTATGCACAGTATGGCGTACATATTTATCAGGCAGTAGTGCACGATTCATTAGGATTTCCGCATGATTTCCGTGGAAACATAGTTCTTACAAGATAATAAAAAAGAGAGCCTAGTTAGTTCTCCCTTTTATCCGAATTTGTAGATGCGAAAATTTATTCTTCCTTATTTGCCTTCATCATTAAAAGAGTATATGCATTTTCTAAAACAAACTTTTTACCTAATAAGTCCATATTGAAATCAAGCACTGCAATAGAAATAATGGTGCAAAAGGTTTGCACTTATATCATTTCGAATACATTGTTTTTTGTTTAGATAAACATATGTTTTTTTTTCTACTGAACCGTCACACTAGCCAAAACTGAATTAGTACTTACACAAGTGAACTGTCTTTTGCCTGTTGAATAATCCAGAGCATTGCAGGAGCTGGCGTATCCTCCATTTATTCCATATGCTCTTATATATATGGTGGTGCCCACTGTGGCTCCCATGTTATTCAAGGCTTGCTTGCTAAGATTAAAAGTAAAATTGACAGTATTGGCATTCACAGTACCTCCTTCAATATCTGCATATGCCGTGGTTATGCTGGAAGTAGAATTAGAAAAACCAATAAAGAATGCAATTTTTCTTGCGTATAAATCTGATGCGTTTACAGTGCCTGTCAAAGTAACTCCAGTGGTAGCACTTGAAGTAGCATTGAGAGTAACCGGATAAAATGCAGCTATGGGGCTAATATGCACATTGGGCAAATAAGTAGGTGTGTTGCCGCCTGCATGAGCAATACCTTGCAGTTTGTCTGCTCCATCGCCAGTATTAGAAAACAACAAAGTATAAGTGCCTGTTGGTACAGCTCCAAAAGAATACCTGCCGTTAGCATCAGTGGTGGTAGTGTACAATGTGTTTTCAATGCTCACGGTTATACCATTTAAATTAATGAATTGACGATTGCCATAAATATCGTAACGCAATACAAAGCCAACAATGTCACCTACCAGCAATGCCCCCTGCGGACCTTGAAAACCCTGAGGTCCCTGTGGACCAGTTGCGCCAGTTAAACCAATTAGACCTTGCGGGCCTGTTGCTCCTGTTAAACCTGTTGGGCCTTGTGGACCTTGAGGACCGGTTGCTCCTGTCAAACCTATTGGACCTTGAGGGCCTGTTGCACCAGTTAATCCTGCAACACCTTGTGGACCTGTCAAACCTATTGGACCTTGCGGGCCTGTTGCGCCAGTTAATCCTGCAGTACCTTGTGGACCTGTTGCACCTGTTAAACCTATTAGTCCTTGCGCGCCTGTTGCGCCAGTTAAACCTGTTGCTCCCGTTAAACCAATTGGGCCTTGTGCACCTGTTGAACCTGTCAAACCTATTGGGCCTTGGGGACCGGTTGCGCCAGTTAATCCTGTAGGACCTTGCGGACCTGTAGCTCCTGTTGCACCAATTAAACCAGTTTGCCCTTGTGGACCCGTTGCGCCTGTAGCACCTGTTGAACCAACGGGGCCTTGCAGACCAGTTGCACCTGTTGAACCAATAGGACCTTGTGGACCCGCTGCACCTGTAACACCTATGGGACCTTGCGGACCAGTTGGAGCTTGAAACTCTACCCAGTTTATATTGTCTGCTGAGGGTGTTACGTTGGATTGAAAATTAATATTTGACTGAACAATCCACATCGAATTAACCAACGGATTAGCAGATGATGGTGCGAAAACATAATCGTTGGGATTATATGTATTACCAGAAACCCAATTGCCCTGGTTATTAAGACCAACACCTGAAGGGCCTTGCGGACCAGTTGCACCAGTTAATCCAATAGGACCTTGCAATCCATCTGTTCCTGCAGGGCCTTGAGGGCCTGTAAAACCAGTGGGGCCTTGCGGACCAGCTGTGCCAGTTAATCCAATTGGGCCTTGCACTCCATCAGCCCCTGCAGGGCCTTGAGGGCCTATTGCACCAGTCAATCCGGTGGGACCTTGCGGACCAGTTGGAGCTTCAAATTCAACCCAATTCAAATTATCTGCAGAAGGTGTTATGCCAGATAAAAAACTAACATTCGACTGAACAATCCACATTGAATTGACCAATGGATTTGTAGATGACGGAGCAAAAACATAATCGTTGGGATCATACGTATTGCCAGAAACCCAATTGCCCTGATTATTGAGACCAACACCTGAGAGACCTTGCTGCCCAGCAACACCAGCGATCCCTTGAATACCCTGTGCACCCTGCGGACCTGGAGGGCCACTTGGGCCTTGAATACCTTGTGCTCCTGTGGCACCTTGCTGGCCGGGCGGACCCTGTGTGCCGCTGGCTGCAAATAGCGCATAGGGCACACTTAGTAATTCTGTGGTGCCTACAATGGTGTAATTATTTCCTCCTAAAGGATCTGTTTCTGTTTTAATAAAATAAGGGCCTTGCGACCAGTCTATTTGTGCAAAATCGCCTTCTTGCGCATTGCCCGTACCAATTTCTAAACTCACCAGTCCATTAGCATTGGTGCTTGTTGTATGTGTTTCCACATACACATTGGCTCCTGTCTGTGTACCTTGAATAATGCTTATACGCATACCAACAGATGTGGAGGTTATTAATGCACTGGCGCTATTTCTTAGCACCGACTGATAGCTCATTTTTTGTGGTGCCTGCGCTAACAGCATTGCTGGTAGCAAAAGCAACAAAAAAAAGATCTTGACTGATTTAAAATCTATATTCAATTTCATTGGGCTTAGCATTTTATAAGTTTAAATATTTTAAATACTGTGTTTTCATCCGCTACTGTCAAAAAATAATTATCCGCTGCCAGGCCAGTAGCATCAATGGTTGTAGAACCAGATACTATTTTGCCTGACATAACCAGTTGGCCTGATACGTCTATTAATTGGTAACTTAGATTTTCGAAGTTGTAATCGCCAATATTTAAAATAAAAACATTGCGCGATGGATTGGGATAAATGCTTAAAGCCAATTCGAAACATTCTGCTTCTACCAAAGAAACCACAGTGGAAATTTCGAATGGTTGTTGGACACCTTGTGCCTCCGATGTGGCATTGTCAGTATGAGTAACATACACCACCTGCCCCACTGTATAGCTGCATGTGCCAACAGCACCCGTGGCTTCTGACCCAGCAGTTGCAATAGTAGTTTGTGCATTTAACGAAGCCACATTTATACTAAATAAAAAGCAGAGGCATACTCTACAAAAGCTATTGCCCCATAATAAATTAAGTTCAAATATTTTCATTTCTATATTACAAAAAAAGCAATTGTTTAAAGTATCTGAATTGTAGAAAAATGATACTTAGCCCATGAATTATGAGCTAAAAAAATAGTGTACCTTAAAGTAACTACCTAATTGGGAATATTAAATGATTTCATTTACCGAACAAGAAAAATAGATGGCTAAATAGGAATGAAACCATCAATGCAAATTTCCATGTGCACACTTATTCCCCACCTAGCCATTCTTTAAAAAGGGGAGACTTCTCAGTACTCACTATCACATCGTCATGTTTATATGGCGGATTCAATTCTAACTGCACCCTCGACTTAGACACTATATGCATTTGGCCAATGGACTTCATGCTTACAATAAATTGCCTATTGATTCTAAAAAATTTCTTTGGGTCCAATTCCTTTTCTAACGCATCCATGGTTTTGTCAAGCGGATATTCTTTGCCTGTTTGCAATACTGCAAATACAGCCTTGGATGTAGTGTATATGAATGCTATGTCCTCGCTTGCTATGCTTCTTACTTGCTCACCAAATCTTATTAGGTAGCGCTTTTCATATTTTTTTTCCTCATGCAAAATCGCTTGAGCCAATTTGGTATAATCTAATTTGGCAAGCAGCGGAGCAAGCGAATTATTTAATTTTTGTAATGCTCTTTTTAATTCATCTTTCTTAAGAGGTTTTAACAAATAATCTTGTGCATTTACTTTAAATGCCTCAATGGCATAATGGTTAAAAGCTGTAATAAATACTATAGGGCATTTAGGTTCGTATTTGGCAAACAAATCGAAACATGTGCCATCTGCAAGTTGCACATCAGTAAATATTGCATCAGGTGTAGGATGGTTATTCAACCACAACAGAGCGCTTTCCACACTGTCGGCTTCGCCCATAATTTCGGCCAATCCTTCAGCCTCTATCATCTGCTTCAGACGCTCCATTGCAGCAGGCTCGTCTTCTATTAAAAATACTTTCATGGTGGAGAAATGTATTATGTTTTTGTTAGAAATAGTTTATTTCAAATTCTATGCTTCTCATTGCTTATTACATTTTGGGTGTCCCAGGTAATGCGCTGTTTCAATGGCTGCTTACGCTGGGCACATTCTTTTTTTATACATATTGCACAAGAAAAATCAAGGCACCCATCGGTATGCACAAATAACTCTACGCTCTCTCCAAAATTTTCTCTTACCAAAGCCGAAAGCCTCTCTACCTCATCGTGCGCCTGATGCACGTTAAAATACCATGGCACGGTAAGATGGCAATCTAAATGCAAAATACTACCATACTTTATTATGCGCAAGTTGTGCAGATCTACCCAGTTTTCATTTCGGTTAGCTTCCAAAAACACCACAAGTTTGTCTACTAAATCATCATCAGCCTCATCCATAATGCCGGCAACAGATTCGCGCAAGATTTTATAACCTGTGTAAATAATAAGCAAAGCAAAAAGCATAGCCACAGCGCTATCAATCCATGCTATGTGTGTAAAATATATAAGTGCCAAACCCACCACAATACCCACGGTGCTCCATGTATCGCTTTGCAAATGCTTACCACTGCTGACCAATGGAAGCGAGTTGGTTTGTCGTCCCTTTTTAATAGCAGCTGCTCCCAATATGTAATTGACTAATGCACTTACACCAACTAACAACATACCATAATCTAACTGTGTTAGTGTATGCGGGTTCCGCAGATTGTTTATTGATTCATAAATAATAATAAGGCCTGCCACCGTAATGAGTGCGCCTTCTATACCGGCAGAAATAAATTCCACTTTGCCATGGCCGTAAGGGTGATTCTTGTCGCGAGGCTGAGCTGACACATATAAACTATATAATCCAATAAAACCGCTTATTACATTCACTATGCTCTCCAGTGCATCTGTGAGCACTGCCACAGAATTAGTAAGATACCAGGCAAATATCTTTAGCAGAAATAATCCAATTCCGATAATGACTATTCGTTTTTGAAAATCGAAATTTCCTTTTACATGTGCCTGCATATATATAAAATTTTATAGCGTTAAGTTAATCCTTTTCACGCTCATTTTCTCCATCACGTTCTCTTTTATTTTCATGCCTGCCCTTTGCTTCTGCTATATCAATTTCTGGATGTCTGATTAAGCCCCCCTGATGTGATACTTGCATGAGGAAAAAAATAGAAACAGCACATGAAACCATAAGCAAATACTTGAGATAGTTTGAAAACCGCCATGACTTGCGAATAGCTATTAAATAAAGCAATGCGAAGGCACCGCTAATGAGCGTGATCTTAAAGGCCAGTTCTGCAGCCTCTTCATGTTCATGAATTTGATTTTGGCTTACTCCTTCAATATGCTCTACCTTCTCTTCACATTTTTCGCCAGTGAAATTTGCCGGCCAAACAGTTATCGCTGAAATTAATACAATCCATGCGCCCGTTTGAAACACGCTTGATTTGCGCAAAAACAACGCTACCAACAATACCGCAAAACCTACCAGTTGGCCTATGGAGGGCAAATGATTGAAAAGATGATGTAACTGCTGAAAATTCATTTTTAATCGAATTATTTAGAGCATAAAAAAAAGGAAATCTATTTTTTTTCGTATATCCATATTTCCTTAAGGCCATTAGTATCAATCCAACCGCGGTACATGCCGGTGGTGGTAAACTCTGCCGCTATCTTACCTTGCTTATCTATTGCAATGCAGCCGCCTCTTCCTTTGGTTGCTACTAACTTTTCTTTTATTGAATGCTTTACAGCAGTGTCAAGCGGCACCTTTAAATATTCCACTTGTGCTGCTATATCTGCAGCTATCGTATTTCTCATAAAATCTTCTCCCCTGCCGGTGCATGATACAGCACACGAATTATTATTGGCATAAGTGCCACAACCAATAAGCGGAGCATCGCCAATGCGGCCGTACTTCTTATTTGTAAGTCCGCCAGTAGAAGTTCCTGCGGCTATGTTTCCGTTTTTATCCAAAGCCACACACCCTACAGTGCCATACTTCTCTTCGCGCAATTGTTCTGGAGTGAATGTTTGCGCAGTTGCCTTTTTACCGTCATGATCCAATTCTACCGAATCTTCTTTAAGCGCTTCTAGCAATTGTTGCCATCTTAGTTCTGTAAAAAAATATTTAGGATCTACCATTTCCACGCCATACTTGGCCGCAAAAGATTCTGCTCCTTCGCCTGTGAGCAAAATATGCTCAGAGTTTTTCATAACAGCCATGGCCGCATTAATAGGATTTTTAACATGCCTTACACCGGCCACCGCACCGCAACTTAAATCCTTTCCATTCATTATTGCTGCATCCATTTCATTTATTCCTTCATGATTGAATACGGCACCTTTGCCTGCATTGAACAATGGCGAATCTTCCAAAACATTTATAGCAGCCTGCACTGCGTCTAGGCTGCTTCCGCCATTTTGCAATATTGCGTAACCCGCAGTTAGCGCAGTGTCCAATGTGGCTTTATATGCCGTCTCTTGCTCAGGTGTGAGGTTTAATTTTTTTAGATTTCCTGCACCGCCATGAATGGCTATTGCAATTTTACCTGTATTATTTTCTTCTTTCATGGTATTATTTTTTGGTGCTTCATTGCATGCAAATAGGCTGCAAATGCAAACGAATATGATGATTAATCCTTTCATACTTTTATTAAAATTTTATATAGCAGTTTATTGCTGTCAAGTAATTGATTCTATGCACCGAGCGTTGCAATTGATTTTGTATCTGATACCGAAGATCTATTTTAAAACGGTCGTTAAAGGTGCGCACTACTCCTGCTGCGCAGCGCCACTGGTCTATGCCACTGTGTGTGGAGTGATTAAGCGGAACAAAAGTTTCCAGTGACAGATAGGGTGCCCAATAATAGTCGATTCTATATTTCAGAGTTAGCCTATCTCTATTGTACCACAGCGGACCTTTAAAGCTATCATTAAAGTGATCTTCGTAGGTAAGTTGTTGCAGCCTATTGCGCAGAGCTATGCTCCACTTGCCCCAAGAGTTGGTATAGGTAAGCGTATTATAAATTAAATTTCTGTTTTGGTAATCATTATCAGGCGTTCTAAATTTAATTGCTCTGAAATGCATCTCCGCCTTCCAATTAGAATTGAATTGGTAACCTACGCCTATATCGCCATTGGCTATCCATAACTCACTTAAATTTTGATTAAGCAGCGCTTGTGCCATAATGGAAAAACTCCACGACTGATTAAATGCATGTGAGGCATTAATACTTCCCATTGCCTGCATGTCGCGCTGGGTAACCTGGGCAAAAGCCGACATGGAGCTAAAAATAATGCACATGACAAAGTACTTCTTTGATAAAAGAAAAGTTTTACCTTGAGAGAGGCAATAATGGTGCGGATATTTCAACCAAAAAATCAATAGGTATAGGTATTTATTTTTTCATAAATAATTGTACCCGCTGCATTGTATGTCCTTCTGATCAATAACATGCCCATTTTATCATATCTAAATTCAGTCTTTTTTAAAAGCGCACCATCGCTTCCAAATATTTCTTCTAATACTCTGTTATCCCATTTGTCATAAGTGATAACAGTGCGCTCCTTTACCTTTCCGCTGCTGTCATATTCCACAAGGTTTACAGCCTTTCCAAACTTATCATACTCGGTTTCGGTTTTTGACTTTACCACATTGCTGCCTGTGTATTCAATATGCTCTATTTCTTTTCTCTGTTTGTTGTACTTAAAACTTTCCCATTCTATTAATACGCTGTCTTTGTCCAACGTCTTTGATTCCAGCACATTTCCCTTCCTGTTATAGGTAGTTACATTGTACCTTATTATCATTTCACCCTTTTTCAATTCAGAAGTTTTGGTTACTACTGTTTTAATATGGCGCGATACAATTTGATTTTGCCCTTGCGCAAACAACATTCTAGGCAATAAAAAAGCAATGGCTAAAAACGATAGCAGACGAATAGCTTTTGGAATCATAATAAATTTAATTATATATGGTTATTCGTTTTAAATCTACTTCTTCCTTCCTTGCTTGAATGGTAACATTATTCACTACGGCTACCTGATTGTTTAAATCAGTAAGTGTTGAATCAGCCGAGTATACATACACTTTATAATCGCCTTTATAGAGATAATCAAAATGGAAATATCCATTGTAATCGGTTTTTATTCTTTTATCATATCCATCTTTATTGCCGTATGCTAAATAGACATAAACATCCTCTGCAGGATACTCGCCAATAAATGCAGTAAAGTTGCTATTAAAATCCCTTGCCCACACCTGACCTTTAATAGACGCATCGCCACCTACACCGGGCTCTTTCTTGCATGATGCCATAGCAAGTGCTAGGAATAATAGTAAAGTTATTTTTTTCATAACCATATAGTTTTATCGATTAATAATTCCTGTGGCAACTCATTGCACAAAAGAATAATGGTTTTCTCCTGCTTCATTTCGTTGAGCAATTTTACAACTGTTGCAGCAGAATCAGTACTAAGTCCAACAAAGGGATCGTCCAGCACTAATATTTTTTTTCTTGTAAGCAAGGCTCTAGCAAACTGAAGCATTTTACGTTCATTAGCAGACACGTTCCTTGCACCGTTGGACAATTCATAATCCAAATTATCATCATCATTGCTCTGAAAACGGATATTTAATTTTTTAAGCACTTCATTCACTTTAGCTCTTTTATCGGGGTTGCGGCTGTATGAAACCACTTTGAAAACAGTGTTGCCAAGCAATGGGATTTCTTCACTTACTACTGCAATACTCTTCCTTATTGCATGCTCAGACATTTGAGCATAATTTTTATCATCTAAAAAAATACTGCCTTTAACAGGTCTATACAAAGCCAATAATAATTTTACCAAAGTAGACTTGCCTGATCCTTGCGCGCCTGAAATAAGAGTGACTGATTTTGGCTTAAAGTGAGCAGAAAAATCATTGAGTACAGCATTGCCTTCTTTGTAGCCAAAAGAAATTGACTCCAATTTGAGTTGGCCCTTTATATCATTTTTAGCAACTTCCTTATCAGCTAAAGCTTCAGCAGGCATATTCATTACGCTTAATAAATTATTAAATGAAATAATACCTTGCTGCCTTACCGATGGCACACGCAACAATCGCTTAAACACACTTTGCGAATACAGCAGCATAAGAATAAAAACCAGCAGGGTGCTTTGTGAACCTATAACATCTGCACCATCACCTTGCACAAGCGACCACATGGCTATGCCTAACACTGCAAAGAACAATGCCGGCAAGAGGCTATTTATGAATGAATGCCATAGGTGATAACTCTTGCTCTCTACATAAAGTGTATTGCTTCGTTTGCGGAATTGTTCCAACTCAGGCTCTACTCTATTCAATGCTTTAATAGTTATAAAAGTATTTAGCCGTGTCTCTACAAATTCAAACATAGCAGAGCGGGCTCTTCTTCTTTGTTCAGATGGCGCCTTCTGCCTGGTAGTTAAGAAATAAATAATAATTCCCACCAGCACGAAAGCCAGTAATACGATTAAAGCCAAACTTTTATTGAGCAGCAGAAGAATGCAAAAAGTGAAAACGAAAAATAAGATATCTGCAATAAATTTAATGCTGCCCTTAGTGATGTAATTCTGTATGGCGCTTAAATCGCTGCTGTATCGCAACAAATACTTACCTACCTGCTTGGACTGAAATGATTCTAAAGTTTGATTCAGTTGTGATTGAAATAATTGTTGGCGAGTATCATTTACCATTTTTTCCTCTACCATCTCGGTGCAGTACAATTCTAAAAAACCGAACAAAGCGCGGGCTACCACCAGCGAAAAGAAAAAGATAAAAAACGAAGAAAGGTCTCCAATGTGGAGACCTGCCTTATCGAGTAATTTACTTTTTGAACCTGATTCGTTCAGAGCAAGCTCGTAAAACTTGCCAATGCTAAGAGGTATAACAACGTTCAACAACGAATTGACTATAGCTGCTAATAAGGTAGCACCTACCATCCATTTGTTTCGGCTAATAAATGCCCTAATGATTTGTTGCCGTGTCATATTTATATCATGCGCTCAATACTTGCTTTTTCTCCAGTAGTAGGTTGTTAAAATCGCCTGTCATTAATTCATCTATGGTATGCACAGGATATCCTATTTGTTCGTGCACCTCATTTATCAATAACGGACTCATAGTAAACCTGCCGCTAATTAAACAAGGATAAATGTCTATTGCATTCAACATCTCTATACCTTGCAATGCAGCTAAACTATCGCCACACGAAAATACTACATTGTGAATAGTATTCATAAATGATTTGTCGCGTAGCAAATAGGCTGTTTCGCGCTGCAACAAACCATCTGCTATTTCCATAACTATATAATCAGGATTGTGCTCACCCATTTTATTGAGCAATGACTGATACATATCTAATAAATCTTCTTTTTCGCACATATAGGTAGATGGATAACCCATATCGCTAAAATCGAATCCATAATCTGCACCACAGTCAAACACCATGTCCTTGTCTTTGGTATATGCCGTGCCTGTTAGTTTCACAAAACACACAGTTTTACCAGTGGTTTTAAGACCGCGTGCTACGTGAGCAGCAGTGGTGGTTTTGCCACTGTCCATTGTAGACCCAATAGACAAAATTATTTTAGCGTTGTTGGGCACTTTGCCGGCAAAGGCATGCCTTTCACGCTTATAAAACTTAGTGTTTATCACTTCATTTTTTTCGTTGCAGCAATAACCAACCAAACGCACAGTAGTAGGTTCTACATGCTTCAAAGATGCATTCTTAGTTCTCACTATGCCTATAGCCCCACCTGCACCAAGTATGTGATACAAATCCATTGTTTCCGTAGGAACATACCCCTCAAACTGCGCTGTAGCATATCTATCTGCAAAGGCTGCCATTATATAATCGCCTTCAAAAATCCATGAAAGTCTTTTATCATCTAGCTGAACACTTGAGTGCCTGTCTATTTCCACCACTTCAAATATGGCCAAATCACCCGCCTTTGGACGATGAGTCATATTTATTTTATCGTTAAGGGTATAGTTATTTATATCCTTAGCTACTATGGTTTTCTTAATTCTCATTGAAATTAATTATAAGTGGTTTTAATAAATTGACTATTTATAACTGAGCCTTGTGACATTACACTTATGGTGTAAATGCCTGCTGGCAGTGTTTCTATTGATATGTTTAAAAATGAAAGTTGATTGTTGTATTTGGAAAATACCTTTTTGCCGCAACTATCATAAACGTTAATAGTAGCTTCCTGCATAGGTGCCAATGATTTTATATTTATTTCATTACTGGCAGGATTTGGCCATACACTAATAGTGTTAGATGCATTCACAAATTCTCCTACAGCATCCACATAATCATATTTTACAACCAATTTATTTCTTTGTTCCAAGCCATTCCAAGTGCTACCTGCCACATAAAGATTGGAACCGCTCCACATCATTTTATTTGGTACATCTGATGAATCGGAAAGTGCAAATGAATTTGTGATACCCGTATTGCCATCGCTGTTTATGGAATACACTATTATATCATAATTAATATTTTGTGCTGTTCCCACATTGCTGTGGCCACACACAAAAACTTTTCCGTTTGGATTAATTGTAATATCATCGCCTATGTTGTCTAGGCCATTGTCAGAAAATGTATGTATCCATTGCTGGGCACCAGTTGAATTATATTTAATAGTTATTATATCATTATTGATTGCAGCGCTTGCATCATTATCTACATATCCATTTACATATACATTACCATCGCTGTCCACTACTATTGCTTCTGAAGCATCAATTCCATTAGCACTTGCGCCATACACATTGGCCCATTGCGAAACACCTGCGCTATTGTACTTCAACACAAATATGTCTGTGTTGAGTGAATTAAGTAATGTCTCTTTACTGCCTGTTATGTAAATATTTTCATTTGGGTCTATAACCATATCCAATGGCTCATCATTGCCTGAACCGCCATTGTATGTAACCACCCACTGCTGCTGTCCAGCTGAATTATATTTTATAAGCAGCACATCTTCATCTGTTCCGTTGTGCTTTCTGCCACATACGTATACACTTCCGGAGGGTGCCGCCACTATAAATTTTCCGCGCTCGTTGCCCAGCGTGCCACCTGCATAAGTAGCGCTCCAAAGCATAATGCCGGTTGCATTGTATTTTGCTGTAAAGCATTCATCATTAGCCACTATAGTGGCATCTATGTCCGTTTTGCCTGTTACATAAATATTGTTTGTTGCATCCACAGCCATATCATATGCTCTATCGCTTTCATGAACTAGTCCATCAAAAGTGGCCACCCATTGTTGGGTACCAGTTGCATTATATTTTAAAATGGTAATATCTGAACCTGTAATACTATTTTTCACATAGCCGGCTATTACAACATTGTTTGCATTGTCCAGGGCCAGAGCAAACGCATCATCATCGCTACCATACATAGTACCTGTATACGAGCGTGTCCATAGTGTATCGCCTGCTGTATTTAATTTTATCAAACACATATTTCTATCTGTATCTTTTCCTACGCTATAGCCTGTTATATATGTATTACCAGAGGCATCTATTACTATATCCCTTATGTTGTCAGTATTATCGCCCTCACCCGCAAAGACTAGCGGTGTTTGGGTGCCTGCAGGGGTAATCATTAGCGCCACCGCATCGCGTTGGTTTGCACTATCTTCATTATTGCCCGCCACCCACACATTTCCATCAGTATTAAAAGCTATATCGGCACCCACATTATTAGCTCCTGCTCCGGTATGTGTTTTGGTCCATGCAGCAGTGCCATCAGCATTGTACAAAATGGAAACTATTGTGTTATTTATAATCGTTGCGTTGCTGTTAGCATCTGACACACCGGTAACAACTACTTTGCCTGCTGCATCCATGGCCACACTTAGCGCATAGTCGTCATTATTTGCAGTGCCGTTATATGTTTTAGCCCATAGCTGTGTGCCGGCATTGTCATACTTTAGTGTATAGTAATTCCAGTTGATTAATGCGGTAGCACTAATGTCGCTTCGGCCGGTTACAGCAAAACTGCCATCGCCATTTACTGCTATAGCCTCTGGTCTATCATCATCTACAAAATCAAATATTTTGAAAAATACTATTCCGCCTGATGTGTTGTATTTAATTGTATAGAAGTCATCATTAGTTCCGTTATCTCTTCGTCCGGTTACATAAATATTTCCTGCATTGTCCATACCCAAATCCGCTGCTCTATCTGTGCCACCATTATCATATACCTCATTCCACTGAATCGCACCTGCAGAGTTATATTTAATTGTAGCATAGTCATCATCTGCACCATTGCTGCTTCTTCCGGTAATAAATACATTGCCAGATGCGTCTACAGCTATGGCCTGCGCCCTGTCGGTGGCATTGCCTAAACCATTGTACCTCTGCGACCAAAGAACAGTGCCGGTTGCAGATAATTTTAATGTTAAATAATCATCATTTGAATTACCGGTTAT
>JANOXJ010000306.1:0-1544 GCA_031418455.1 Flavobacteriales bacterium | reverse complement strand
AGTGCCCGGTTTTACTTTCAATTTTACCTTACTATCAAAAGTGTCAGTTGTTATCTCGCCACCCAGCACAGCGGTGTATAGGTCGATTTCTACATCAGCATACAAGTTGCTTCCTTCGCGTTTAAAAGTAGTGTTATTCGTTATGTTAAACGTTATAAGCAAGTCGCCATTAGGTCCACCATTTATTCCTTCACTACCATAATTGTTAATGCGAATGGTTTGTCCATTTTCCACTCCGGCCGGAATGGTTATTCATATATTCTTGCCATTAACTGTAAGTGTTTGCGGCAGTTTTTGATAAACATCTTTAAGATTTAAATCGAGCATAGCATGCAAATCTTGTCCTCTGAATTTCACTTTGTGTCCACGCTCATGGCCGCCAGCTTGGCCAAACATAGAGGAAAAGAAATCAGAAAAATCTGGGTCGTTGCCAGACCAATTTTGTTCGCCACCGCTATATGGTTGGCCACCGCTATGTGCGTTACCTGCTTTTTCATATGCTTCAGCATGCTTCCAATTTTCACCATATTGGTCGTATTTTTTCCTTTTTTCAGCATCGCTTAGCACTTCATTGGCCTCATTTATTTGCTGAAATTTTTTCTTAGCATTTTCATCATTCGGATTTACATCTGGGTGGTATTTACGCGCAAGTTTTCTGTAAGCTTTTTTTATTTCATCGGCTGAAGCGTTTTTATCGCACTCCAATATTTTGTAGTAATCTATAAATTCCATAAAAGGTTATTCTAACAAGTTTTTCTAAAACAAATTTCTCTTCGAAATTTAGTGATTAAAAAAGCAACTGGCTAATAATTGATGGATTATTTAGCAAAAATTTGGATTCACCTTTCTAGGTTTTAGTAGTTGAAAAATGGAATTAGTTGCTATCTTAATTTACATTGGAAATGCGTCCAAACGCTTCTAAAAAATCTTTCTTCCAATCCACATTAAAGAGGGGCATGTTGCGCAGCACATCGGTATAGCGCCTGTCTACCGCACTCTGCGAGCATCTTGGTGCCATGTAGTTGCGCATTACTTCTTGCTGTTCTTCGCTTAGTGTGGCAAATGCTATTAGCACATTTAGTTCGTCAGTTGTAAGTGTGTCGTGCAAATTCCACAAAGCCACCGGGCCATATAGCACATGTATGCGACCATCCTTTAAGAAGTTGATAGTGCATTGGCCATGCTTTCGGAAATAGTATACCTGCCCTTTGTTGTATCGGCCGGCTATTTTGCGCAAGCCATCGTTGCCAGGCTCACTCATTTCTGCAAATCTGTTGCGAAGCAATACATTCATTAAATCTTGCGAAGCCATAAAGTTTGCAGGTAGGCTGTCGGTGGGCAGTGCGCGTGCCATAGTAATGTTGAAGAGTGCCATGGTATTTTTTTTGTTTTAATTGTTATTTATGGCACAAACATTCTCCCCCATGTTGTAACCTATTTACAACATGAAAATTATTTTCGTTTTGTCTTCAATAGTTTTTGCAAATAGTCTATTTATCGGGCCAATGTGGATGTTCACCTTTGTCTGAATTTCTTCTATCTAT
>JANOXJ010000305.1:0-10279 GCA_031418455.1 Flavobacteriales bacterium | reverse complement strand
ACAGCCTCGCCCAGGCCTGTGCTGGTGGCTGCACCCACCTCATTGTCCACATACAAGCCTGCGCCTATTATGGGACTGTCGCCCACGCGGCCGCGCATTTTATAAGCCATACCACTGGTGGTGCAAGCGCCAGAAAGGTCTGCCTTGGTATCCATAGTAAGTAGCCCTATGGTATCATGATTTTCTATATTCACTATGGGTTTGTACTGACTTGTTTTGAGCCATTCGCGGTAGGCTTTTTCAGCTTCCTCGCTTTTGTAATCATCTTGCGGAAAACCTTCGGCAAGCGCAAATTGAAACGCGCCCTCGCCTACCAACTGCACGTGCGGAGTTTTTTCCATTACCCGCCTGGCAACAGATGCCGGGTGTTTTATTTTTTCTAAAAACATAACACTGCCTGCATTGCCTTTGCTGTCCATAATGCAAGCATCTAAAGTGGTGTGCCCTTCTCTATCGGGCAAGCCACCAAGGCCCACTGACAAATTAGTAAAATCTGCCTCTGTATCGTTCACGCCTTTTTCTGCCATGTCCAGTGCGTTGCCACCATTTTGCAATGCTACCAATGCAGCTGCATTAGCCTTTAGCCCTGCATCCCAAGTGGAAAGTACAAGACCACCTGTATAGTTGGGTAGTACTTTATTATCCTTCTTTTTTTCTTCCTCATTCAGTTTTACTCCGCACGAGGCAAGAAAACCCATGGCACTAAAACCTAAAATACTCTTAGTAAGAAACGATCTGCGATTGTGTTGCATATAGCTTGTATTATCCGTCAATAGTAAAAAGAAATAGACCACATGTAACAACTATTTTGATGTTAAGGATATTAATCCACACTCGCCACATGTGGAAATAAAATATTTGTTCAAGAAAAAACCCATGTCAACATTTGAGTATTGAGCATGGGTTTTAATTTTTAGTTTTTAATATCGTGCAGCCTACCTGGTCATAGTAATTGTACCCTTTTCGGTAAAGCTATTGGTGTCAAATCCTTTTACACGCACTACATAGGTATATATGCCATCGCGCGCGTAGTATTCAGAGTCTTTGTTGCTATCGCCCATCCAAACTTCCGATGGGTCTTTGCTGCTAAATACTGGCTCGCCCCATCGGTTGAAAATGGTGAGTTCGTATTCTAAAATAGAACTGGCTACTACACCCCACACATCGTTAAGCCCATCGCCATTAGGAGTGAAAGAGCTGGGTATATAAATAAGCGGAGGGCCAAGAATGGTATAGCTGCTGTATGAAGTGCAGCCAATATCGTTGGTCACATTCAACACTAATGTATACGAGCCCAGTCCGTCAAATTCATATTCTACCACTTGGTTGTCGTTGGTATTACCATCGCCCATGTTCCATTCGTATATGCATGGCTCATCTCCACAGCTGCTGCCTGGTGTGGCAGTAAATACATATTGATTGTCGCCCAGGCTATTTACAATAAACTCTGAACTGGCAGGGCGCACTATTACGTTCACTGTTGCAGAAATTTCTTCGCCACATATATCAGTAGCTATTACCGTATAAGTGCTGGTTGTAGCAGGATTTACAGTAAGGTTGCTTCCAAATTGCTCTAGCTCTACCCACTCATATATAAATCCATCTTCGCCACCTTGAGCCAAGGCTCCTATATTTACTTGTTGCACCGGGCAAATACTAGTATCGGGCCATGCAGTAATAGTAACAGGAATATCTGGAATAAAAATAGTAACAGTATCTACAGCAGTAGAGTTGCAAGCATCTTCTACATACACTGCCACATCTGATGTGCTAAAAGTTTGATAAGTAAATGTGGGAGTGGTTTCCGTTTGCACCTGACCATTTACTACCCACACATATTGTTCGCTGCCACTGCCGCCTTGTATATCCGGATTTAGCAATGTGTTATCTACACACGATGCATTTATATCCTCGCCTAACGATATAGATATGGGCGGATTGACTATGGTAACAACCACGCTACCGTTAGCTTCCTGTCCGCATACATCTGTAATATTTACTGATACCAGAGAGCTTGCCGGTGTATTGTAAAGCAATGTAGCATTGCTGCCTATAGGCGCACCATCTTCAGTCCATTGGTATTGGTATCCGCCACTGCCTGCAAGCATATCGGGCGTAAGATTGAACACTGTGCTGCAATTGCCCTCCACCGAATCTACAAGATTAAACTCAATAGCAGGACTAACGATAGTAAGCACAGTAGATGCAACAGCAGTTTGGCCGCAGCCATCGCCTACTTGCACTTCTATAACGCCTGGTGCTGAGCCCGTACCGTTATAGGTACTGGTCCACTGATTCCAATTAACTACATTATTAAAATACCAGGTATAATAGTAAGTAGGAGTGCCGCCACTGGCCGTAACGGTGGTGCTGAAAGGTTGTCCGCAAGGAGCATTAACAGTGTCGGGCAGTGTGGCAAATAAGTTAGGTGCATCTATCTCTACCGTCACCATATCGGATACAGTAAATCCACAACCATCAGTCACATCCACATTTATTTCGCCTTCACCATTCCACGAGCCATACCAAAGGCTATTCATCCAGCCCCAAAGGTTAGCCCCATTCTCGTCATACCAATAGTAAGTATATACACCATCGCCACCAGTGGCTGTGGCAGTTACGTTTTCAGAACCATTGCATGGCAGCAATACATTGCCATTGTCAATATTTACAGTAAGAGGTGGAAACACTAATATGTTTACTAAGAAATTAGCATCATCGTTAGGCATACCACAGGTATCGCTCACAGTAAGAAAATAAGTAGTAGTAGCTGTTGGCGAAACATCTTCTGTAGGGTCAGTGCCTCCTGTGCTCCAGTCAAAAATAAAATTTCCATAACCGCCAGTAATGATGGGCTCTAAAGTCAAAGTATCGCCTTGACAAATTTCAGATGAATAACCTTCCACCACCAGTGGATCGGGTTCATCGCCTATGAAAAAATTAAAATTGGTAACAAGACCGCTGCCATTGCATGCAGCAATATTCATAATATCCATAATGACGCTTTCCGGACCTTCATTTAGTCCATCTTCTACAGCATCCACATTCAATATTACTTGAGACACACCCACAGGAAAAAGAATTGTATCGGGCATAGCATTGTAATCTACTCCCATAGTTGCAGTGCCATTCCAGGTAATAAGCACCATATCCTCTACATCAATATTACTTACAGGTGGGCGGGTAAATACTAATTGGGCCTCGCCACAGTCTTCATATATAATGTTGGCATCAGGACCACCTACATTTATTTCGAGTTCTACATCTACCACAGCATTGCTGCTAAAGCTGCCTTCTTCTAAAATTACTATTGACTCCAAAGCAGTATCAGTACCATCAGCTATGGCTAGTTTTATATGATAAGTTTCGCCACATTGCACTAGGCTAAATGCTTCCATCATTACTGTTTGCCCATCAATAAAAATTCCATCGTTATTAAAATTGTCTACATAATAACTAGAATTAATAACATCGTTTACCGAACTAATGGTGATAGGAAGCGGTGGTGTGGAGTTTGGCACCTGTGCAATGTTCACTGCACCATTTGGAAAACCTGCTGGCGAATCGTATGGGCCTGTAATGCCTGGTCCGCTAAGGAAGAATGCAAAAATATCGTTGTAAGTACTGTTTACCCATTCCAGATACTCATCGCTACCAAAAATGTAATTGAAACGCAGTGTATCACCTGTTGGCACAAAATCAAATTCCAATATGCTTACATCGTTTGCGCTGCCTACAGTAAATGTTTCACCAATGAGTGGCGGAACAGAATTAGCCACAGTAACCAAATCGGGGTCACCAGAAACAGTGCAACCTGTGCCCCAAAGCCCAAGGTTTTGACCGGTAATATTCTGCACATGTTCTGTGCTTAGCACTATGCCTCCGTCAATATTAAGGCCTACACTGCTACCCTCGTGCATGTAGCCTATTTGGGCAAAACAACCGGTATAACTTATGTTGGTGGCTTGCACTCCATTACCTAGAAGTACATCTTGAACATATTGCTGAATAGACAGAGAGTCTACCACCAATTGAGCCTGCGTTGATAATTGTACAAAAACAAAAACAACGAGGGTAATTAATATTTTTTTCATTTGGCTAAAGCTATCTTGAACTTAGACAGCTAATATAAGTTAAAGGTTGCTTGAAAAATTCCATGGAAATACATGAATATTGCACACTTATGGCAAACACACTCATAAAGAAAAACGACCCCTTTGGATTGGCCATAGCTGACTATTGGAAAAAGCCTAATCAAAGGGCCATTCAGCTATTTATAAATGGCAAAAAGGAACCTAGTATGCTGGCTTCTTATTTTTTCAGGTCGTTTGCTAAAATGAACAAACCTGAAAGGATAGCCTTGCAGTTAAGCAAAGGAAAAATTTTGGATGTAGGTGCTGCAGCCGGATGCCATAGCATAATTCTATATAAACGCGGGCTAGACGTAACATCGCTTGACAACTCTGCACATGCCTGTAAGGTAATGCAGGAGCGAGGTTTGGAAAAAGTGGTGCATGCGCACATTGAAAACTACAACGAAGAAAAATACGACACGATACTGTTGCTAATGAACGGGTTTGGCATAGCTGGCCTTGAAGAAAATTTACCCGGATTTATGGCTCATTTAAAATCTTTGCTCAAACGTGGCGGGCACATACTGGGCGACTCTACTGACATTAGCTACTATCACCAATCGCACAAAACCACAAGCAATGCACATAAGAGCGACTATGTGGGTGATGTAAACTTTAAGATTAAATATAAAGACCATGAAACAGCTATACCATGGACTTATCCTAACATTGCTACCATTGAAAAAGCAGCAAAAGCATGCAACATGAAAATGCAACTAATAACCCAAGTAGCCTCCGGAGGCTTTTTGGTAAGATTAAGTTAGGCAAATTCTTTAAGCTCGCTCATAAGACGTTTGCGCGCATGGAAAATTCTGCTTTTTACTGTTCCCATAGGTATGGCCATTGCATTGGCAATTTCGTCATAGTGGTATCCATCCATAAACATTTGGAAAGGTGTGCGGTATTCATAAGCCAAACCAGTAATGGCCTTGTTTATGTCCTTCTCATTCACCTTGCGGTTCACGGTGTCTTCGCTCACTTTGCTGGTGTTTAAAAAGAATTGGTTAGCAGTGCCATCGGTAAAGGTCTTCTGCAGCTTTTTTCTTTTGTAGTTATTAATAAAGATGTTGCGCATAATGGTGTACAACCATCCTTTGAAGTTGGTTCCATCTTCAAAATTGTCTTTGTAGCGGAGCGCTTTCAATAAAGTGTCTTGCATTAAATCTTGGGCATCTTCGCTATTGCGTGTAAAGTTCAAAGCAAAACTTTTCAGGAAACTGGAATTAATGGTCACTAGTGTGTTGAATTCGTATGTACTCATTTTTTTAAGTTTGTTTATTAATATTAGGCAAATATTAAACAAATAACTCTTCATTCAAACTTTTTGTTTAATCATTAGTAAGATTTATTAAACATTGTTGAAAGGCTATCACAAAAAAAACAGGCTTAAAAGCCTGTTTTTCAAAATCAATCAATTATAAGTGAGCCATTTAGGCCGGAACTGCCCTTATGGAATTTAACATTTTCTCTGCGTTTTCATATATAGTAATTACGTTTATATCAGGCGATTTGGCACCGGTTAAGCTCATGCCCGCCAAGTGAAAATGACAGTCAGTATCGCGAAAAGCATTGGTAATTTTCTTTAAATAATCGCCCATTAATAATGCAGGCGGGCTAGTAGTAACAATGGTAACAAACTCTACAGCACCCAGGCGGTGATATACCTCTGTCAAATCTTCAAAAGGCACCGATTGGCCCAGGAGCACCGATGTAAAACCTGCCTTTTTAAGGGCGTAGTGTGCCATTACCAACGACAACTCATGAATTTCTAACTCTGGCAAATACAAGACAAACGGCTTTTGGCCTGGCACTGGCTTATTCAGCGGCAATTTATCTAACTCGCCATATAATTTTTGGCGCACCATACCACTTATAAAATGCTCCTGTGCCGGGCATATGGCACCACTGCGCCACCAAAACCCTATTTGCATCATAAAGGGAATGAACAACTCACCATATGTTTTTTCTAAACCATGAGCGCTTATATAAGGCTCGCACACTGTATTGAATAATGCCTCGTCATAGTTAAGCATGGCTATTTTCAGCACATGCATCATATGGTTTTCGTCTTTGTCAGTTTTAGTATTCTCGGCTATTATTCTATTTATTTCCTGCTCATCCATCTCCGCTATTTTGGATATTTTATACCCAAGGCTATTGAGCAAACTCACATTTAGCAGCAGTTTCAGGTCTTTGTCAGAGTACTTTCTTATATTAGTATCACTCCTGTCTGGCGACAATAATTTATAGCGCTGCTCCCAAATACGTATTGTATGCGCCTTTACGCCAGAGAAATTCTCCAGATCCTTAATTGAAAATTCTTGTAATTTCATTTGGGTCATAGTAAAATAAAAAAAATAAAACCTCCGCTACCTTAATTTGTTCATCCATCCAACAATTGATTGGAATGCACACCATTAAGCCCGCATATTTGCGCCTTATCAATTACTTATTTTTTTTCAATAATACTAATACTTTCATTTATGGTCAAATGCGCCATTATAGGTTACGGTTACTGGGGTCCTAACCTGGTAAGAAATTTTTCAAGCTTGCCCAATGTGCAGGTGCACTCAGTGGCAGATTTGCGCGAGGAGCGGCTGGCCATGGTAAAAAAAGCCTACCCAAACATACATACCACTACCGACATAGATTCGGTAATAAATAATGCTGAAATTGATGCTGTAATTGTGGCCACTCCAGTTTTTACTCATTACCCATTAGCCAAAAAAGCTTTGGAAGCAGGCAAAAATGTGTTGTTGGAAAAACCAATGACAGAAAAAGTAGCGCATGCATTAGAGTTAATAGAACTTTCTAAAAAATATGGCAAGGTGCTAATGGTAGACCACACATTCCTGTACACCAGCTCTGTGCAGAAAATAAAACACCTTATCGACTCAGGCGAAATAGGCAAGGTAAAATATTTTGATAGCACACGTATAAACTTAGGATTGATACAGCAAGATGTAAACGTGCTGTGGGACCTGGCACCGCATGATATATCTATACTGGATTACTTAATACCTGCTAAACCAAAAAGCGTGCAGGCCACAGGTGTTAGTCACATACACAACGGCATAGAAAACATAGCTTACCTAACTGTAAACTATGAACATGATTTTATTGCACACTTCAGTTGCTCGTGGTCGTCACCGGTGAAAATAAGAATGATGCTACTGGGTGGTGACAAGAAAATGATAGTGTTTAACGATATGGAACCTACCGAAAAAATAAGAATATATGACACTGCACACAGCGTAACCAACGATGAGGAAAAACGCAGAGTAATGGTAGACTACCGCATAGGCGATGTGTTTATTCCAAAACTGGGCAATGCAGAAGCACTTAGTGGTATGGCCAAGGATTTTATAAGCGCCATAACTGATGGCACCACTCCTATAGCCAGTTACGAAAGCGGACTTAACACCATAAAAATATTAGAGGCCGCTCAAGTTTCTATAAAAGAACAAGGCAGAGAAGTGATGATTTAGATAACAAATTGAAAGAATAAGACAATTAGCCAATTTGATGATTAGCCAATGAGACAATTTGCAACGTGATGTTGCAATGTGGAAAATTGGAAATAACAAACTTTCAAAAAATTAAACAACCCATCAACAAGTCTACAAGATTACAAACACACAAATAAAAAAACGTGGAAACAGTAACCATAAATAATGACAAGCAAAGCCTGAACAATGTAAAATTGGGCAAGGATGTAAAGATTTTCAATTTTGTAAATGCCTATGGATGCAGCATAGATGATGGCAGCAAGGTGGGCGCATTTGTAGAGATACAAAAGGGGGCTAC
The DNA here is from genome assembly GCA_031418455.1 of Flavobacteriales bacterium. Classification (GTDB taxonomy): domain Bacteria; phylum Bacteroidota; class Bacteroidia; order Flavobacteriales_D; family Sanyastnellaceae; genus JANNVZ01. Next base: position 2,339 of record JANOXJ010000305.1, on the reverse strand, counting down.
CATAGGAAAAAACTGTAAAATAAGCAGCCATACTTTTATATGCGAGGGAGTGCACATAGAAGACAATGTATTTGTTGGTCACAATGTGACATTTATAAACGACAAATTTCCGCGCGCTACCAATGCCGATGGCTCGTTGCAAACCGAGGCCGACTGGCATGTAGAAGAAACACGTGTAAAAAAAGGCGCATCGCTGGGCAGTAGTGTAACAGTGCTATGTGGTGTAACTATAGGTGAAAATGCCATAGTAGGCGCAGGCTCTGTGGTGCTAAAAAATGTGGAGGCCAATACAGTCGTAGCCGGCAACCCGGCACGTGTAATTCGCAAAGCGCAGTAAATTAAAAATATACTTTATCCATTGCCGGACATACTGCTTTTCATACCGCCACTTACCCAATTAAACACGCCCTATCCGGCCACAGCATACCTAAGTGGATTTTTAAAACAGCAGCATATAAATACTTCACAAGGCGACCTTGGTCTTGATTTAGTATTGGAGATATTTCATCAACAAGGATTACAACAACTCTTTAATGAAATAGAAAAAGGTGAATTCAAATTGCCGCCTTCGTTGCAAAACATTTTGCTCAACAGATTGGCCTATGAAGAAACCATAGATAGTGTTATTTCATTTTTACAAAATAAAAACTACACCCTCGCCTACCGCATAGCTGCGCGCGAGTATTTGCCCGAAGCAGGCAGATTCAATCACCTAAAAGACTTAGAATTATTTTTTGGCAGCAATGGCGTGCAAGACAAAGCACGCTATTTGTGCACTATGTATTTAGAAGATTTGAGCGACTTAATACAAGCCACTGTAGGACCTCATTTTGGTTTTTCGAAATATGCAGAGCGTGTTGCACGCACCGCCACATCCTTTCTACCCATAGAGGAAGAGTTGCAAAAACCAAACAACTACCTAGACCAAATTTTAATAAACGTAACGGCTAAATATTTTGAGCAGACCTCGCCCAAGCTTGTTTGTTTTACGGTGCCCTTCCCCGGCAATTTGTATGGTGCACTTAAGGTGGGCCAATGGATTAAGCAACACCACCCGCTTACTAAAATAGCCATGGGTGGCGGCTATGCCAACACCGAGCTGCGCGAACTGCGCGAGCCATTAGTGTTTAAATATGTAGACTACATAACACTCGATGATGGCGAAACACCCTTGTTGGCATTGTACAATCATATAATAGATGCAGAGCAACACCCTTACCTGAAGCGCACCTACATGCTGCGCAACCACGAGGTAAAGTATATAAACACACTTATAGGAGGCGAAACAAAACATGCCACACTGCCTGCACCTACTTACACAGGGCTGCGCGTAAAAGAATACCTGAGCATGTTTGACATGCCCAACCCCATGCACCGCATGTGGAACGATGGGCGATGGAACAAGCTTACCATAGCGCATGGATGCTATTGGAAAAAATGTTCGTTTTGCGACATATCACTTGACTATATAAGTAGGTTTGACCAAGGGCCTGCGGCAGTGCTGGTAGATAAAATGGAAGCACTCATAGCCGAAACCGGAGAAACAGGATTTCATTTTGTAGATGAAGCAGCACCGCCCCTTGCCATGCGCGACTTAGCCATAGAAATACTCAAACGAGGCTTGCAGGTAACCTGGTGGACCAACATCCGATTTGAAAAAACATTTAGCGAAGACCTTTGCAAACTCCTGGCAGCATCTGGCTGCATAGCAGTAACTGGTGGGCTGGAAGTAGCCAGCGACCGACTGCTGCAGCTTATGGAAAAAGGAATAACTGTGGAGCAAGTGTCGCGCGTGTGCAAAGGATTTAGAGATGCAGGCATATTGGTGCATGCTTATTTGATGTATGGTTTCCCTACGGAAACAGAACAGGAGACTATAGACTCGCTGGAAGTAGTGCGCCAATTGTTTGAACAGAACTTATTGCAATCAGCCTTTTGGCACCAGTTTGCTATGACAGTGCATAGCCCCGTGGGCATAACACCCGAAAAGTATTCGGTGGTGCGCACCGGCCCAGAGTTTGAAGGTTTTGCAAGCAACGATTTATATCACGAAGACCCAACGGGTGCCAAGCACGAAAAATTTTCTGACGGACTTAAAAAAGCATTGTATAACTACATGCACCGCAAAGGTTTTGATTTACCCATGAAAGACTTTTTCGATTTTTTAGTGCCACATGCGCAAGTGCCTAAAAAATCAATATCAAAATATTTAAACAAAGTAACCTCTGATGTTACCAACGCACCTGACTTGCGCTTGGCTTGGCACCGTGTGCAAGTCAAATCAACACCACGCGCTGGCACGTGCGAAGTATTGTTTATAACGCCCAAGGCCGTGCATA
>JANOXJ010000304.1:0-48058 GCA_031418455.1 Flavobacteriales bacterium | reverse complement strand
ATAGCCACCATAGCGCGTTCCGTCTTCCTCGGTGCGCCACGAACCTATTTCTGTTAGTTTTGGATATTGGTCTATTTCTATTCGCCAACCTTGGTCTTCCGTAAGGTGCCAATGAAAAACATTCAATTTGTATTGTGCCATTAGGTCTATGGTTTTTAATACAAATTCTTTGGTCATAAAATGTCGGCAGCAATCAAGCAGCAAACCACGATGGGCAAATTGCGGTTTGTCCGTTATGCTCATGTTGGATACATGCGCAGGCAATACGAGTTTGCCTTGCTCTGCTGCCAGAGGCAATAGCTGCCGCAGAGTTTGAATACCATAAAAAACCCCTGTGTTGCTAGGGCTTTGCACCACTATGCACTTTTTCTCTATGTTTAAGGTGTAGCTTTCATAGTCCACTTTTATAGCCTTATCATTTTCTATTTCCTTCTGGCTTGCGCTTAGTGCAGGCTCATTCACAGATCGCTTTAAAGTGGTAGTGAATAGTATAAAATTTTCTGATGGTGTGTTGGTAGATACCTGCACCTCAAAGGTGGCTTTAGCAGCAGCATTTAACCACTCTGCAAAATAGGTGGCTTCGCTTTGGCACTCAGCTGTGCATAGTATTTTGGTGGTTGTGTTTAATTCAAAACTGCCACTTTTACATTTTATATCGGCAGGAATAGGAATGATGGAGCAGCCTTCTGCCTGACCAAAAACAAGAGGTTGGGATAAGAAGCAGAGGAGTATAACAATTATAAATTTATTTGCAAGACCGATCATTTTTATTAGTTAAGGCCCTTTATGCGGTTCATTACTTTTTCTATAGGGTCTTCTTTTTGCATGGGAAAAAACATGTGGAATGCCCCTAAATATTCATAGTTGCCGGTTGGCATTTCTACTGTGTAAACGGAACATACATAGTAGTTTTTTTGGGTTATCATGTTCTTTACTATGTCGTCAGAAAAGCTAGCGCCTAAAGATGCTATGGCCGACAGTGTGGGGTCCTTTATCATTTCATCCATATGTGTTTGCACACGTGTTCGCACTTCAGTTTTAAATTCTTCTAAAGTAGGATTAGTAAAATAGGCTAACACCAAAAGGCCTATAGCCAATAAAAATGCAATTCTGAAAACAAGTCGTAAAAGAGAGAACATAGTTTTATTTGAATTAAAATTATTTTATGCAAAAGTGCAATATTCCTAAAGGTTTATTTAAATAAAAAGGGCTTCGATTAAGAAGCCCTTTTTAATAAGTAATTGGATTATTGTATTAATTCACTTTTATGAATTTGCCTACACCTTGTTGTTTGCCGGCATTCAAAGTAACTATGTAGTTACCCGCAGGAAGCGTTTCTGCATCTAACGACACTTTGTGAGTACCGGCATTTAAGAAGCCAGGGTTTATTGAACGCACAAGCTTTCCGTTAATGTCATAAACACTTACGTTTACGTTGCGCTCAGATTGGGTAAGCTGCACATTTACAAATGCAACATTGCTTGCAGGGTTAGGGAAAATATTCAATGTGGTGGCACTAACTATCTGTGGCTTTTCGTTTACTGAATTATAAAAATCAGCAGAGCGGAAAATGCCGCGGCCGTGAGTACCAGCGTAAATCACACCATAATTTTCAGCGTCTATAAATCTTTCGGTAGAATGTCTTTGCTGACGAAGATCGAATACAGGCACAAAGTTCAACTTGCCAACACTGGTAGGTACAGGACGGTCGCTCCATTGTCCTATGTTGTCGCAATGTGTCCAGGTATCACCAGTATCATCGCTTGCGTATACACCAAATTCGGTTCCTACAACTATCGTGTTGCCATCTTCTACATTTATTATTGAGCTATATACAGGCATTTTTTCCATATCTACCTCTGAACCACTAAAGTTCCATATGTTAGACCATGTAGGAGTTGCAGACATAGCGTTGGTAGACAAGCGCACTTTGCCATTGGCATTTGTTCCATATCCTCCAAAGGTCAGTACCACACGGTTTATGTTATTAGGATCTACCGCTATACTAGTAATGGTAGGGCCTGCAGTAATAAGTGATGTGGTGGTAAGATTATTCAGAGCATCTTCGGCACTATAGCAGTCGTCAAATCCGGTTATGCGCCTTAAGCTACCATCCCAGCCGCCTACCCACAGTGTATTACCATCGGGGCTAAACTCAAATGATTTTACGCCAGCGTTAGGCGCGTTGCCTATTCTCCACCAGTCTGGTGTAACGTTTAGGTTTAGCGCTTGGCGTGTTACCCATATACCTTCAGTACCTGCAAAACCTGTAACAAACAAACTAGTGTATTTGTCTTGCACCAAGCGTTGCTCTTTCACATTCTCCAGCTCATCAGCTATGTAGTTGTACATAGTTGTACAAACTATATCTTGATCAAATATTGGAGAGTAATTATAAGTGGTGTCATAATCTACTGTTACCAAAGTGCTATCTGTAAAGTAAAACCATTGGTCGTTAAAGAATACAGAATCGTTCCAATACACAGTAATATTTATAGGCTCAATAACTGTTGTAGTATCTGTTCCTATTTGAGTAGTGGTGGTATCGCAATCTTCCGATGTTGTAAAGTCCTGCGCATCTAACCAAGGGTAATCAGGGTCAGAAGTGAGCAATTCAGTAGAACTAAATGCAGGGCGCTCTATCAAAGGCCAAAACTGCAATGGGTCGTTAGCAGGAATATAATATTGGTATGGAATATTAAGGTTTTGAGAAAGCACAGTAATAGTAGTGTCTGCTATAGTGTGGGTGGTTGGGTTAAGCACCCAAGTATATTGTTGCGAGTCTTCATCTTCAGTATCTTCAAACAATCTAAGTGGTGTATAGAATATTCCAAATTCAGCAGGGATAGCACCAGGAGTGCCTAAAGCAGCTATCTCATTGTCGTAGAATGTACCACCTGTGCCGCTAGGGTCATGTCTTTCTACATTGCCATAATATGTCGAACCAAAAAGTAAGAAAGCACCTGCAGTAGTTTGTGTCATATCACAATCAAAACCATCACCTCCCATTACTTCAAATGCCTGCTGGTCGGTTATTAGGTTTTGAAAACCGTTGTTCATTCCCACCATTACTTGTGTGCCATTGTCTTGTGCACCACCCATAACTGGGAAACCACCGCTGTGGGCAATACCATAAAACTGCGTTACATTATATCCGCGGTTGGCTGCCATAAATGTAGCTCCACCATCCATACTTTTAAATACACCACCATCGCAACCTATATACCAGTCGCCATTAGGGGCTATTTCAAATGTGTGAATGTCAGAGTGGACATAAGACTGCATGCCACCAAAACCAAAGTTGTAAGCCAATTGTACTGGTTGAGTAGCATTGCCGGCTTTCCAAAGTGTTACACCTGCCATCCAGGCTACGCCAGGTTCGCCAGGTTTAACAGTTAGAGCCATGTCATAAAATCCCTGACCAGTGCCGAATACAGAAAACTGATCGTCAAGGCCAGATGGGAAAACTTCTGTCCAGCTGGAGCCTTTGTTGTCAGAATAGAATAGGCCACCCATATTGCCGCCAAGAGTGTACAATGCATAACATACGTTGGCATTGTCAGGCGATATAGCAATACATGCTCGGCTGCCAGACATGCCAGATTGCGACACTTCAGAGAAACTGCTGCCGCCATTTTCTGACTTGTAAACGTTTCCGTTAGCTAAAGTTACTAAGCAATAAGAGCCATCTGCTGCCCATTCAATATCGTGTCCTTGTGATGCGCTGGAAAGACCAGTGGTGGTCATGTCCAATGTATTGTTAGATGCATCCCAATAGCCAGTGCCTGCCTTAGAGGCAATCCATAGTTTAGAAGGTACGTTAGGGTCAGCAGCTACATCATTTATAAGTGCCCAATCATCGCCACCATTAAATGCGGCTGGGTCTGTACCTGGCACTAATGACCATGTAGCACCCATGTCGCTAGACTTGTAAAGTCCCACACCCAATGTGGCGCTACCACCGCTACCGTCAAAATTGGATTCGAAAGTGCTACCGGTGCCCACATATATAGTGCCGTCACCAGTTTGGTCTATACAACTAATGGCCATTGTTTTTCCAATAGCGTCCAACGATTCTACGCGTGTCCAGTTGTTGCCAGCATTAGTTGACTTGTATAGTCCGCCTGCCACTGAACCGGCAAAAATGATATTGTTGTCCACGGCCAAAATGGCGCGAGTGCGACCGCCAACGTTGTCTGGTCCCATTTCCCACCAGCTAAGGTTAAGAGCGCGGTCGCCACTATGGTTGCGGTCGTGCATTTCTACAGCCTGCGCTACTTCCATGTAGTCACCGGCTTCAAACTCGCCAGTTTCATTGTTGCCTCTTAGTTTTTGCATAAAGGGCAATGATTCGTAGTAGGTTCCCTCCAGGCGGGCTTCGCGTGGCATGTAGGCGCCTATTTTCTTTTCGCCACTAAAGGCAAACCAAGATGTGAGAGAAATGAGTGCAACTGCTGATAGGGCAAGTAAAGCTTTGATCTTCATAGTCAAATTATTATTGTTGAATACAGGTTAAAACAAAAAAAGGTGTTAAGTCAAACGGGGGCAAGATAATCGGTTGTTGCCAAAACAAAAGAGTTTGTTGTTACTACAATCTTGCATTCTTTTACCCGTCTAACAAACAATTAAAAAATATGTTTTTCGGCATGGTAAGAGGAACGCACCAAAGGACCGCTTTCCACATACCTAAATCCTTTAGATAGCGCTATTTGGCGGTATTCCTCAAATTTTTCGGGAGTTATAAATTCTTTTACTGGCAAATGTTTTGGGGTTGGCTGCAGGTATTGGCCCAGGGTAAGCACATCTACATGCACTGCGCTCAGGTCTTCTATGGTTTCCAGTACTTCTTGTTCGGTTTCCCCTAGTCCTAGCATTACACCGCTTTTGGTTTTCATACCACCTTGTTTTAGGCGGAGCAATAGCTCTAAGCTACGGTCATACTTGGCCTGTATGCGCACTTCCTTGGTAAGTCTGCGCACTGTTTCCAGGTTGTGCGACACTATTTCGGGTGCGGCATCTATTATTTTCTGGAGGTTTTCCCATTTGCCTGCAAAATCAGGAATAAGGGTTTCCATAGTGGTGCCAGGCGATATTCTGCGCACGGCTTCCACGGTATCTTTCCAAATTTCAGAGCCGCCATCGGCCAGGTCATCGCGGTCCACACTGGTTATCACAGCATGTTTTACACCCATTAGTTTTATGGATTTGGCCACTCTTACAGGTTCCATGCTATCTGCAGCTTCTGGTTTGCCCGTGGCTACAGCACAAAAGCCGCAGGAGCGTGTGCAAATGTTGCCAAGTATCATAAATGTGGCAGTACCCTCGCCCCAGCATTCGCCCATGTTCGGACAATTGCCACTTTCGCAAATGGTGTGCAGTTTGTGCTCGTCCACCAATGAGCGTACTTTCTTATAATTCTCGCCTGTAGGAAGTTTTACACGGAGCCATTTAGGCTTAGGTGTTCGTATAGTTTGCTCTTCTAATTCCACTGCTTTTGCTGTAGTTGATGCTTATTTTTTGTCAAATTTACTACCAAAGAAAAAATTGATGTAGGCTGACACAAATACCTGATGATTGCGAGGATTGCCTGGTTTGTCGTCCAATATTTTTGGGGCCATTATGGGTATGCGCTTGCCAAATGCATCTACCGCCAATCCGGTTTCTATCCCTTTCAGTGCTTGCTTGTCGTTGCTGTAGTCAAAGTTAAAAGCAAATTTGCCAAATAGACCGGGATGAAACTTTAATTCGTCAAAACCCCTTAACCCTGAGGCGCGGCCATATATATTATCAATATAATGTATGTCTGGGTCAAATTTTTCTACCTCCAGATAGGGTTGTGAAATGGGCCCATCTGTAAAATAAATTATTTCTAAATAAATAGGTTTGGTAAAACCCAGCGATGGGCCTGCCTGCCAGCTGTAGGCCACTTGCACACCCTTGCTGCGCAGTTTGGGTGTAAGTATTATTTTTTTACCAGCTGCAATTCTTACAGTGTAAAAATTATTTTGTTTACCATAAAAATAAGGGCGGGCATTGGGGTCGTTTAGCTGATTCCAATTCTTGGTTTCTTTTTCGTGCTTCACAAAATTCAGGTCCACACTTAGCAAGTTCAGTTTGTAGGCTCCTTTGTATTTGCCATAGGTAATGAATGCTCCATAGCCATTCATGTTTAGCGACACGCCACCGTACACCTCCTTCTTATAAAGCACTTGCATGCCATCTATGGCCTCGCCCAGCTGCGCTATAGCGCTTGCGGCCAGACATAGCATAAATGTGAATGAAATTATCTTTTTCATTTAATGATGAGTCCAAAGATAAATGAAATCAAATTCAAACAGAATTAAAGTTTTTTGAATTAATTTCTATTCTAGCACACTATTACAACTGTGAAGCTTACCCCTTAGCTTAGCAAAATAATTTTTTTACCCAATGAAACAAACGCAAATGAATACTATGATGACAGTGGATTACACTGGAGGCCTGCGTTGCTCAGGTACTCATGTGCGCAGTGGCAACAAGTTAACCACAGATGCTCCTTTAGATAACAATGGCAAGGGCGAGGCCTTTTCGCCTACTGATTTGCTATGCACCTCATTAGCTTGTTGTATGATAACGGTGATGGGTATAGCTGCCGAAAAAAAGGACATAGAAGTAGGCAGCATACATGCAGATATAGAAAAAATAATGGAGACTGACCCAAGGAGGGTAGGCGAAATAAAAATTCACCTTAAGATAGAAGATAAAAAATATGGTTTCAGAGAACGCAGATTGCTTGAAGCTGCTGCAAAGTCTTGCCCTGTGGCAAAAAGCCTTAGCAGTGAGCTAAAGCAGACTATTACGTTTGAATACGTGTAACAGTAGAGATTTATTTAGACTGCTGCACCTGCACTCTGTCATACGCAGCGCAAGATTCTTTTCTTTTACCGCAAGAGGTGGTAGCAATTATTACAATAAAAGCTGCTGCAATAAGTAGGGTGTATTTTCTTTTCATTTTAAATCAGTATAAGTGCCTAAGTGCTTTACAAAAGTAAAAGTAATTTTTTTTTTTCTAATGTAAAACTAAGGCAAGATTATCAACATTGTTTTGCTGAGCATCACTTTTTTCAAATTGTACGCAAATGGTGCCAATTAGTTCAACACTTCTTTCATCTTAGCACCAATCATGGCTGGTGAGTCTACAACGTGTATTCCACACTCGCGCATTATTCTTTTTTTGGCAGCAGCACTTTCGTTTTCGCCACTTACTATGGCACCGGCATGGCCCATTGTGCGGCCCTTTGGTGCGGTTTCCCCAGCTATAAAACCTACTACCGGCTTCTTATTTCCGTTTTCCTTTATCCATTGTGCTGCCTTAGGCTCCAGTTCGCCACCTATTTCACCTATCATTACTATACCCTTAGTAGCAGGGTCGTTCATCAATAGTTTTATGGCTTCTAAAGTGGTGGTGCCTATTATAGGGTCGCCACCTATGCCTATGGCGGTGGTTACGCCTAAGCCTGCTTTTGCTATTTGGTCGGCCGCTTCGTAAGTAAGCGTGCCCGACTTAGACACAATGCCTACTGAGCCGGGTACAAAAACAAAACCAGGCATTATACCCACTTTGGCTTCGCCAGCGGTAATAATTCCAGGGCAATTGGGGCCTACTAAAGTGCAACCGCGGTCTTTTATATATTCTTTGGCCTTCACCATATCGGCTACGGGTATACCTTCAGTAATAGTAACTATAACTTTAATACCAGCCTCAGCAGCTTCCATTATAGCATCAGCCGCAAATGCAGGTGGTACAAAAATGATGCTTACATCAGCACCTGTTTTTGCAACAGCATCTGACACGGTATTGAAAACCGGGCGTTCTAAATGTGTGGTGCCACCTTTGCCAGGTGTTACGCCACCCACTACGTTGGTGCCAAACTCTATCATTTGTGAGGCATGGAATGTGCCCTCGCTTCCGGTAAAACCTTGAACTATTACTTTAGAATTTTTGCCTACTAGTACGCCCATAATTTTTTTTGTTGTTAAGGCCGCGAATGTAATTACCTAATGGAAGAATAATATTTTTTTCCCAGAGTTCTTTTTTTATACCTCAAATTTGCAGCCTCAGATAAAATATGAGCAATGTCGAAACCATATGTGCCCTTTCTACTGCCCCAGGTATTGGTGGCATTGCAGTTATTCGTGTAAGCGGGCCTCAGGCTCTGGAAATTTGCGATAAAATTCTGAACAAAAAAATTTCAACAAAAGATTCACATACTGCAAACCACGCTTGGGTGTTGGTGGAACAGGAGAAGTTAGATGAGGTGGTGGCCACAGTTTTTAAATCTCCTAAAAGTTTTACTGGCGAGGACACTGTGGAAATAGCTTGCCATGGTTCTGTTTTTATACAACAAAAAATAATAGAAGCGCTGTTGTATGCAGGCGCACAATTGGCCAAGCCGGGCGAGTTTACCATGCGCGCTTATCTGAATGGTAAAATGGATCTTAGCCAGGCAGAAGCAGTGGCAGACCTTATAGCCAGCGAGGGCGCTGCGGAACATAAACAAGCCTTGCATCAAATGCGCGGTGGCTTTAGCAAAGAAATAAATACGTTGCGCGACAGACTAATACACTTTGCTTCCATGGTGGAGCTTGAGTTGGACTTTGCAGAGGAGGATGTGGAATTTGCTAATAGAGCGCAATTGGTAAAGCTGCTCCATGAAATAATGGGAGTTGTAAATGCGCTTATCGAATCTTTTTCGCTGGGCAATGCACTTAAAAATGGAGTGCCTGTGGCTATAATAGGTGCGCCTAATGCAGGCAAAAGCACTTTGCTAAATGCACTCTTAAATGAGGAACGCGCTATAGTGTCTGAAATAGCAGGAACCACACGCGACACCATAGAAGATTATATAACCCTGGGCGGAATAAAATTTAAATTTATTGATACGGCAGGCTTGCGAACTACCAACGATGCTATTGAAAAATTGGGTATAGAGCGTGCTTATGATAAAGCTAAAAGCGCCTCTGCAATACTGCTCATGTTTGATGTAAATACTACTTCTGCCGCGGAGTTAGCTGCTATGCGCGCTGATGTAATGGAACAGGCAGGGCAGGGAAAACACATAATAGTGCTGGCCAACAAAGTGGACCATCCAGATTTTGACAAGGCAAATTTTGAAAAGCAATTTGCAGATGTAAAACATCTGATTTTTATATCGGCCAAAAACAAATTGCACATGGCTGAGCTAAAGGAAGAACTGATGAACACAGTGAATGCAGGACGTGTAAACAGTGGCCAAACAATTGTAACCAATCTTCGCCATCACGAGGCGCTTACAAAAGCCGCGCAATCACTTAACGAAATACTTATAGGAACTGAAAATAACGTGAGTGCCGATTTACTGGCTGTGGATATTAGAAAAACACTTTACCACCTGGGCGAGATAACCGGCCAAATAAATGCTGACGATTTACTGAACAATATTTTTTCTAAATTTTGTATTGGCAAATAGCATGCGCTGCAACACAAGTAAATTAGGCTGAGCTATTTAAATTTATACACTGCAGTCCAATAATGAGTGAATACAGTCTTTTTGTATAATTTACAATTACTATACATTTCGGTCAATAAATATTTTTTTGATAAATGCATATAAGGATATTCCTCTCTATTTTATTAATCGCAATAACCCATTGTGCCATGGCTTACAGCGTCACTTTTCAGGTGGATATGAACAACGTGAGTGGCTTTGCAACACCGGAGCTAAACGGTACTTTTAACGACTGGTGTGGCAATTGTACAGCCATGACTGATAGTGATGGTGACAATGTGTGGGAGGTAACTGTGCAGCTTACCACGGGATTTTACGAATACAAATTTTCTTACGACAACTGGCAAGGCGCTGAGGTGTTGTTGCCCGGAACAGCGTGTACGCTTACTACCGGAGGTTTTACTAACAGATATGTGCAAGTGAATGGAACGCTGATAATACCGGTAGTATGCTGGCAAGAATGCACGGCTTGCGTAGAGCCTACCCCAGTGCAAGTAGTTTTTAATATGGATGCCACAGCACTTATGCCAACCAATGCAGGTATTAGCGCAAGTTTCAATAACTACTGCTCCTATTGCGAACCTATGTCAGATTTGGGCAACGGAATTTTTTCTGATACGCTTATGCTAATACCGGGAGTATATGAATTTTACTACACGCTAAATTCAGGAGCTACAGCAGAGCAAATGCAAGATGATGTGTGTATAGTGATGGCGAATAATAATTACCATAGAGTAGTAGTGGTGAGCGAGGCCACCACCTTGCCGCAGGTGTGCTGGCAGTCTTGCCAAAACTGCGCAACCAATGTGCTTTCTAATACCACTGCTGAATGGACCTTGTTCCCAAATCCGGCACAGGAATATATAACTGTAGATATGCCCAATGCAGAGGCAACAAGCATAATAATCTATGATACATATGGCCGTGAGGTATTAAATAGTACTAGCGCCATGCGCAATAGCCAAATACTGGATGTGCGCGCCCTTGAGGCAGGTGTTTATTACCTTCATATGAGCAGCGAAAAGAATAATTTCATAACGAAATTTATTATTGAAAAATGATGAAAAAGACTAAGACGATTTATAAGAGTGCGCTATTGGTTTTGGGGATTTTAGTGTCTGCTCAACTTACTGCTCAAACTAATACAGAGTGGACCTTGATATGGTCTGACGAATTTTCTGGAACAGAACTAAACACAGATGATTGGACAGCTGAAATAGGTGGTGGTGGCTGGGGTAATAACGAGTTGCAGTATTACACCGCTAATGCAAACAATGTATCGCTGGTAGATGGTAAACTGAACATAGTGGCGCGTCAAGAAAATTTTGGCAGCAGCAACTACACCTCTGCAAGAATTATTACCAACAACAAAATGGAATTTCAGTATGGTAAAGTAGAAGCCCGATTGAAACTACCTATAGGACAGGGGTTGTGGCCGGCATTTTGGATGTTGGGTGCCAATATTGAAAATGTGAGCTGGCCTCAGTGTGGCGAAATAGATGTAATGGAACATGTAAATGAAGAACCGGTGACGCATGGCACTGTGCATTGGAACAATAATGGTCATGTTTATTCAGGCGATCCGTTTGCTGTAGATGTTACAGATTTTCATATTTATGGTGTAGTATGGGATGAGCAGAGTATTCGTTTTTTTGTTGATGGTGTTAGCTATTACGAATTCACTTTTTCTTCATCCAATAATAGTTTGCCAATATTTCAGAAACCATTTTTTTTGTTGCTCAATGTGGCTGTAGGTGGCAATTGGCCGGGCAATCCCACAAGCTCAGCAGTTTTTCCGGCTACTATGCAAGTGGATTATGTGCGAGTGTACCAACAAATTGCAACGGATGTGGAAAGTGAAAATGGCGAGTTAATAGCCAATGTATATCCGGTTCCTTTTAGTGCTGAATTAAATTTGAAATGTCCTGATGCTTGCAGCTACAATGTTTATTCTGCCATGGGTCAGTTAATTCAATCGGGCACTACTAATGGTAAAAGTATTGCAATGGTAACGCAAGACTGGGCTCAAGGAGTTTACTTTATTCATATTCTGAATGAAAAGAAGGAAGTAAAAGTGTTGCGCGCAATAAAAAATTAATGTGCAGAAAAATCTTATTGCTTGTGCACTTCAAAACGAAGAATCGTTTGCTTGCTATCTGCATTTAGTTTTAAAATGTAAACACCATTCGATAGCGTTTTAATAGCTTGGTTAAGCTGCAACACACCTACTATGTCTGATTGCACAAAGCCTGTGTTTTCATACACTTTTTGACCAGCAGTGTCATAAATAGTATACTGCACATTGCAGGCGTTTTCATCTGCTATTACTACATTCAAATAATCTGTGCAGGGGTTAGGAAATACCGTTGCATTAAGGTCGCCTGCTGTGGGCATAGTGTTGCCTTGTAGTATTAAAAATGCTTTCCAAAAATCGGGTATGCCGTATCCCAAACTGTCGTTTGGTGTGTTGTATAAATGAGCGCTTTGTTCTATGGCTCGCAACAGTTGCATATTATTTTTATTGGGAAATGCTTGCTTAAGACAAGCCGCCATGCCTGCAGTGATGGGCGAACTAAAGGAGGTGCCATTGCCCGTGCGAATGGTGCTATCCATATCTGCTATAACACATGCAAAACCCATGGCGCTTACATTAGGTTTTACCTGACCATCGCTGCTGGGGCCAAAGCTGCTAAAGAAGGCATGAGTGCCATCGGCCCGTGTGGCACCTACGCAAAGCACACTGTCGCCATCGCTGGGTGCTGTTATATAATGCCATGGGTCATCGCCACTATTGCCTGCGCTGTTCACTACCAATATTCCTTTTTGTGCAGCAATGTCTGCGGCTATGCTGCATCGTGTGGTGTTGCCATCCATATCTGCATAACTGTGGTTCATGGTACTGTCGTCAAAGAGCGAATAGCCAAGGCTACTGTTTATAATATCTATACCCAGGCTATCGCACAATTCTGCCGCAGCTACCCAATTGTCTTCTTCAGTTATGTATTCTGAAAATGGATTTTCTGTGCGAAACAAATAGTAATTGGCTGCCGGTGCAGTGCCCAAAAGCGAATCTGCTATATGCCCTGCCATAAGGCTTAACACAAAAGTGCCATGGCTGTTTGAGTTAAACACATTGGTGGTTTCCGGAAAAACAAAATCTTTGGAAAGCACAATGCGGTTGCTGCTGCGCAACGCATCAAAAGCAGGCAGAATATCAGCCCTGTTCCAGCCTGCATCCAGCACTGCTATGTCTACACCTGCTCCGTTATAGCCTAGTTGGTGCAGCAAGTGTCCGTTCAGCATTTCTATTTGTCTAAAGCTGGGGCCATATAATTCTGATTGAGTGTTATCAGTAATTTCTACTGTTGCTGTAGATTTTTTTGTGAGTACCACATCCACTATTTTTTCCACTTTTTGCTCATTGTGTTGGTGCACGTGCACCGATTTTACCTCCGCCACAAAGGGGAGTAGCGCTATGCTTTCTATAAGTGTGGTGTCATCAGTAGCAATAGTAATGGCATTGAACCATTTGCTTTTGTTATGCAACGTGCAAGTGCCGGTGGCCAATACCTGATTTATATAATCTTCATTTACAGGAATGTCTTTTTGGTCGAAGCCAAGGTTGAATTGTTGGCGCCTCGCTACACACTTAGGCGAAAGAAAAGCAGAAGGATTGGAAAGAGAATATGAGGAATTGCTTTTGTCAGTAAACCGTACCCAATACTTGCCAGGTGATGTTTGAGCATACAGGCTGCTTGCAGCACATACTATTAAAAGAGAGATAAAACACTTCATATATGGTGCTAAGCTAATTCATCATTTTTAAAACAAAGAATGAGTTTGCGAAAAGATTGAATTCTTAATACCGTAAAAATTTCATTTCTTATGTAAGGTTCATGTCCCATCACTGACTCTTCCCAACCCCATAGGGGCAAGCGGGAAGAGAAGTTTGTGATAAGACTTTTGGCAAGAGTCATGATTAATATTTCAATCAATTTGAAGTAGTATGAACCAAACTACATTTTCTGATTGCCTTACTAGGATTATTTTGCTACTTACGATTCAACAAAAGGAAAGGGGCAATATTTAGATTTTAGAAGAGGATTTTGATTTACGAAATTTTAATAAAAGGAAGTTACCCCTTAAGCCGATATTGTTCTTCTGCATAAAGATTTTTTCTAAGGACGTTTACAGAGAATTGCTAGTTGCTATATGAAATAGCTCTGTAGCGCACATCCACACCCGATGGGGTGCCGTTCTGATATTCCACATCGGTAAATTGGCGATAGACAAGCCCAATGTTGTATGCATATATCTCATAGGCTATTTGGTTTTGAACCAAATTCACATTGTAGCGCTGATTTACTTTTAGGGCTTTGTCAAATTCTAGCTCACCTATATCGGCTGGTAGGCCAACGTTTTCGTATTTGTATTGCCAGTTGCCCAAAGTGTTGTAAGAGTTACCTTGCCAAGTGCCGCCTTCTGCCACGGGGAATTCCATTTTTATAAACCTCACATTTTCTTCCATTCGCTCTGCGGTGGTAGAGGTTCTTTTTTGCACCCACACATCTACAAGTATCCATGGCTGGCTGGCGTAGTGGCGCTGGTAGCGCTCCACGCGCACTGCTGGCTGGCCTGTGTCGTCCACAAAGGTTTCGCTCATTACTTCTTTTATCTGGTAAGAGAAGGTTTCTTCTGTAATGCCGTAATGTGTGGAGTCTACGGCATATACTATATAAGAGTCTGTGCGGTTAGGGAAGTAGTCGTAGCCCAGTTCTATGTTAGACAAATCTTGCTCCTTTGGCTTGCACGCAGCCAACAGAACTATAGCAAAAAGTGGTATGATAAATCTTACAAAACGCACTACAAGGGGAGGTAACTTCTTATTTCTGAAACACGAAGTTAAGCAAAAACTGACGTAGGTCAGATATTTCAACCAAGAAAAAAAATAACATAATCCGCAAAAAGAAACCTAATTAGGGTTTTGCAGCTTGTTTGGTAAGTATGAGCACACCATCATTCCATTCTTCTATTTTTTCTATGCGACCATCTTCAAAATAATAAATAACATCGCCCATTAGCTTGTCCTCATGGTAGTCGCCCTGCATTTTTAATTGGGTGCCTTTTAGCTCCAGTTTTTGATAACCAATTTTTTTCAATTCAGGGTCGTCTGGCTCTACCAGCACATATTCCCCCTTGTCGTACCACTCTGCAAAAGGGCCGTCTTTTTTGCCGTCTTCATAAGTGTACTCGCTCTTGGGCACTCCACTGTCGTAGCTTTCCTTTATGGTTCCGTTTTGATATTTGCGCTTGGTTTCCACACCCAGTTTGTACACCATGGCCACCTTTACAGTGCCGTCATTATTATAAAAATACCAAACACCATCCATGGCGCCTTTTACAAATTTGCCTTCGCTTTCCAGCACGCCATTGTCAAACCAGGCTTTGTAGTCGCCATCTTTTTCGCCAAAGAAATAAGTGCCCTCAGCGCGTTTTTTTCCATTTTCAAAATATTCGGTAAAAGGACCTTGTTTTTCGTTGTTTTTATACACTTCCGTTTTTAGCATTTTGCCATTGTCGTAGTAGTATTTGCAAAGTCCATTTAGAAGCGAGTCTTGGTAAATTTCATCGCTTTTTAAGGCGCCACTTGGTGTGTACATTTTCCAGCGGCCTTCCATTTTTCTTTTTACAAAAAGGCCTTGGGCCATCACTGTTTTGCCATCGGGGTGGTAGGTAGTAGTGTTTACAGAATCGGCCGGCAATAGCACTTGTATGCTTTGCAACTCACCGGTAGGGTAATATTTTTCCCAAGTGCCCACAGGCACATCGGCCTTATAAGTGCCGCGTGAAAAAATGTTGGAAGACCCCTGGTGGGTTCTTATCCACAAACCTTCTTTTTGCCCACGTATGTTCTTAAGGTTAAAATCTACACCAGGCTTGCCTTTGGGCCATACAGTGCCAGGCTGCTGAGCAGCGGCAAAATGGGTTATAAGGATAAAAAGAGGTAATATAAATTTGAGCTTCATACTATTTCTTGGTGGCGTTTATATCAAATAAGGTACTTATGCAAGGCAAAGATGGGGCCAGCTTGCGTGCCATATGCAGGTGGGGCAAAAAAGTTGGCAACAAGGGTTGTGCATATCAGGTACTTTTTATTGTAAAAAGGATGTTAGTAACGAAACTTGTATAGCACAAATTGCCTGATACATTTGCCACATAAATAATGGCTCGGCAGAGGTATTGATTTATTAAAAAAAAAAGGACACCAATAAATTTATAATTAGAAAAAATGAAAGTAACCGTAGTAGGTGCAGGCAATGTAGGCGCAACCTGTGCAGATGTTTTGGCCACACGTGAGATAGCCAACGAAGTAGTGCTAGTGGACATAAAGCCCAACTTTGCTGAAGGCAAGGCGTTGGATATATGGCAAACGGCCCCTATAAATCTATACGACACGCGCACCACAGGCAGCACAGATGATTACAGCAAAACTGCTGACTCAGATGTGGTGGTAATAACCAGTGGCCTGCCACGCAAGCCCGGCATGAGCCGCGATGATTTGATAGCTACCAATGCTGGTATAGTAAAGTCTGTTACTGAAAATGTGGTGAAGTATTCGCCCAATGCAAAAATTATAGTAGTAAGCAATCCGCTGGATGTAATGACCTACTGCGCATTCCTCACTGCCAAAGTAGACAGCAGCAAGGTATTTGGTATGGCTGGTATATTGGACACAGCCCGCTACCGCGCATTTTTGGCTACTGAGCTTAACTGCTCGCCTAAAGATATACAAGCAGTGCTAATGGGTGGCCATGGCGATACCATGGTGCCACTACCACGCTACACCACAGTGGGCGGCATACCAGTTACCGAACTTATATCAGAAGAAAAACTAAACGCCATAGTAGAACGCACCAAAACAGGTGGTGGCGAAATAGTAAACTTACTAGGCACCTCTGCATGGTATGCACCAGGTGCAGCCGCAGCCCAAATGGTAGAGGCCATAGTGCGCGACCAAAAGCGGATATTCCCTGTGTGTGCATGGCTACAAGGCGAGTATGGTCTAAAAGACATTTACCTAGGTGTGCCGGTGGTACTTGGCAAAAATGGTATTGAAAAAATAATAGAATTAAAATTGAACGATGCAGAAAAAGCATTGCTTGCCAGCTCAGCTAAAGCAGT
This sequence comes from Flavobacteriales bacterium, assembly GCA_031418455.1. GTDB lineage: Bacteria > Bacteroidota > Bacteroidia > Flavobacteriales_D > Sanyastnellaceae > JANNVZ01. The sequence continues at coordinate 31,349 of JANOXJ010000304.1, read as the reverse complement.
AAAGGAAGTAATGAATGTGTTGGACAATATGAATTCTGTGAATGCTTAAATAGGTACTGAGTATATAGTACAGAGTATTGAGTATAAAATTAAACCGCCTTTGAAAGAGATTTCAGAGGCGGTTTTTTTTGTGGTGGATATTTTTGAAAAAAAGTATTTTAGGTTAACAACACCCCACACATATGAAACAACAACCTACTTCCCACATTGCCATTCCAATCATCATCACCCGGTGCTACTTCCACTAAATCGAAGCCTATTATTTTTTTGCCTGAATGTTTTAATGCAGATAGTAAATAAGTGGCTTGTTCAAAGCGCAAACCTCCCGGTACTGGTGTGCCTGTGTTGGGGCATAGGGTAGGGTCTAGGCCATCTATATCAAAACTTATATGCACTTTGTCGGGCAGCAATGCTATTATTTCTTCGCATTGCTGTTTCCAGTTTTTTCCTTCAAAGGCATTTTTTTGTAAATCAGCATTGGAGAAAAAGTGAACACGGTTTTTATTGTCGGTAGCTACTTGCACTTCCTCCTCGCAATAGTCGCGCACTGCTACTTGTACCAGTTTAGTAAGCTGCGGTAGTGCCAGTGCATTATACATAATAGATGCATGCGAGTATTCAAAACCTTCATATGCTATGCGCAAGTCCATATGTGCATCTATGTGTAGTATGCCAAATGCTTCGTGCCTTTTTGCCTGCGCACGGAAGTAGCCAAGGGGTGTGCTGTGGTCGCCACCTACAAGGCCTACACATTTTCCTTTTTCTAGCCAATAGGTAGTTTGCTGTTCTACCCACTCGTTCATTTTTTCGCAAGCGTCATTTATTTTGTTTTGTATTTCCTGACTCTCAGCATCATTTTCCACATCCACGCCATCTTCCCATTTTTCTATTATTAGTTGGGCCAATTGTTTTAAATCGGCACTGCGCAGCAGCATTTCCTCAGGCACATCGGCCATGGCTATACCTGCCTTCCATAGTGTAGGAAATTCCTGATGGTATAAGTCTACCTGCGCACTGGTTTCTAAAATGTGTGTAGGTCCTTCGCTTGCTCCTGCGCCATAACTTACGGTTACTTCCCAAGGCACAGGTATAAGCACCACATCGGCTTCATCGCATGTAAAAGGCAATCCGAAAATATTGCTGTCTTTTAATCCTGCATTGTTGGGATTAAAGTTTTTTATTTTTTCTTCTTTTGTCATAGGTGCAAATATGATTTCTTATTGCAAAAGAAAACCCTTCTGTTTTATTTTTTTATAAAACAGAAGGGTTTTTAAGTTCAACTTTAAAACTTTAGTTGCCTAAGTTGTTTAAGGTGTTAGTTCATCAATTATCTAATAAGATAAAGCGCTCTATGTACATGTCGTCACCCACCATTACACGCAATGTGTAAGTGCCTGTGCCTATGTTATTGGTGTTCAGAGTCCAGTCGTACAAGGTGCCACCTGTAGCAGTGCCTTGTAGCAATACCTGAGTTTGTCTGCCAAGTGCATCAAACACTATAGCGCTTACTTCCTCATCTTGTGGCACGCTAAACATTACTCTTATTTGTCCACTGGTAGATGGATTTGGGAAGGCTGTAAGCATAACCACAGGAGCCACATCTACTGTAAAGTGTATTATTTGTGTTGCCTCAGTTGTGTTGCCACAAAGGTCAGTTACTGTCCATGTTCTTATAATGTTGTAAGGACAGAAGGTACCTGATTGCACTTCAGTAAATGTAATTTCCATATCCTGACTACAGTTGTCAGTAGCATATATGTTATTAGGAACAGATGGCACGGCACCACCGCATAGCACATACGTTTCAGCAGGTATGTTGTGCAACACAGGAGCTGTTGGGTCTATTATGTCTAGCAGTTGCATAGCAGTGGTTACATTGCCACACTCGTCAGTAGCTTCGTAAGTGCGTTGCAATGTGCCATAGCATGAACCTGAGAACAATAGCTCGTTTATCACAGTTACCTCCACATCATTGTCACAACCATCGGTAGCAGTTAGCATAAACTCAGCTACCTGGTCGCAAGGTATTTGCATAAACACTTCGTAGTCGTCAAATACTGGTGCATCATTGTCTATTACCGTTATTACCTGCACAGCAGTGGCTGTGTTGCCGCAATTGTCGGTGGCAGTCCATATACGTTTTATTTGTTGCGGACATCCTACTGAAATTACAGACTCGCTATAAGTGTATTCCAATGAGTTGTCGCAAAGGTCGGTAGCTGCAAGCTCTGCAGGATTAGGTATGCTGCCACAATTCACCGTAACATCAGCAGGCAATGAAGTAAACTGCGGAGCCGTTTCGTCTATCACAGTTATCATTTGCAAGCCGGCACCTTGGTTGCCACAGTCATCGGTAGCATTGTAGAAGCGCTTTATCAGATAGCCACATTCCTGTTGCACAATTATATCGTTCACCGTTATAGTAGGTGAGCTATCGCAATTGTCTTGTGCTGTTACAGCGCTAGAATAACCTGGTATAGGAGCATTGCAACCTACAGTTATGTCATCAGGCACATTGAATACCAATGGAGGTGTTTCGTCTATCACAGTTATCATTTGCACACCAGTTACAGCATTGCCACAATTGTCAGTAGCAATGTATGTGCGCTTAATTTGATATCCGCATGCAGCATTCACAATCATGTCGTTGGTGGTTATTACCACATTGTTGTCACAATTGTCAGTAGCTGTTGCACTCACCACAGGAGGTGTACCATTAGTGCAGCTTATAGTTTGGTCTTCTGGGAATGAAGCAAACACAGGAGCTACCTCATCTACTACATATAAATGTTGTGTAAGCGCAGCAGTATTGCCACAAGCATCGGTAGCTGTCCATAAGCGTGTAATGGTGTAAGAGCAATCATCAGTGGCTGACTCTTCCATAGTTACAGTTACATCAGAACAGTTGTCAGTAGCTGTAACGTTAGCAGCTGCCGGCACGGCATCGCACTGCACAGTTTGGTCGGTTACTGCAGTTGCAAATACCGGAGCAGTGGTGTCTACTACAGTTATTACCTGCACAGCTGTGCTTTGGTTGTTACAATCATCTGTAGCCACCCATGTGCGTGTGATTGTATAAGTACAGTTTTCCAATTCTGCTTGAGATTGGCTGTACTCTACTTGCACATCGCTATCGCAATTGTCAGTAGCTGTCAATGTAGGTGCTTGCGGTATGTTGCTGCATTCTGCAGTCATACTAGCTGGAGCATTTATAACAGGGCTTGTGTTGTCCACTACATAAATTATTTGCTCAGCAGTTACTTCATTGCCACATCTGTCTTGTGCATACCAGGTGCGTGTAATGGTGTATTGGCAACCTGTAGTTTGTGTTTCGCTAAATATTACTTCTATATCGCTATCACAATTGTCTTGTGCAATTACCATAGGTGCCACAGGTATGTCAGTACATTCTACTTCGTAGCTAATAGGCACACCTAATAAGGTAGGTGCTGTATTATCAGAAATAGTAATGTCTTGATAAACCACAGCGCTATTTCCACAATTGTCAGTAGCTGTCCATGATTTGTGCAATATGTAGCCACACTCTAATTCTTCCATTTCCGAAGTAGGAACTATGGTGAGGTCAGTATCGCAGTCATCAGTAAACACTGGAGTTATGTTAGGCAGAGCATCGCTGCATTCGTAGCTGGCATCTTCTGGGTCCACTATTATTTGTGGGTTGTTGTTATCCACTACGTGTATTATTTGAGAAGCATTGCTTGTGTTGCCACAATCATCGGCCACGGTCCAAGTGCGTGTAATGGTGCTGCCACAAGTGTTAGGCACAGTGGTTTCGCTAAACACTACATTTAAAGTAGTATCGCAATTGTCTGTAGCACTTACCAAGGCTGGTGCAGGTATGTTGTTGCACTCTGCAGTGGTTTCGGCTGGTATGCCTGCAAGTACTGGTGCGGTGTTATCTACTACATGCACCGTTTGCGATACAGTTATAGAGTTGCCACAATTGTCAGTAGCTACCCAAGTGCGCTCTATGTCATAAGAACAATTGGTAGTGTTGCTAATACCACTTATGAATTCTATGCTCAAGTCTTCATCGCAGTTGTCATCAAATGTTGGAGCTGTTACTGTTAAGTCACCATTGCATTGCACGGTCATATTGGCTTGCGGTGCGGTTACTACTGTTGGGTTAGTAGTATCTACTACAGTAAGTGTTTGCGATTGTGTGGTTTGGTTGCCGCACGCATCAGCCACACTCCATGTGCGAATGATTTGATAAGAACAGTTGTTTACAACCACCTCATGCTCATCATACAGTATTTCCAAACTAGTATCGCACTGGTCAGCCGCAGTTACATTTGCTATAGCTGGTATAGCAGAACATTCTACCGTTTGGTTAGCAGGCACACCGCTAAGTGTTGGCGCTTCGTTGTCGTTCACCGTTATTATTTGCGAACTGGATGCTGTATTGCCACAAGCATCAGTAGCTGTCCATGTGCGTGTAATGGTGTATGGGCAACCATTGCTTATTGTTTCAACAAGAGTTGGCATTAGCATTCCCGAACAATCATCCATGGCAGTTACAATAGGTGCTGGAGGAATGTTGTTGCAGTTTACAGTGCTGTTTGCAGGCACTCCATTCAACACAGGAGGAGTAACATCTATAGTAGTTATAGTCTGTATAGCCGTAGTTGTATTGCCACAGTTGTCGGTTACTGTCCACACGCGTGTCATTACCGAACCACAATCATTGTTTACAGTTTCTACTGTAAGGCCTATGTTTAGGTCTTGCGTGCAGTTGTCTGTTGCAAATACGCTTCCATCTGGTATAGGTTGTCCGCAAGATATAGTAGCATTATCAGGTACACCCACTAGCACAGGGTATTCATTGTCTATTACTGAAATTACTTGCGCATGTATGGTTTGGTTGCCACAATTATCTATAGCAGTCCAAGTGCGAGTAATGCTGTATGGGCATCCTGTATCTATAGTTTGGTTATATATAATTTCCACTTGGTCATCACATACATCATTCGCTATCATAGCGGCTGCAGCTGGTATTTGGTTGCATTGCACCGTTAAGTTTTCCGGTGTGCTTTCAAATGCCGGAGCCACTGTGTCCACACAAGTAATTGTTTGCGATAGCATGGTTTGATTGCCGCAATTGTCCACGGCAGTCCATGTGCGTGTTATTATGTTTGGACAACCACCAGTCATAGTCTGGTTGATCGTCACAGGCACATCATCATCACACAAATCTGAAGCGGTCACTACAGCCACTTCTGGAATGTTATTGCACTCTACAGTTATGTTTTGCGGCACACCTGCAAGTACAGGAGGTGTGGTGTCATTAACTGTTATGGATTGCGATTGTGTAGTGGTATTGTTACAGTTATCCGTAGCTGACCATGTGCGCACAATAGTGTATTGGCAACCGCTACCTTGATTGGTAGTTTGGTTGAATGTTACAACTATGTTTTGGTCACAATTGTCAGCAGCTGTCACTACAGGAGGCTCGCTTATTGCATTGCATTCTACAGTGGTATTTGCAGGCACACCTATTAGCGCAGGAGCAGTAGTGTCCACCACAGTTATGGTTTGTGTTTGTGTAGTTGTGTTTCCACAATTATCTGTAGTAGACCATGTTCTGTTTATAGTGTAAGGGCAGCCTGTAGTGGTAGTTTCATTATAACTAACTACCATATTAGTTGCACAATTGTCAGAGGCTGTCACATTAGCTGCAGCTGGTATATTGCTGCACTCCACACTTGCATTGGCTGGCACATTAAGCAATACTGGTGGTGTTGCATCAGTAACGTGAATGGTTTGATAAACGGAAGTTGAGTTTCCGCAATTGTCTGTAGCCATCCATGAACGAATGATGTCATAACCACACTGTGAAGTATAGTTGGTATCAGCCGCATATGTCAGTGTAAGCATGTCATCACAATTGTCTTCAAACTTTGGTTCGTTCAATGGTATGGTTTGATTGCACTCAAAACTTAATTGTGCAGGCACCGACACAGTAACTACTGGCGACAATGAATCTATAAAGTCCACTTGTTGCGAAGCAGAGGCTGTATTGCCACAATCGTCAGTTGCAGTCCATGTTCTTATAAATACCGAACCACAAGCATTCATTTCAGTGGTGGCAGTCATATTCACTGTCACGTTATTATCACAATTGTCAGTAGCAAATACCACAACATTTTGTGCAACAGTGCCACAGTTTTGAGTAGTGTTTTCAGGCACACCCATAAGCACTGGTGCTTCATTGTCTATCACTGTTATTATTTGCGATATTGAATTGCTGTTGCCACAGTTGTCCACGGCATACCATGTGCGCGTGATAGTGTATGGGCATCCGCTGCCTAAGTATTCTTCGAAAGTTATCTGTACATCATTGTCACAATTGTCTGTAGCCATTACCGCTATTGCACTCGGTATGCTGTTGCATTGCACCGTAATGTTTTCCGGAATATTTACAAACTCAGGATTTGTTTGGTCAGAAACAGTAATGGTTTGAATAGCGCTGGCACTATTACCGCAGCCATCAGTAGCTGTGTAAGTACGAATGATATTGTATTCGCAATTGTCCAATTGGTCTATTACATCTTCACTTGTTACAGTTACGTTACCATTACAATTGTCCGTAGCAATGAGCTGCTCAGGTTCAGGTATGTTGGTGCATTCTACAGTAGTGTTGGCCGGAGCAGTTATTACCGGAGGAGTTGTGTCTACAGTAGTTAACTCTTGCGATGCTGTTGTAATATTTCCACAATCATCAGTAGCTGTCCAGGTTCTGAGTATAGTATATCCGCATGGTGTTGGGATATTGGTAACACTCATTACTACTTCTACATTTTCTGTGCAGTTGTCAGATGCTATTACGTTAGCAGCTGGAGCTGATTGTCCGCAGAGTATAGTAGCGTTAGCCGGCACTCCTATTAAAACAGGGGCAACAGTGTCTTGTGTTGTAAACGTACGCGATTCAGTTGCGGTATTGCCACAATCATCAGTAGCAGTCCATGTTATGGTGCGCACAGTTTGGCAACCTTCATTGCTATCTGCAAAGCTGGTTGAAACAGAAACGTTGGTATCACAATTGTCATTTGCAGTAACGCTATACATGCCAGGTGTTGGCAATGCATTGCATGCAACAGTTGTGCTATTTGGCAAATTGATAAGAGTTGGCGCCACATTATCTGATGTAGTAAATGTGCGAGACTCCATAGCTGTGTTGCCACAAGCATCAGTAGCCGACCATGTGAATGTGCGTGTAAGACTGCATCCGCTGCCACCTTCAGCAACGTCTACAATTGTTTCCACATTGGTATCGCAATTGTCTTGCGCAGATACATTGAATGCGCTTAATTGAGGCAATGCTCCGCACGCTACAGTGGCACTTACAGGCAATCCTATTAATGTAGGCGCAGTGGTATCAATCATAGTGGTGGTTTGTGAGGCTGAAGTAGTGTTGCCACATTCGTCAGTTACTGTCCACGTTCTTATTAATGCTCTGCCACAATTGTTTTCTACAGTGGTGGCAGACATACCTATAATAAGATTAGTAGAACAATTGTCAGTTGCGCTAACAACTGCATCGGCCACTGGCTGTCCGCACTCTATAGAGTTGCTTGTAGGCACACCCATAAGCACTGGCGGTATGTTGTCTATAATATCTACTATTTGGTCTATGGTAGTAGTAGTTCCGCACGGATTAGTTACTACCCATGTTCTATAATATCTTCCAAGACAATTGTCGTTTTGGAATACTTCAGTATATGTTGCAACAAGGCTACCATATATTGGGTCGTAAAAGTTTAATATTGGCGCTGCTGGTCGTTGTTCAGTGCACTGAATGGTTACATCCAATGGTTCTGCAGAGCCGCTAATTTGCGGTACAGAGCAAGTGGTAATACCGGCATCTAAATCAAGATATGATTGATTGGCAGCAAGTGTTACACAAGCAGTTTGTCCATTGTTAATAGCAGCATCAGAATCCAATGCCTCATTTGAACCGCTGTTAGCTGCTGTGAAAACATATGTTGCAGGCAGATTGCTGAACTGTACATAATAACTTTGACCAGGCACTAATCCGGTGAATAGATATATACCGCTGGCATTAGTAGTAGTTGAAGTAATAAAAGTATTAGTACAGTTATACAACGATACTGTTACACCAGACACTCCGTTTTCATTTGTGTCCTGCACACCATTTATGTTGCTATCATACCACACGTAATTGCCAAGTTCGGCATTGCATGGCTGACGAGTTATTATTTGATTTACAGTAGTTGAATGACCACATCCATCATTTCCGGTCCATACTCTTGTATAAGTAATAGAGCCATTAGCATTTGTAGTTTCCGATTGTAAATATGTGCTGGTTACAGCATGGCAATCTGTGAATGTAACATTAGGCACTTCAGGCATAGCCTCGTTGCATTGTATAGATACATCTGCAGGATCAAGATTTGCAACTGGTGCAGTGGTATCCACTACAGTTATTATTTGATCGCAAGCATCTGCTGCTTGTGGCGAAGTCCAATGTCTTACAATAATAGATTCGCATGGCGAACTAACATGACCATTGCACGGCAGTGGACAATCAGTTACCTGTACCAGTTCGGTGTTGCTTCCGGTTTTAGAAGGGCTGGCATGAATACCCGCCAGTCCTATACTACCAAAACCGTTAGGACCAAATGCAGCAAGACTTACTGTTACCTCATACCACACTTCGTATATCCAATTAGGATAAGAGGCGTTAGGAGTGTAGGAATTGTCAGAAGCTGGTGAATTAGTTGTAAGCACATAACCATAGGTATTGAAGTTTTGGTCGAGTGAGCTGGTGGCAGACAAAATGCTTGATGCACTGCCTATAATCATTTGTCCATCTCCGCCAGTTACACCAAGACAATCATAACCGGTAGGTGATGTGTTGGTAGCGGTGAGATAGTCCAGTTTGAACTCAAGTTTTTTAGTATTGGCAGCATCATATAATGAGAGGCGCAAATGGTCGCTACCCGTAAGGTTACCAAACGTGTGTCCATTGGGCCAGCCAATTACATTTGTACCATAAGTGTTGTCTACAAAGTTTTTAGAGAATGTAGTTCGCACAGTTAATGTTCCGTTGCCGTTGTCGGTATAGTTTATTAAATACCTTGCTTGTGCTCCTATGCTTTGGTCTTCTAGTCCTTCAAAACAAACTTGACCTTCGTTTGGAGTAGGCTCAAAAGCATAAGGACACACCTCATCTGTATAAGTCCACTGAGCGTTGCAATCAGAAGTTGGTGCGCCAGTTACATCGGGTGTAATTGGGCTGCCACATTCTACTGTTACATCTGTTGGGCATATAGCATCGCATGCGCAAGGTCCTGGATCTACTAGTTCGGTATTGTTACCTGTTTTAGATGGGCTTGCGTGCACACCAGAAATATCTACAGTACCAAATCCGGCTGCACCAAATGCATCTAACCTCACCGTTACTTCATACCACACATCATAAATCCAGTTTGGTGATGTAGCATTTGGTGTGTAGTTAGCATCAGTAGCAGGCGATGTAGATGTTAATACATAACCGTATGTATTAAAATTCTGGTCGAGCGATGTAGTAGCTGATAATACATTAGTAGCACTACCCACCATCATTTGACCTTCGCCACCTGTTACACCCAAACAGTCGTAACCGCTAGGGCCTGCTGCACTTGCAGTAAGGTAGTCAAGTTTAAATTCTAATTTCTTAATATTATTTGCATCATACAATGAAAGTTGCAAGTGGTCGCTGCCGGTGAGGTTGGAAAACGTGTGACCATTGTTCCAGCCCACAGCATTGGCACCATATGTATTATCCACGAAATTTTTAGAAAGCGATGTTCTGATTTTAACTGTTCCCAGAGTGGGGTTTACATCATAATCTACATGGAACTGTACCTCAGCTCCCACAGGATTACCTATGCCGTTAAAGCATATTTCACCATCATAATCGCATGGCGTTACACCAATAGTAATCTCATTACTCTCTCCTACATAATCTGTGCAACCAACTCTTCTGGCACATCTTCTGTAAATGGTGGTTTCAGTAATAGCTGGAGGATCATATGTAGGGCCGTTGGCACCAACAATAGTCTCATACACCCATCCGTTGGCTGCAGATTTCTTAATCCAAATTATTTCTAAAGTACCGGTGCCACCACTTGGGTCAGCTGTGCTAGTTAACATAGCTGGATCAAAAGTGCCGCAGCCAGTTTGGTTAGCAGCTATGGTTCCTCCAGAAGTTACGTTGTTGCAACATGGTCCTGAAATAGCTATGACAACATTGACAACTTGCGTGCAGTTGCCACTAGTAACAGTGCAAGAATAGTTGCCCGCACAAAGTGAACTAATAGTGGCCGTAGTAGCACCATTACTCCATGCATAAGTATAGTTGCCTAAGCCACCTGTGGCATTTATGGCTATACTACCACCACATGATGATGTGCAAGTAGGCTGAACAGTAGTGGCAGTGGCTGCAAAAGCAGATCCATTCACACAGTTATTTAGGTCAAAATTGTAATCGCCTGAACTATTGATTGAAGTGGAATTATAAGTACCAGTCACATCAATCCATGCAGAAAATCCTAAACCTTCGCTTTGCAAACTACCCTTGGTACCATATTGGGCTGCATAACGCAAGTCGCTTGGCCTGTGCGATACAGTAAGGTTAAGACCAGCCAAACCTTCTATACCAGTTATAGTATTTGGCTTAGTTGGGTCCATTTCATAATAGTCCCAATTCAAATATTCATTTGTTATAGTAACACTTGTTCCGGCATCCAGCTTGGCTTCTCTATATCCACTTGGAGTGCTGGGATGTGGTATGCTACTCCAGTTAGCCCAGTTGCGCTTATATCTAAAGTAAGAAACGTAATTGAATTTCTTAGAGGCATTTGATACGTTCTTTACCTGACCCTGTACTTTTAAAGTACCATCACTATATAGTGTAAGTATACCAGGTGTTACTTGAACAAAGTTGTTGCTGGATAGTCCAAGCGCAGTTTTAAGTCCGTCAGAAATCCACACAGAGTGGTCGTTGGCTTGCGTTATTTCACACGTTTGTTGCACTTGCACACAAGTGGTAGATGGCAGTATTGTAAATGTTACTGTAGATTCTCCACACTTGATGCCGGTAGCATTGTCAAGTTTAAATACTTCGGCTTTTACAGTATAAGTTCCTGGCCCTAGATTTAGTGGTGTGTTATCATCAGGTGTTCTGAAAGGCGCGGAGTTTTGAATGTTAGTGGCTGAGTAATCGCCAGAAATGGTAAACTTTACACTACCAACATTTGAGCCACTTGTAAGAGCTTCTATGTTCCAGTTGGCAGGCAATGTAGTTGTTATATAACTGCCGCCATTGGCTATAATGCCATGCTGCGAGTTACTAGTAGTATTTTGAAAAATTAAATTTGTAATAGCTGCATCACACGTTTCTGAGCAATAGCTCGGGTAGGCTGCGTTATAGTTTTGTGTTACTTCAGCCAGATCTAATTCTTGGCTATACACAGCCACTAAGAAGAATTTACCAAGCCATGGTCTGTCATTGCTCAATTCATTTCCTAAGGCAAAACTCATAGTATTTACCCAGTTGGAAAAGTTGCCACCCTTGGTGGCCGATGAAACGAGCACACCATTGATATATAATTTTTCCTGGCCGGAAGTATTACGCGTGTATACAACGTGTTGTGTAAAATCGGCACTTACGGCATTATCGGGAGAAACCAATTGTGGCAATCCATTATTGTCGCCACCACTTGTAGTGCGCAGTCGTGCTATATAATTATCAGCATCTTGTCCTACTGTAAAGTTTCTTACGGTAGATGAAGATGACATGGTCATAATTCTGGCAGGACCATTTTGACTTGTGTTTGTTGGCTTTATCCATGCTTCTAAAGAAACATTGCCACTGGCTGTAAGCGCGGAATGCAGCTTAGTAGCTGCAGTGGTTGTTTTAATAGTAGTAGCTGTGTTGATGGACAAACCTGATGTAGGTAGCCATGTAACATTAGCAGGATTTTGAATGGTTAAGTTCATAGGTGTGCCAACACCCGACACGTCTGCAACGGTACTTCCTGTGCCATTTTGGAAAGTATAGAGTGCAACAATTCCGCTGCTAACTCTGCTGCTTAGCGAAGGGCTTCCGGCATAAGTTTGACAAGGAGAACAACCACCGGTAATGGTGACTGTTATGTCATTGCTTTCGCCAGCCCAACTTGAGCAACCCTCTCTGCGCGAACATCGCCTGTAGATGGTAGTTTCGCAAATTGAAGGCGGATCATAGCAGTCATTGCTACCTTGATAAAGGTTGGTCCAGTTCCAGCCGGAGCTGGCATTTTTGGCTATCCACAAATACTCAATATTTCCGCTACCACCAGAGGGTGTAACGGAATTATTTATTTGAGCGGGATCGTAAGGACCCGTGGCAGTTTGATTGCAACATATAGTACCACCATTGGTAATATTGTTGCATTGCGCTTGCGATTGCAAGTTAGCAGTTAGTGTGATTGATGTAATGATAAGGAAATTCAAAAAATTTGAATTCACAGCATTGCACCAAGAATTGCACAGCGTGTAAAGCTTTGTCATTTAAAGTTGGGTTAGGTACTACAAAAAAAAACACAATTACTTAAGAACACCATCCACACAGCGCTTCTAGGCGCTTTGTAGCGGGCATCTTCAGTTTGTTCAGTTATATTCACAAAGGCACACTTATCTGATTTCTTATTTCAGAAAAACATGCATTTGAAAAAATCAAAAACCAAGTCATGCGAAAAAATTATTCGCATACACTAACTCTGACAATAAATAATTAAGGTAGGAAAAGCTACTTGAGCATCTGGATGGCCTTATGCGGTTGCGGGTGGGCAAAAACGAAATTGCCTGCCACAAGCACGTTGGCTCCATTGCTCACAAGTTTACTGGCGTTGTTATCACTAACACCGCCATCCACTTCTACCAGGCAACTACTATTAGTAGCCTGTTTTAATGCTGTTATTTGTTTTAGTTTGTTATAAGTATTTTCTATAAAAGTTTGTCCGCCAAAGCCAGGGTTTACACTCATAATAAGTACCAGGTCTAAATCTGCAATTACTTCGCTTAATGCGGCTACTGGTGTATGCGGATTTATGGCTACACCTGCCTGCATGCCTTCGGCTTTTATGGCTTGTATAGTTCTATGCAAGTGTGTACATGCTTCGTAATGCACAGTAAGAATATTTGCACCACACTCTTTAAAGGCTTTTATATATCTATCGGGGTCTACAATCATTAGATGCACGTCCAGCGGTTTGGTGGCGTGTTTTGCAATGCTCTTAATTACAGGCATGCCAAAGGAAATATTGGGGACAAAAACACCGTCCATAACATCTACATGAAACCAGTCTGCATCAGACGAATTTATCATTTCGATGTCTTTCTGCAGGTTTGCAAAATCTGCCGACAAAACACTAGGAGCTATAAGGTGGCTCATAAGTAATAGGGATATGAATATGTTAGGTTGCAAAGAAAGGGTTTTAGTCTTAACAACCTTCTACATTTGTTGTCCATTAAAAGTTACGTTTTATCGAATAATAATAGGTTCTTATCATGAAAATAGTAGGCATAACCGGAGGGATAGGCAGCGGGAAATCGACTGTATGCGAAGTTTTTAAAGCTTTTGGCGTGCCCGTTTTTCATGCAGACGATGAAGCAAAAAAAGTGTATGAAGAATTTCCGGAGGTGTTAGAAAAGGTGAAGACAATATTTGGGAAAGAGGTAATACTTCATGGTAAAATAAATAAACAAGCATTAGCTGCCAGGGCATTTAATGAACCTGAAAATTTAAAAAAGCTAAACGAGTTAGTGCACCCCTATGTGGCCCGAAAATTTAAGAACTGGCTATCGGAACAAGCCGGGGCAATAGTATTAAGAGAAGCCGCCATATTAATAGAGAATGGTTCTTATAAAGATTGTGCGGAAATAATAGTGGTGACAGCGCCCATGGATGTGCGGCTGGCCAGAATAATGAAGCGAGGGGGCATAACAACTGAAGAAATAAAGAAACGAATGGCAAGTCAAATGACCGATGAGGAGCGATTACCGTATGCTGATTATGTTATAAATAATGATGGCAAACAGCTCATACTTCCTCAAATAGACCAAGTATACCATGCCTTAAAAGGTGAAATCACGGGCTGAATTTTTCCATGGCTTTGGCCACCTTGTATGAAATTTCAGCATACATTTTTAGCAGCAGGTCTTGCTCAGTAAGTAGTATATCAGGTGTGGTGTTTTTTAATCCGCTCAAGTTCACATCGTGATCTTTGGTAAGGGTAGGTGAGGTGATACTAAATTTTTTCTTTATCTCGTATTCGTATTTCAACGAGTTGTCTTCGGTTTCAAACGACACAACATCTGAGAGGTAAAGCTTACCTGAAACAGCATCAATAAGCTGGTATTTGTATGATACGTTGAGGGTTCTTTTTTGGCGCACTTCATAGCAGTCTACCTTGTCAGAATAGATGCCGAGCTTGCTACCGCAGTCGCATGTCATGGAAGTGGTTGGTAACAATTCACTTTTAAAATAAACGATTTCACCAGACAATATGTATTTGGCAAGTTTTAATTGGCCAAGCGAATTAGAATTTTCTGAGTCAAACTCTGGCGAAAGAGAAATTTGTTGTTCCCGAATGACTATATCTAAATCATCGCGTTCTAATAATTCCAGAAATGGATTTTGAGATTTAAGCAAGTTGCTTTTAATGGCTGTTGCAAGAGCTTCCTCTACAGTATTGGCCGTGCTTTTGTTGTCTTTTAATTTATAAGCAACAGCAAAGGCCCCGCGTTTTAAGCATTCTGCCCTCAAGGTTATTGCATCTTTAAAACCCGCATCAGATTTGCACACCTCATCAAAGTGTACATATCCTTCTCTCCATAATCCCAGTTCCATGGCCTTTTTGCCCGCATTGTAATTTGGTAATACATTACATAGTATGTCCAAATATTCAGCTTTCTGGTTGTTTCTGTCTATTGAAAGTATTCTGGAAATGTGGTTCTGAGCCTTAGTGTATTGCTCTGTCAATACCAATTGC
Organism: Flavobacteriales bacterium; assembly: GCA_031418455.1. GTDB lineage: Bacteria > Bacteroidota > Bacteroidia > Flavobacteriales_D > Sanyastnellaceae > JANNVZ01. The sequence goes on along the minus strand of JANOXJ010000304.1, from coordinate 16,287 downwards.
TCTGCCTCGGCATATAGTTTATCTATATAGTTTTGCTTGCATTGCGAGTAGTTTTCATATGCATTCAACGGGGCGTTAAGTTCTAAATGCACCATTTGATTTTTATATGCAATAGCGTCTTCGAAGGCGGTTAGGGCTGCATCAAAATTTTCGCTCATGCACATCATTTGCGCATTGGCAAATTTTGAATCCAGTATGGATTGAGAAATTCTTTTCATTCCCACCATGCCAAGAGCGTAGTTATAATCATAATAAGCCGCTTCATACTTTGTATAAGCTTCTTGGCGCAGGCCGCCATTTTCCAAAGCAGCACCATCTTTCATAAGCCGTTTGCCTTGGCTACAGCTTACCAATACAATGGCAATGAGTAAAATGATGTGTAAGTTGAGCTTGTAGAGAATAACAGTTTTCATATACTTATGGGTATTTCATAAGCTTGGCAAATGCAAGGCTTGGGCCAATTAATTTATTAGCGTCTGTTATTGCTATAGCGCATAATGAGAAAAATGAGCTGAGTTACAGCTGCCAAGGCGCTTACCACATAAGTAAGTGCAGCCCATTTTAGTGCGTCTTTGGCTTCTTCGTGTTCCTGTTCTATTGTTACTCCATTGCCTTCCAGCCATACCAGTGCCCTGCGGCTGGCGTCAAATTCCACAGGCAGAGTAATTAATGTGAATGCAGTAATAATAGCCTGGGCTAAAATTGCAATGAGCAGCAGGCCGGGTACTCTGCTAAGGAGCATTACTCCAAACATGAGTAGCCATGGCATAACAGTGCTGGCAATATTTACCACAGGTACTATTTTAGAGCGCAGCCCTAGCATAGCATACGATGTAGCGTGCTGCACAGCATGGCCACACTCGTGGGCTGCCACAGCAGCACTGGCAGTGCTGCGTCCATGGTATACATCATTGCTCAGATTTACCGTTTTAGTTAGTGGATTGTAATGGTCTGTTAGTTGTCCATTTACACTCACTACCTTAACGTCCAGAATGCCATTGTCGCGCAGCATTTTTTCTGCAATCTCGCGGCCGGAAAGGCCTTTTAATAATTGTGTTTTAGAATAATGTGCAAATTTCTTTTTTAATTGTGACTGCACCAACCAACCGATACCGGCAAAAACAATTCCAATAATCCACATTCCAATATTTAAGCCCATGACGGTATAATTCTAATTTTAATAATAAAGGATGACAAAACTAGTGAGAGAAAATTGAATATGTAAAAATTATGGGGCGCTGAAACGTTAACTATTACCAAAAAAAGAAAAAACCACCCATTTAGGAGTGGCCTTTTCCATTAACCAAAAAACAATGAAACAATAAAAAATTCTACTTCATCCTTGTTCCTGCATACAGGAGCGCTGCACCTGCAAGCGCTATATCTTTAAGGGCATTGGCCATTACTATTTGGCCTGTGGGGCCATTAGAGTAGGCCGGCACATGAACAATTAATACAATTAATATCGTTAGAGCGGCAAGGCCTAAGGCAGCTTGGTAATCATACTTTTTTATTATAATAGCAATGGCAGCCAGTATTTGAAGAATGCCTGTTGCAAATACGTATATGGTTTCGTTACCGGGCAGCCAAGAAGGCAGTATGGCAGACATATCTGAACCTCGCATTAGGTGGGAGATACCAAATCCTAAAAATGGAAATGCGAATAATATGCGGCCAATTTGATGAGTGAGAAAGTGCAATGAAATAAGGTTTAAATTAAAGCTAAGTAATTTTCTTTTATTTCAGTTTAACGATTTAATATATAGAGATTTCAACCAATAATTGTTTAAATGACAATAACATAATTCACTAGATGGTAGTGATAACTATGGTGCACATGGGAATAAGGATATAAAGTAATACCGCAGATTTGTGGCATCCTAATTTAATAATTGAAACCTTATTTACTAATTATATGCATTTGAAAAAGAAGAGGTGGTTGCTTGTGGCAGTTACCATTATAAGCGCCTATTTGCTTACCCATTAATGATTTTTTATTTCTTTGAATGAATTTGTTTAAGTCCTCGAATTCTACAATTAACCTATTTATTTTACAACTTTAAGATTTTCACCGGTACTGTTGTAAGCGGCTAGATAATGTTTTCTGTAATTGCAAAAGAATGAGCAACTGGAAAGAAGATTTTAAAAAATACATGCCTTGGTTTGTTGACTTTTGGTATTACATCATGATGATAGTTCTTTTCATCATACTTGCCATTATTTTCTTATAGCTGTTCATCCATTCCTTTTGGTTGAAAAATAATTGAGTTTCAAAGCGCTTTATGCGCTAAGCATTGCAATCTTTGAATCAATGCGTTTTTTCATTCATATATTCTTCTTTGCTGCTTGTTTCATAACAACAACATGCACAAGTGGGCAAGCATTAGTGCCCAAGGAGCAAGAATATATTTTTGAAAAGGCCACTCAACAATGGATGTGCAAGGAGCTCCAAAACGTTAATCCAAATCACTTTATATGCGATGAGAGCAAACCAAGGTGGGTGCTTCCAACAAAAGATAGCTTGTTACTCTTTGGTCATTCTATTTATCTCAGCCCACAGGAAAAGGAAAATTACTCTCAGATACTTTTTCCAAATCATGACTGTAAACGGCTAATTGTTTTGGCATCGCTTTGCGATTTGTATTTCCCACTTTTTAGAAAAAAAGTAGAGTCGTTTGGTTTGCTTAAGGACCTAATGTACTTGCCGCTTTTGCTCTCAGGCCTTAACACTAACTATGTAGCTAAAGACGGTCGTAGCGGAATGTGGGCACTGGATTATTTAACCGCCAGAAAGTATCACTTGCGTGTGGACACACTTGTAGATGAGCGCCTGGGGGCTGATTTTACTACAGATGCTGCTTTGAAATACATGGTGCATTTGTCTATATCCTACGACAATGATTATGCATTAATGATAGATGCCTATAGGTCTGGTGCGCCATATGTAAATTCACTGCTTCAGCAAAAGGGCGATTCGCTTGCAGATTCATCTCAATCCTTTTTCAAGTTTATGGCCTATACCAAAAGCGTCATAGAATCATGTCGGATCGATAATCAATTGAATAATTATTTCGACATTTTTGGACAGCATGAAAGCATTTTTTTTACTGATAATATTAGAATAAAAGGCTTAGCAGAAGTTTTAGGGAGCAGTCTTTCTGATTTGCAAATGCGAAATCCGGTGTACACAGGCAAAACTATTGAAGCAAGCTATAGAAAAATTCCCTTTACCCTTACCAAAGCAGAGGCTGCAAAGTACATAGTGCTGAAAGACTCTGTGGCCAAATGGCAGCCTGCAGAAGCAGACGCAATTAGCAATACAGTTAACGAAAAGGAGTGGTACTACCATAAAGTAAAGAAAGGTGAATCGTTAGGCTCCATAGCCGATAAGCACCATACCACAGTGCGCAAAATAAAATCATGGAATCATTTGATGAGTGATAAATTGCACATAGGTCAGCAATTAATAATAAAGAATAAGGAGCAAATAGCAACTAAGTCGAAGGCCGAAAATGTAGAAGAAAAAAAATTGCAAAGCAGCAGTGTAAATAAGGCACCGGATGATGCACCGCAGAAAACAGTGGAGAATTACAAAGTGAAAAAGGGTGATTCGCTTTGGATGATAGCTAAAAAGTATAAAGGTGTAACGCCTGAGCAAATTATGAAGTGGAACAATTGCGGAGAGCAATTGAAACCTGGGCAAATACTTAAAATTCACCTACGTCCATAAATTCTTAAAATGAGGTAGATACCGTATATTATATCTTTGAGTCAGTCGCAATCTTTGTATACCTCAAATTAAAATTCGAAGCGATGAAATACATACTCACCCTTTGCCTGCCGCTGGTTATACTAACCTGCGCAGCTCAAGACTTGATTCCTAAAAAGGATGAATCTACAGGACTGATGGGCTACAAAGACAATGCTAATTCATGGCATATATTACCTTACTATGAAGAAGCTCAGTATTTCACGGATGGGTTGGCGCTAGTTAAAAAAAATGATTTGTATGGAGTTATTAATACAAAAAATGAATTAGTGATTCCGCTCGCATATAAGATTATTAGCTACCCGGCTGAAGCAATCTATTTAGCCGAAGATATAAATGGTAAATACGGATTTTTTGATCAACTGGGCAATAAGATTACGGAATTTGAATACGACAATGCCAATAGTTTTTCCAGTGGACTTGCTGCTGTGTGTAAAAAAGGATTGTGGGGTTTTATAAATAATAAAGGTAAGATGGTAATCCCGTTGCAGTTTGATGGAGCATCTACCGATAGTGAATGGGCCGACCTATTTGGCGCACTGGATTTTGGATATAATTTTTCAGACAATTACGCAGTAGTGTCCAAGGATGGTTACGCAGGTGTAATAGATAAAACTGGTGCTGTTATTATACCGTTTGAATTTGAAACTTTGGAAGTAGATGCAAACAAAAATGTAATAGCTGAAAAATGCGAAGAGCAGTCAACTTATTGCGGATATGGATTAATTGATTTGAGCGGAAAAGTTATTTTGCCTTTTAATTATTCGCATATCGAATTCTCTAGCGGAGTTTACAGATTATTTCAAGGTTCGTCTATGGACGAATTATTTGAATTCCCTGAAGGTGGTTATATGGGTCTTGCTAATTCTGCCGGTGTTGTAATAGCTCCTTGCATATTCGACAATGCGGAATACTCGCCAATCGATGACATTTTTGATGGTTTCAATACGGGTAGATTTAAGCAAACCAGTTTAAAGGAAGGCCTTATAAACATTAGCAAAAATGAGAAGTGGGGTTATTTGAACGAGCAAGGAAAAGTAGCAATACCCTTTCAATTTGAATCTGCCACATCTTTTAATAATGATAGCGCGGAAGTAACTCTTAATGGTCAGAAAATTTTTATTAATAAATCGGTGCAATGCTTAAAAAATTGTCCTGAATATTTGAATATAACCGTGGCAGTATCAAGCGCGGAAATAACCGCACTTTCTAACAGTACCTTAAACACATTTATGCAATTTATTTTGGAAGATGAACCGTTGCTGGATGATGCGAGTTTTGAAACAGAACAACAACAAATTTATAATGACTTACAGGAGGACCTGGATTGGATAATGCTCTATGGCAATGATCAGGAGGTGGCTTTGGCAAAAATGATTAAGTTGATTACAGTTAATACTTTGGCCGCCTATGCTGGAAAAAAATCACTGTGGGATGCATATCAAATTTTATTGCCTGTAAGGTCCATTGTAGAAGGATTTTCTTCAAGTTATTTCCCAATAAGTTTCAGTTATAAAGGCAACAATCGTTACTATGAATATGACAAGGCTTTTTTGCCTGAAAAGGAATACTTCTATGGCCTAATGGCAGAGTGTGAGTATAAGCTTAGTATGCCCCAGGCCACTGCAGATATAAGAAAAGCCATAGAATCAAAAACAATTATTTCTGAAAAGGCTTTTTTTGTGGGATTGCTATTAGACTATAAGAAGCAACAAAAGCAATACGATGCAGAAATGCTGACATTGAGCAATCAGTTGCTAAGCACGTATGAAGGTTTAAGTACAGCCGACCGCGATTGGCTGAACAAAAATAACGTGTGGAATGCTAATCAGCCTGCCGCCATTGAGGCAGCTTATACATCTAATAATAAGGAAAAGATTGGGCCATCATTTTACCAAACAGCGTATCCAATTTACAGAAGAATGGGCGATAATGATAATGCCGACTATTTGCAAAAGAAGTTATATGATACAGGATATGATGATGTGAATTTTTTGTGGGAAATGGGATCAGTTGCGCAAGCCAAATCAGATAAAATATGGGGAGCTGATATTGCCAATAAGCTTTCAATAAAACTTGCGGCTGATGATTGCTCCGGTCATCAAAAACTTGCAGAATATTATTTGTGGTTGGACAACAACGCGCAGGCTAAATTTTTTAAATCGAAGGCAGATGAGTGCGAAAATGCGAAGCAAAAAATCCAGGAAAAGGCAGACAAGGAAGCGAAGCGTAATAACAGAAGATATACCAATTCATACAGCGTCAACCCAGGCATATACATTGGGGCCGATGTTTTTCCAATGCTATCCACCGTTAAAGGACATAGGGATTTTGGAGTGTGCATGGATATAGTGGGACGCAAAATGGCCCATGAGTTTTATTATGAAATCATAAACAAAAATCGCGACCTAATGTCTGATTTATCTAAGAGTGAAATAAATACGGATGGCTATGATGTGAGGTGGGATGGATACAATGCCCATTATGCTTTAAAATATTATACTAATGATGATCCCACGGTTTCTTATGTTGGATTATTAGCTCGCTACAGAAGCAAAACTTTTGAACCAATGGTTACAGATGTGTATGATGCTAATAGTATTTTTCTGGCAGAAAAGGCAGTGTTTAATCCTATAGAAAAGCAAATAGAGTTGTTTATAAATTACGGTATTATGACCACCAAGCCTGGCTTTGCATGCGATATGTATTTTGGTTTTGGGCCTAAGTATTCTATTTACTCAAACAACAGTACCGATTACAAATCGGATAATACTTATTCGCATCCGCTTATAGAATCGCGCGCTGCCACAAGGTGGGGGCTAGGCATGCGTATTGGCATCACTGTTGGGTTCAAAATATTTTAGAATAGCAAATTGACATTGAGCTTATTGTTGGCCCAATACCCAATGCGCAGCGGCAAATGGAGTTAGTTTTTTTTCGTGCACCAGTTGCTGCGCTTGAGCAATTTTCACTTTGTTTTCTGCATTGCAGAAAAAACTATTGGTTAAGTTTTCTTCAATGGCAGCTTGCAGCCATTCTTCGTCCTGCTGCATTCTTTTAGCTTCAAACAGGTTGCGTTCTATCATCCAGGTGGCATGTTCCTGTATCATATTCCATGCTTCGGAAACTCCTGTTTTTTCTATTGCTGAGCACGTTTGCACCTTGGGTATCCAGCCGTTGGCAGTGGGCGGAAATAAGTGGAGTGCCGACAAATATTCGGCACCTGCGCGTTGGGCATTTTTACCGTTGTCACCATCCGCTTTGGTTATGAGCATGCCATCACACATTTCTATAATACCTCGTTTTATGCCTTGCAGTTGGTCGCCTGCACCTGCAAGCATAAGCAGCAAAAAGAAATCTGTCATGTCATGCACTGCAGTTTCGCTTTGTCCTACACCTACAGTTTCTATAAGTATTACATCAAATCCTGCGGCTTCGCATAGCACTATTGTTTCTCTTGTTTTGCGCGCCACACCACCTAGCGTAAGTGCTGAAGGCGAAGGTCTGATAAATGCATTTTGCTGCTGTGAGAGCCATTCCATGCGGGTTTTGTCACCCAAAATACTTCCTTTGCTTATGCTGCTGCTGGGGTCTATGGCCAGCACAGCCACTTTTTTTCCGTGGCTTAGGAGCACTTGCCCAAGCGCTTCTATAAAGGTGCTTTTGCCTACACCCGGTACTCCTGTTATGCCAACTCTTAAGCTACGTCCGCTATGCGGCAAGCAGTTATTTAATATTTGCGATGCCAGATTTTTGTGTAACTCGCTGGTGCTTTCTACCAGCGTTATGGCTTGCGACAAAGCGCTGCGGTCGCCACTTAGGAGTTTCTGTGATAGCGATATAACATCAGTAATGTTGTGCTTGCGCAATTGGTCAATTGCTTTTTGTTGGGCGTTATGTTGGGCGCTATCAGACATAGTGTGGTTGGGTGTGCAAAGTACTCCAAACACCAAAAGTGTGGTTAATATTGCTAACAGATTTTAAGTAGGGTGTGTAAATTTTACAATTACTTTTAGCCACATGAATTCGCACGATTTTTATTTCACTCCTCATGCATCAGAATCATTGCAACGTATGATTCAACAAGTGCAGGAAGTATCATTATTATCTGCTGAAAAATTGCGTGCACGCATTTTCCATAAGCTGCATTTAATCCATCATCACCCTACACAGGGGTCTAAAAAAATGGAATTGCCACATGTAAATGGGCATATAAGACAGGCTTCGGTGCTTAATTATAAAATTTATTTTAAGCTGGAGGCGCAAAGAATAATTGTGTTGGAAATGTTATTGGACAAAAGCGGCACAGCAGTTTGATTTTTCGTTTTCTTTTAAGCTCTTTCTCATTAAGTTTATGCAGCTTCATTGGTGTTTAATCTCTACCAAACTATAGGAGCCAGATGGTGTTGGTTTAAATAACTATTGCACAGCGAAAAGTGCTTGCACCCAAAAAAACCATGATAGGCAGAAAGGGGCGAGGGATGTGCGCTTGTCAAAATCAAATGTTTGTTGGAATCAATCAATGAGGTTTTTTGCTGTGCAAAATTTCCCCAGAGTATAAATACTACATGCTGTTTTTTTTCGCTCACCATTTTTATTACAGCATTTGTAAAAGTTTCCCATCCCTTTTTCTGATGAGAACCAGCGGCACCTTCGCGCACAGTAAGTGTAGTATTCAAAAGTAGTACGCCTTGCTTGGCCCAATTTTCCAAATTGCCAGTGGTGGGTATTGGCTTGCCTAAATCGCTCTGCAGCTCCTTGAATATGTTTTTTAATGATGGTGGAATTCTAATTTCATCCTTTACCGAAAAACAAAGGCCATTAGCCTGCATTGGTCCGTGGTAGGGATCCTGACCTATAAATACCACCCTCACATTATCAAATGCGCAATGGCGGAAGGCAGAGAATATTTCGCTTATGGGAGGGTAGCATGTGCTGCTTTTATAAGCCTCATCCACAAAATTTTCTAATTGCAGAAAGTATGGCTTTTCCATTTCGTCCTTTAGCATGTGGCTCCATGTGCCAGGTATTTCCCACTTCATGCTTCAATAGTACCTCATAAATTTGAATCAAAAAAAATAAATCAGGTGCATTAAATGAACAAGGATGCAGGAATCTAACTTTTATTTGCGCTAATGCCATACATAGAAAAGAAAATAGCAGAAGGTGAACATCAGCAGCAAGATTTTAAATATGCTGTAAATGATTCGCGCAAGATTGCCATTACCTTATGTGCATTTGCCAATACTGATGGGGGCACACTTCTTATTGGGGTAAAAGACAATGGCGCAGTGGTGGGAGTAAAACCCGAAGAAGAAATACACATGCTTGAGGCCGCGGCCAAAATGTACTGCAAACCAAAGGTGTACTTTACCACCCAACTTTGGAAAACAGATAACAGATATGTGCTGGAAGTAATCATAGAACCATCAGACCAATTACCGCATTACCTAATAGATGCTGATGGCAAGTACAAGGCTTATATAAGAAAGAATGATCAGAATTTGCCCGCTAATGCAGTGCAGCTGGAGGTGTGGAGGGGCGAAGAAACAGATAGGCCACAACGCTATTTTCATACTGAAAAGGAGAAAAAAATATTCAATAGTTTAGAAGCACATCAGTTGCTTACATTAAGTCAATTAGTAAAGATGACCCGCATACCGCGCAACATTATGATTAAATTGCTTGCGCGTTTTGTAAGGTGGGAGCTTATAGAAATGGAGCACACCAACGACCAGATAAAATTCAAACTTAAGTAGCTACGAAATCAAATGCCAACCACATTTAGAAAAATAGAAAATCTTCACATTGTACTTTGGCTTATAAAAGATTATTGCTGGATCAGCAATTATAAAATAGCAGGTATGATTATGATTGTGCCTACATTATTGGTGTCTATTTATTTTACATGGCGCATGCGTCAGGACTATTCGGAGTTAGCGCATAACATAGCAGTTACCGCCTGGATTTGTGCTAATTCCACATGGATGCTGGGCGAATTTTTCCTTGACGATAGCACCCGATTGCTGGCAAAAATTTTCTTCTTTAGCGGCTTTGCAGTTTTGCTTTTCTATTACATTTTTCAATTAATGAATAGAAATGGCTCTAATGTATCCAAGAGCGCATAATAATTAAGCTAAAAAGCAACCTAAGACGTCCATTCAGAGTTAAAATGTAAAGCCATAGCATGGCTGTTTTTCCGTGCCAATAATTGGACATCAATTAACCATAAATTGTAGCCATATTTTAGAATAAATAATTAAAGCAAATAATGCGATTCCATCTTATAGTTTTCTTATCATTTTTCACTCTCAATAGCATAGCACAGGTATTTTCAGATGTGTCGTTGCAGTATGGAGTAAGCAAGCTAAACATGGTATACCCATCCAGTGGTATGGGCATTAGTTTTTATGATATAGACAAAGATGGCTGGGACGATATCACTTTCCCAACCACTACCGATTCTCTTGCCATTTGGCGCAACTTGAGCGGTACAGGGTTTCAAAGAAAGGCGTTATTTCCCATAACCACTGCCGGCACGCAACCGTTTTGGGTGGATTATGATAATGATGGTGACGCAGATTTTATGTGGACCAAACGTAGCTCAGGCACTAAGTTATATCGCAATGATGGCAACTGGATTTTTACCGATGTAAGTGCCAGCCTCAATCTGCCGGCTACATTGGGTGTGCATATCTATGGTCAAAGTTGGGCAGACTATGACAAGGATGGTTGGCTAGATGTGTACTTGTGCACTTTCAATACTAGTAACAACATAAGGAATTTTTTACTGCACAACAATGGCAATGGCACTTTTACCGATGTAGCTGTAGCCGCTGGTGTAGACAATGGCGTGCGTCCTACTTTGCAAAGCATCTGGCACGATTTCAATAATGATGGCTGGCCGGATTTGTTTGTGGAAAATGATTTAGGTCAGGGCAATGATTTGTACCTCAATGATGGTGATGGCACCTTCACCAATTTCACCTCACTTTCTAATTTAGAAGGTAGCAATATGTATAGCATGAGCGCAAGCATAAGCGACTTTGATACCGATGGCGATTGGGATATTTATATATCTAACAATGCTCAAGGCAATGAGCTTTTTGTGAATGATGGCAATATGTTTTTTACACCATCAGGCGTTGCTTTGGGTATTGCGGTGGGCAGTTATTGCTGGGGAGCTAACTGGATAGATTATGATAATGATTTGGATGAAGACTTGCACGTAACCACTGCAACAGCCTTGTCAAATGAGGACGTATTGTTTACCAATAACGGCAATGGCACTTTTTCCAATTTGTCTTTTCCCGAATTTGATTCAGATTTTAGTTTCACTTATGCATCGGCAAAGGGAGATTTTGATCAAGACGGATATTATGATTTAATTGTAGGTGCAGCAGGCGACTCGCTTTGCCAGCTAATGCAAAATCAATTGCAGGGAAATAATGCTGCTACGCTTAGCCTTCAAGGCACCTTTAGTAACAAAGATGCCATTGGCACTTTGGTAGAATATTACATAGAGGGCAACAAATACATGCGATATACCCATGGTGGAGAAAACTATTTGTCGCAAAACTCTCAGCACTTGCTTCTAAGCATGGGCGCAGCTACCGCTATAGACTCGCTCATTATTACATGGCCCCGAGGTTTGGTAGAAAAGTATTTTGAAGTGCCTGCAGGTCAGTGGATACAAGCAGTGGAAGGCGAGCAAACAATAGTAAACATATTGGCTGATAACAATGGTATAGTTTGCGAAGGCGATTTCATAACCCTTCAGGTAGGGCTGTGGAGCAGTGTGTTATGGAGCACAGGCAGCACAGAATCAGTTATTGAAGTTGCTGAAGAAGGTTTGTATAGCGTAACCGTGACCAATGATTTAGGCTACACCTTTTATAATGAAATAGAAATTGGAAGTTCTGCAGCACCAACATATGCGGTCAATTTGCAATCTATCTCGTGTTCGTACAATGCAGATGGTGGCGTGTTAATAAGCCCAACCAGCCCACAAGATGAAATACTGTGGAATGATGGAAATCAAAATTTTCAGAGAAACAATTTGGCAGAGGGTAATTACACTTTTGTGCTTACCAATGCCAATAACTGCAGCACTGCGGGAGCTATTGAACTGTTAGCACCCTCAGCGATAGATGTGCAAACTCTGGCTTCCAACGTTAGCTGTTTTGGATTGAGTGATGGTATGGCATCTGCTATAGCCACAGGTGGTTCTGGTAATTTAATTCTCGATTGGCAAGGCCAAAATCCAAACGCTTTAGTGGCGGGGGAGTATGAGTTGATTGTAACCGATGAGAATAATTGCATAGCCACGGCCACCATTGTAATAGAACAGCCAAATGCTTTGGAGGCTAATCTTTCTGTTCAGCCTGTAAGTTGCAATGGATTAAACAATGGCAGTGCTACTCTCATAGCAAACGGTGGAACAGGAACACTCACTACTGATTGGCTAGGGCAAAACAATTTGGCGCTTGCAGCGGGTAATTACCTTGCATTAGTGACGGATGCAAATAATTGCACATTGGAGATGCCCTACAGCATAACCGAGCCTGACTCGCTTATGCTAATGTTAGTATTGTCCAACGTAGCTTGTTTTGGCGAAAGCTCTGGCATGGCCATGGCTTCCGCTTCAGGCGGTTCAGGCAATTATGTATTTGATTGGGGCACTGCTAATCCGTTGGCCCTGGCCGCTGGCACACATCAGGCAATGGTGTGGGACGATAATAATTGCCAAACCAGTGTCACCTTTGAAATATCAGAGCCAACAGAATTGACAAGCAATGGAGTTGTATTTAATGCTAGCTCGCTCAATGATGGTGAAGTAATTATTACCCCCATTGGTGGCACAGCACCATACACCTATTTATGGAGCAATAATGATACAGATAGTATTGCCGAAAATTTATTGCCGGGCGATTATACATGCACTGTAACTGATGCCAATGGTTGCTCCTTTTTATATACCGCCACAGTGCTTTTTGATAGCGTTAATGAATTAAATGAAATAAATAATTTTACACTCTATCCAAATCCGGCACATGATATTATTCATATAACCCAAACCTATGTTCAATCGTTTAATGTTCTAATTTATGATTTAGCAGGCAGAGTGGTTCTGGAATCTTACAGCACTTCCAAATTGGATGTGTCAGAATTAGCGCCAGGGCCTTATTTAGTAAAATTTATAACCGACCATGGCATGGAAACAAAGACTATAATTGTAAAATAAATCATTTAACAGACTAACGTGTAAAATGATAGGCTCTTTCGTTTTAAATTCGTTCGCTTAAAATTTAACATCAGACATTCAATTTTTTTCTATAACTTTTTCATTCAATTCAAATTCACCATGAAAGTTTTTTTTACTAAAAAACATTTGAAAGCCATCTGCATAATGATTGCAATAGTGGTTTTCAATCAAACTGTTTCGGCACAATCTATAGCTCATCAGTGGAACGAAGTGCAACTGAGTTGCATACGTAAGGACAGGGCGCGACCAACAGTGCAGGCACGCAACCTTTCGCACGCTGCCATAGTAATGTGGGATGCTTGGGCGGTGTATGACGACAATGCTCAAACCGTATTATTGGGCAACACGCTCAATGGTTTCAGCGCAGCTTTTAATGGTGTACCTATACCTACTGATGTGCAGGCTGCCCGCGAAAAGGCTATTAGCTATGCCATGTACCGTTATCTAACTCACAGATATCTCACCGCTCCGGTAAATGTGCCCGCAGCCAACGTGTCTACTGTGCAGGGTTACTTAAATAGTAAAATGACGGCACTGGGTTTTAGCACCTCTGTTACATCCACAGACTATAGCGATGGTGACCCAGCTAAACTTGGCAACTATATAGCACAACAAATGCAGCTTTATGGTTTGCAAGATGGTTCTAATCAAGGAGCCAATTATGCTGACCAATACTACACACCGGTAAATGGCCAGTTGCAGCCCCAACTTATGGGCAATCCTAACTGCTACGACCCCAATCGCTGGCAACCTATGTGTCTAACTCTTACATGCGATCAAGGTACTGGTCCTGGCTTTCCGGAACCCTGTTTAGTTATTCCTTGCAACGCACCAGCGCTCACACATGAGTTTGGCAACGTGAAACCGTTTGCCCTTACAGAGGCTCAAAAAACGGTTCACACTCGCGATGGTCACGATTGGAATGTATATCTGGATCCAGGCGCACCACCTATGTTGGATATGGATACCCAAACTGGCATGGAAGACCCGTATAAGTGGGGTTATGTAATGAATACTATTTGGCATTCTATGCATACTACTGACGATAATGTTACCATTGACATCTCACCAGCTTCAGTGGGCAATGTCCTATCATACCCTACCAACTTTGCGGAGGTTCAAACATTTTATGACCTTATGAACGGGGGCGACAATGGCGAGGGATATGATGTAAATCCCGCTACGGGCCTGCCATATGAAACTCAAATAGTACCTCGTGGTGATTATACCAGAGCGCTTTCAGAATATTGGGCAGACGGACCAGCTTCTGAAACACCACCAGGACATTGGTTTAAAATATTGAATGATGTAAATGAGCATCCACTACAACAAAATCTTTGGAATGGACAGGGCGAATTATTATCCGATTTGGAATGGGATGTGAGAAGCTACTTAGCTATGGGTGGTGCCATATTAGATGCCGCCATTGCATGCTGGGGTGCTAAGGGATATTATGATTATACCCGCCCAATTTTTGCCATCAGAGCCATGTGCGATTTAGGTCAAAGCTCTGACGAGAATTTGCCTAATTATCATCCGGCAGGTATTCCTCTTGTGCCGGGATATATAGAATTAATAGAAGTTGGCGACCCACTTGCTGGCGACAATGATGAATATGTAGGTGAAATAAAATTATACACTTGGCTTGGTCCTGCGCCTGCTACTGGTGAGGATGGTGTGGGCTGGAAACGCGGAAGCGAGTGGTGGACATATCAAGTTGCTACCTTTGTTACTCCGCCTTTTGCAGGTTTTTACAGCGGCCACTCTACGTACTCGAGAGCTGGTGCTGAGGTTATGTCTTTAATAACTGGCGATGAATATTTCCCTGGCGGAATGTCAGAATATGTAATCAATCCAGGTTCGCTTTATGCTGACAGTGGCCCTACAGTGCCTGTGCACTTGCAATGGGCTAAGTACCGCGATGCATCAGACCAATGCAGCCTTTCGCGCATATTTGGCGGCTTACATCCACCGCAAGACGATATTCCTGGTCGTATGAATGGCGCCATCATAGGCCCACAAGCTTTTACAAAAGCAGAAACTTTTATGTATGCTACCGTTCCGCACGTGGCTTCAATTAGCGCAAGCGATAACTTAATTACAGATGCTGATGCCGGCAATAGCTTTACCGTTACCATCATGTTTACCGAGGAAATGGACCAAACCATTGACCCAACTGTTTCTTTCAATTTTGATAACCCAACCACGCTAACCCTCAGCAATGCGGATGGTATGTGGACCAGTGCTGACACTTATGTGATTACTTATCTGGTAAACGATTGGGAAGAAGAGCTGAACAACGTAGTTTGGAAAATAAGCGGAGCTATGGACTTAGATAACGAAACAATTCTACCTGCATTGAGCAGCGTAGTAAAAATTGATACGCGCAACCCAACGGTAAATTCATTTGAATCCGTGGGTACCATGTTCAATTCTGCTTCGGCAGGCAATGACCAACTATCTGTTACCTTTATGTTTGATGAGGCAATGGATACAACTTCTACTCCTACATTTAGCTATAGCGAAGCGTTAAGTTCTTCTGTGGTATTTAACTCAGGAGTGTGGAATGACTACATGACCTATACGGCCATGTTTGATATTGTGGACAACAATGATCAGTTCCAAATGGTAAGTGTAATGATAGAAAGCGCTACAGACGAAGCTGGCAACGTACAGACGATGTCTACCAATGAAAATGTATTTAGCATAGATACTAGAGAGCCAGCAGGTACTGCTGATGTAAGTGTTACTTATCTAAACCAGGCTTCAGCCGGTGCTGATGCTTTGACCATTACTATCAATTATGACGAAACAATGAACAACAGCGTAATGCCAACTATAGAGTTCCCCAGCGAAGATGCTATAGCTGCAGGTCTGCAAATGACCTTTGGAATGTGGAATGTGGACAACACCTCTTTCATAGCTATGTATGACTTGGTAGATCTTGATGCCGAACTTATGGATATAGATGTTGTAACTTCTTCTGCCAAGGACTTGGCCGGCAACACCCAATTCTTAAATTCATTTGTAGATGTATACAATATTGATACAAAGCAGCCTTCTGTTGCAGCGGCCAATACCACATCATCTATCATTTCAGATGCTAATTTGGGCACAGCAACATGGGCAGTATCATTCACTTTTGATGAGGATATGGATACAGCTATAGAGCCTATTGTAAGTTTCCCTAATGAAAATCCTGCCACCACGCTTATACTCAATGGTGGTGCAAGTGCATGGGACAACCCAACTA
>JANOXJ010000303.1:0-7473 GCA_031418455.1 Flavobacteriales bacterium | reverse complement strand
AAATAATTTACACCAAGATATTCCAATCCTCCCTGGCACAATTCAAAATTGGGCGAAAGCAAACTAAAATCAGGATAAGTGCTTACCAATAAAACATAGTCGGTCAAATTATTATTTGTACAATCATTGTTATCGGTTAGCATAAGTTGCACTTCGTAAGCGCCTGGTTCGGTAAAGGAATGTGTAACCGCAGGCCAGCTAGTAGTATTGGTTGTGCCATCTTCAAAAATCCACTCAAAACTTTGCATTGACGCACCTGCCGCAAAGATGGATGAACTGCCATCAAAAGTAATTTCCTCCCCCGGACATAAAAGCACAGGATAGGGATTTTGATTAGTGTTAATTTGCGAAAATGGCCTCTCGCATGGCGGTCCACAAGAAATTTCTGCACCAAAATTTCCTGTAACAGTTCCGTCAGATACAAAATGGACGGTTAAACAACCATTGGGATTTGTAGAGGTAATATCTGTAGTTTGAAGATCAGTGGTATAATAGGTCCCTATTAGCGGGGATGTTGCATTGGGACCGTCAAATATTTCCAAATAATCCCCATCGCCCAATGCACTAACAGTAAAATACAGGTTAACAATGGTTTCAGGCGCCAGAGCACAAATAGTAATGGTTTGGTTTTGATTGTTTGAATAATTAGATGAACTTAATCCATCATCTACTAAAAACCCACCGCACTGGGTAATATCTGCCCCGTTAATGGGCATTTCCTGCGCCACACAATATGGAGCTACTGTAAGCAGTAGTAAGACTAGTTTAAGGTTGCGAAACATTTTTCCTATTAATAAAATTGCATGTTGCAAAGTAGTAGATATATTTTTAGTATAAAAAGTTGCACTAACTAAAATTTAAATCAAACCACACCAGAAACTGAGATTTCACAGAACCCTTGGTATTTAACTGCGCACGCATAGTATATTTGAATTTCGTATCCTATTCCATGAAACTTATTGCCTCTCTCCTACTTATCATTATTGCAATTACTGGCAACACTCAAATAACACCTCAATTTGACAATGAGGTATTAATAGGCTATATGCCAGGCAACAACGGTTACGAGCCATGGGTAGAACCATTTCTAAATCATGTGGATATAGACAATGATGGCGATAATGATGTTATTGTGGTGCGAAATAACTTTGGTTCCAACTCGCGTGAATTAATATGGCTGCATAACAATAATGGTGCATTTACAAATCAAATAACAGTATTGGTAGATTTTGGTACTGCCCCAATAGAGCTTGAAAATATTAAACTTAAGGATTTAGATAATGACGGAGATATTGATGTTGTGGGTAAATTTCAAGATACCAACTTCGATTATAACATTGGGTGGTATACCAATGATGGTCTAGGAAATTTTGGCAGCATTAATTGGCTCACCACTGAAACCCAATCAATTTATCATTTTCATTTGGCCGATTTAGATAATGATGGATTGCAGGATTTGGTCTATTCAGCACCTCCCAATAATTACAGCTATTGGATGAGAAATACAGGCAATGCTATTTTCATAAATCCTATTGCATTAGATTATAGTTGTTCGCTATTCACTCAATTTTTTGATTTTAATGATGATGGATTACTTGATTATTTGACCACTGATGGCTCATGGCTCATTTTATATGGCACTGGCAATGGTGCTTTTGAAAATAGTGGTTATTACATTCAATCAAACTATCCCGAAATATCTAATCTACAATCACTCAACCTTGCGGATATGGATAGTGATGGGGACTTGGACGCGCTAATACATGCCGGCACCACCCACAAATGGTGCGAAAATCAGGGTAATGGTGTTTTCGGTACTAGCTATGATCCTATCACACCACCTATTTTTCATTTTATTGCCAATGCAGTTTATAATGCACCTTATAGTGGGGTGCATTTTGGTGATGTTGATTTAGATAATGACATAGATGTATTTGTTGGAGTCACTACCATACAAATGAATGAATATGTGTTATGGTATGAAAATGTGGGGTCCGATCAATTCATAAAACACCAAATAGAATCGCCAGTAAATTTTTCTAATCTAAGCCTAAGCGATATAAATAACGATGGCGATTTAGATTTAACTATGATTGGTCATTCCAATCAATATTGGATTACCTCTCGCAACAATCTTGAACTTGACGGATGCATGGACCCGAGTGCTTGCAACTATGAAGCCACGGCAGTGGTGGACGATGCATCGTGTTGTTTTGGCCAATGCGGTTGCATGGCTACTGACGACAACGCTACATGTGATGATGGCTCGTGTGTGTTTCCTCAATTTGGGTATGTATTTAACGATGAAAATGAAAACGGCAATTGGGATACAAACGAAACTGCACTACCTGACCAAACCGTTATTTTTTATCCGGCTTACATTACCGCTACAACCAATGAAGAAGGTATGTGGCTGGTTAGCTTACCATATGCGTATTATCAAATATCAGTGCTGCTCAATGAAAATTTTCCTTTTGTAACTACTAACAATGATTTGGAAATCTCGCTTGGAGAATTTACAACCAACATTGCAAATAACTTTGGTGTATCGGCAGAATCCCCTGTATATGATCTTGGTGTTGAAATAACCACCTTGACCGCTGGTTATCCTTGTGACAATTACACTAATCACTACCTCCACATCACCAATCCAGGTAATCAAACAATCGATGTTAGTCTGGCTTTTGAATATGATCCCTTGCTCCCAAATTTTTATGAAATATCACCTATAGACTCTATTGTAGATAACACTTACTACTTCCATAAAAATAACTTATTGCCTGGAGGATCTACCACGTTCAACATTGCCTTGCTTAGCCCTTCTTCAGACTATATAGGAGCAGAACTCACCACATCATTTATAGCTAATGCATATGCCAATAATGTATTAGTAGCTACAGGCAACACAGCTTCCATAAAAACTCTTACGTGCGCATACGACCCAAATGATAAGCAAAGTGTGCCAATAGGCATTTCAGAAAATCATTATATACTGGGCAATACTGAAATAGAATATTTGATTCGTTTTCAAAATACCGGCAACGCACCCGCTACCAACGTGCTTTTGCGCGACACTCTTGATTCTAATTTGGATCTATGTACCTTTCAATTAGTGAGTAATTCACACAGCGTTATTACCACCACCAATCCTATTACTCATGAAGTAACATTCCTGTTTCAAAATATTATGCTACCAGATAGCATAAGCAACGAACCTGAAAGTCATGGCTATATAAAATATAGAATTAGCCCATTCCCTGACTTACAAGGAAACACTGAAATAAACAATACCGCCTACATTTATTTTGATAGCAACGAACCAATAGTTACAAATACTACATGGCATACCATTTACACATGCGCTTTGTTCCTGGTGGATTTTACCATAGATGAAAACATACTTACAGCCACTTTGGGCGATAGTTACCAATGGTTTAAAAATGGAGTGGCCATACCAGGCGCTACATTGCAAACCTATACCATTACTAGCAACGGCAACTACTATGCTCAAATAACAGGTCCCTTTGGTTGCGTTAAAAATACCAATACTCAGGCAGTAGTTTACATTGGTATTACCAATGAGTCTTATAGTTCCATTTCTATTTATCCAAATCCTATGAATGATATATGCACTATATCTTTTACAGAAAATTTAGCTAATACCTCTATCACCGTGATAGACATGAATGGAAAAATAATGCGCTCATTAAATAGTAATTCATCTAACAGTATTCAATTCACTCGTGACAATTTACCCGCAGGTATTTATGCATTGCATATAGTTGGCAAAGAATTTAAATATGTGAACATGCTGATCATTAATTAATCGCTGTCGGTTTTAAAAATATTTTACACTTTTTTATTCCTTCATTTCGCTCAGTAATAACGGGCCTTTGAGATGTCATTTCAAGTGATTGTTTTTTGATTCAAAAAAAATATTTCTTGCAAAATGAAAAAGTAATTTTATGTTTGCACCCGCAATGAAAAAATATATAACATATAACCACAGCATTTCACGCACACTATTTGTGTTTGAAAGCAACAGCGCGGGGGTGCTCTGTAAGCCTTAATTGTCATGGCATACAGCACAAAGCACCTCGGCATAGCCGGGGTTTTTTATTGCCAATTTTTTAAATTATATAAAACAACTATTACATCATGAAATATTCACAACGCACACAAAATAGATTTATAACCTATCGGGTTCCGCATTTTTATCACGTAGAGTGATCCTAAATAATTTCATATAGCAATGAAATTAAATGCAGAACCCGATTCCAAAAAGAATCGGGTTTTTTGTTGTTAAAAAATTCACTTTCAGAAAAAAAAAAATAAATGGATTGATAACTCAACTGGTAGAGCGCTGCATTGAAGATGCAGTGGTGAAGGTTCGACTCCTTCTCAATCCACTAAGGCTAGGAATAAACCTAGCCCAAATAAAAAAACCAAATAAAAAATGGCAAAATTAAAATTAACAGGTAAAGACATTCGCGCTATAGGCTTTGAAGAAGGCCCTGCGATTGGTCTTGCAATGGAGGTTATGAATCGCCATTACAAATTTCATACGAAAGAAGATGCACTTTCCATTTTGAAAAATGTTTTGGCAAATCCACTCTTGTTTGAAAATGATGAGGTATTAGGCAAAATTTCAGATAAACTAATTGTGCGTGATGAGGATCTGAAAAAAGAAATACCACTTAGAGAAAATGGAATTGACTACTGTGTGTTTGGAGCAGAGCATATTGAAAATGGTGCTTGGGAACAAATGAAAACCGCTGTGCGCTTGCCTGTGGCAGCAGGCGCGGCATTAATGCCAGATGCTCACCAAGGTTATGGCCTGCCCATAGGTGGTGTGCTTGCTACTGACAATGTGGTAATTCCTTATGGCGTAGGAGTTGATATTGGTTGCAGAATGTGCTTATCCATTTTTCCAACTAATGAAAAATTTATGCACGGTAAGGAAGGCTTTATGGAA
This sequence comes from Flavobacteriales bacterium, assembly GCA_031418455.1. Classification (GTDB taxonomy): domain Bacteria; phylum Bacteroidota; class Bacteroidia; order Flavobacteriales_D; family Sanyastnellaceae; genus JANNVZ01. The sequence goes on along the minus strand of JANOXJ010000303.1, from coordinate 2,498 downwards.
AAATTGCTGATAGAAAACACACGCTTTGGAAGATCAGTTTTTGAAAATCCCAAAGACCATGAAGTAATTGAACGCAATGTATTTTCTGAGTTGAAAATACTAAAACCGCTTAAAGACAAAGCATGGCAACAACTTGGTTCCTCCGGCAGCGGCAATCACTTTGTAGAATTTGGCATTGCACAATTGGAAGTAGATAATCACTTTGGTGTGGAGGCAGGCAATTACATGGCCTTGCTTTCACACTCAGGTTCGCGTGCTATGGGCGCATACATTGCCAAGCATTACACTGCATTGGCTCGTGAAAAATGTTTGCTGCCGCGGCATGCAGGTCATCTTGCATGGCTGGATATGCAAAGTGAAGAGGGCATGGAGTATTGGCTGGCAATGAATCTTGCTGGTGATTATGCTTCCGCATGTCATCACCAAATTCACGAAAGAATTACCAAAGCACTTGGTGAGGAAGTTATAATTCGTGTAGAGAACCATCACAATTTCGCATGGAAAGAAGTATGGGATGGTAAAGAAGTAATAGTGCACCGCAAGGGAGCCACACCGGCTCACTTGGGTGAACTGGGAATAATTCCGGGAAGCATGACCGCCCCTGGATTTATAGTAAAAGGAAAAGGTAATGCAGCCTCGCTTAACAGCGCTGCGCATGGCGCAGGACGCACCATGTCGCGCAGTAAAGCGAAAGAAAGCATTAGCAACAAAATGATGCGCGATGATTTAGCGCGTGCGAATGTGCGGCTTATTGGTGCGGGTATAGATGAAGCTCCAATGGCTTACAAAGACATTCATACAGTAATGAAACATCAGCAACAGTTAGTAGATGTAATAGGCACTTTCTTGCCACGCATTGTTCGCATGTGTGGCGATGATTCGCCAAGAGAAGACTAACTTAACAGCGCATTGCCTTTTCTAATTTGAGTAGTTTTTTTTTATAACGAATAAAAAAAATAAAATATGGAACAATGGAAATACATATTAAACCTTGCAGAAAAACTTTGTGAAGAAAGCAAAGAAGAAGAGGCAATGAGGCTGTTAATGCAATACTTATATGAAGAGCCTGACAGAGCTGAAGTGCACAATAAAATTGCATGCTTGTATTTATACTCTTTTGAAAAAAATAAAGAAGCAATTGACTATTTCAATTGGAGTATAAAATTCAATCCTACATATGTGCCTGCTCTGTTCAACTTAGCTTATTTGTATCACAAAACCAATGAGCAATACAAGGCCATAGATCTCTTAAAAAGAGCTCTGAATGGCAAGAACGCTGACAGACCCGAAATTCTATACAGAATGGGACAGTGCTATGAAGCACTCTATGACTGGACTCAAGCAGCCGGTGCATACAGGCAAGCTATATTGGAGTGTGTGGACAGATGGGATTCAACCTCTTTGGAAGAAAGCCTGGAAAGGGTAAAAAGAAAAAAGTGGATGCGGTTGATTAACTTTAAATAAGTGTTACCTCTCTTCCATCATTCTTTTTAAACTGGCCACAATGATCAATAAAAAAAAGGCTGATTCAAAATATGAATCAGCCTTTTTTATTTTAATTTTTTATAACTATTAATTCTCCGGCTTTATGTTGGCCATTAAATATTCACGATTCATTCGTGCAATATTTTCGAGCGAAATATTTTTTGGGCATTGCACTTCGCATGCACCAATGTTAGAGCAATTGCCAAAACCTTCTTCGTCCATTTGCTTCACCATATTTAGCACACGCTCTTTACGCTCTGGCTGGCCCTGCGGAAGTAGCGCATACTGCGACACTTTAGCTGCCACAAAAAGCATAGCGCTTCCGTTAGGACAAGATGCTGCGCATGCACCACACCCAATACACATGGCGGCCTCAAAGGCCTTATCTGCATCCGCTTTGGGTATTGGAATGGCGTTAGCATCCATAGTGCGGCCACTTGTATTGACCGACACAAAACCACCCGCCTGTTGTATACGATCGAACGCTGCTCGGTCTACCATTAAATCTTTTACTACCGGAAAACCTGCGCTGCGCCAAGGTTCAACATATATAGTATCTCCATCTTTAAATGAACGCATATGAAGCTGACAAGTGGTAACACCTCTGTTAGGGCCATGTGCCTCACCATTAATAAACATGCTGCACATGCCACATATGCCCTCGCGACAGTCATGATCAAACGTTACCGGATCATCTCCTTCTCGTATGAGCTTGTCGTTTAGCACATCCATCATTTCCAGGAAAGACATATCAGGTGATACTCCACCCAATTTGTATTCTGCCAATTTTCCTTTGTCTGAAGCATCTTTTTGTCTCCAAACTTTTAATGTCAAATTCATGTTGCCTTCCATAACTATGCTTTTAATTTCTTTTACTTGTAACTGCGCGATGAAACTTTAATGTTTTCATACACCAATGGTTCTTTGTGTAAGTTAGGGGTTGATGGATTGTTGGTCCACTCCCAAGCAGCCACGTAGTTAAATACATCATCCACACGCAGTGCTTCGCCATC
>JANOXJ010000302.1:0-9956 GCA_031418455.1 Flavobacteriales bacterium | reverse complement strand
TGGTTTAACCACTTCAAATCCGCGCACAGGCTCTAAACACGGCCTGTCTACATGGGTGAGTGTATCACCCACTTTTACTTCGCTAGCGGTTTTAATACCGCTTATGATGTATCCAATATCACCTGCTTTTACCTCTTTGCGCGGTTGGAGTGTAAGGCCCATTATGCCCACTTCATCTGCCTCATATACTGTTTCGGTAGCAAGAAATTTTACTTTATCACCTTTTTTGATTACACCATTTCGTATGCGGTAGTAAGCTATAATTCCTCTGAAAGAGTTGTATACCGAATCAAAAATCATGGCTTGCAACGGTGCGCTTTCTTCACCACTTGGAGCAGGAATTCGGTCGCATATTGCAGCAAGAATATCTTCTACTCCTTGGCCTGTTTTACCACTTGCATGTATAATATCTTCTCGCTCGCATCCTATAAGGTCCACTATTTGGTCTTTTACTGCCTCTGGCTCAGCATTAGGCAAATCCAACTTATTAAGTACCGGAATAATGGTTAAGTCATGTTCCAACGCCAAGTAAAGGTTAGAAATGGTTTGAGCTTGTATGCCTTGTGTGCTGTCCACAATAAGCAGCGCCCCCTCACAAGCTGCTATACTTCTGCTCACCTCGTAGCTAAAGTCTACGTGGCCAGGAGTATCTATAAGGTTGAGCACAAATTTTTCGCCATTGTGTTCGTGCAACATTTGAATGGCGTGGGCCTTTATGGTGATGCCCTTTTCGCGCTCCAGGTCCATATCATCCAAAGTTTGGGCTACCAACTTGCGGTCGTCCACTGTTTTAGTTACCTGCAGCAGGCGGTCGGCCAAGGTGCTTTTACCATGGTCAATGTGTGCTATGATGCAAAAATTCCTTATGTTTTTCATGCTCGAAAAAATTCTTTACAACCCACAAAAAATGGGGCTGCAAAAGTAATGCTAAGCTTAGCTTAAACAGCCAATGAGGCTGTATAGATTTTAAAGCTCCTAATTAGTGCCTGTTTTGGGGCAATACTGGCAGTATTTGCTATCCGGATCGTGCTCAAAAGAATCGCTGTTATAGACAGCTTGAGTCCACTGCACGAGGCCCTTTTCAAACTCCTCCATTAATTCAGCTCTGTTGCGTCCATTAGAGTTAAGATAAGTGTATCCGCGGCTATGGTTTATAAAACTATAAAATGCTGCATCTATATTTTCCGGATTCGCCCCATCAGCACCTTTCATATAGATATATGATAAGAGTTGAATTATTTTTTCCTTTTTCCAATTGCTAAAATATGCTTTAACATCTTCACTTTCCTTTATCTCAAAGGCATCGTTGTCCACCTTTCCAGTTTTATAATCCACTATGCGCAAACGGCCTGCTATGCTATCCAATCTATCCACCTTACCGCGCATTTTTATTGGTTTGCTCAATCCATATTTGGCCATATCCACTTCTCGCGTTAGTCCTACTTCCACACCTTCCACTTTTGGTTGCAGATTTTGCTGCGCATACTGTTCAAGCTCTTTCTTTTCGTGTTTTAAAAAACGCAGCAACATATCTTCTGCAATAGACACAGCTAATTGATTGTAACCACCCGCCAACTCATGCGTGGAGTAAATTTTTGTAATAGCGTCTTGCAGCTTGTTTGTAATCTCGCTTTCCAAAGTTAGAATGTCATCCAACGTTGGATAATGGTTTAAAAAAGAAAGGTAAAACTCCTCCAACACAGTGTGAATAATACTTCCAAAAGTGGCCGCGTCCATGTTTTCCTCCACCTGCTCTGCTTCGCCCAGCCCAATAATGTAGCGGTAATAAAAATCGAGCGGGCATTTTATATACTTGCCAATAGCGCTGGGCGATATGCCGGAGGCAAACAAACTATCTAATTGTTGTTTTGCAAAATCGTCATTTGGTATTGACTCTACTGCCTTCTCAGTGGCAGCATCATCAAACCGTTGTTTATACTCCTTCCATGTAATGCTTGCATTGCGCGCGGGCAGCTCATCTTTTAATTGCAATATGTATCTGCTTGGCTCCGTACCTTTAAAATCTGACGATACAGAACTACTATAAATAAATATGCCAGATGTCCTTTGTATCAGCCTATACATGCTATAGGCATACATGGCCTCTCTGTCATCTGGCAGAGGCATTTTTAACTCGTAGCGTATGTCCCATGGTATATAGGTTTGGTCTTGCGCCTTGCCTGGCAGGGTGTCTTCATTAGCACCCACCAGCAATACATTTTGAAAATCGAGCGCGCGCGTTTCTACCAAACTTAGCACTTGCAAACCATGCACAGGCTCACCTTGAAAGTGCACTTGTTCGCCATGCGATACTAATTGCCAAATTTTTTCGAGCCCTACCAATGTATTTGTAAATGCATGATTGTGCACCGTGCTCAGTACCTCATCCATACATTCCATCAGCTTTACAATTGCTGTTTGCAAAATTGCATTTTCATTTTTAAGCGCTAACAGATCATATAAAGCTGCCCTCAGTTTTTCCATCAATTCCATGGGTGGTGCATCTTCAAACAAGTGCATCCACTTAGCGGTAGAAGAGTGCTTTTGCAACAAACCAATACAATCTTTAGGACGTAAAAAAACCATGACACGATTTGAAATTTCTTTTCGTATTTGCACCAATTCGTGCCGGCTCACACCAAGTGATTCTGATAAATGCAGCCACTCTAAAAACTCTGTGTAGTGTATGCTATCTTTTTTGTTAGTTGCCTTCATTTTGAGCAACGTACTTATCCATTTGCTAATGGCGTGTCCTTTTAAAGGCAGGCCCAAAGCCAGATTTATGGGCACTGGCAATGCAGGCAGAGCGCTCATAAGAGGCTCAGTGAGACTTTGGTCGGCCAGCACCACTGCAGTATTGTTTAACTCATCTGGAGTAAGCATGGCCAGTTTGGCGGCCACCGAAAGTACCTCACCTGTAGGTGTGGTAGTTTGGTGCAACTCTACCAGCTTAGGCGTAGTGCTAAAATTATCAGCAGCATTAATTTTAAGATGATTGCGAGCAGCATAATTTCTAAAAAAAGAACCTGCATTATTTAAAGCATCATCAGTGTAATACGCATCTGCATCCCATAGCAATTGGGTGGGCGAAGCCAGGCCTATAAGCTTCACCATTTCCTCCTCAGCAGGAGTTAATGATGCTATGCCCACAAACCATGTGTTCATATTTTCAAGCTTTTGCTGAATGGCTTGCGGATGCGCACACAACCATCTTGTAAGCGAAGCATAACTAAATGCATCTTGCGAGGCACTGCGTTGTTTTTCCAACTCAAAATATGTTTTGCCTAAATCATCCCAAAACGAAATATAGCGCTCCTGACTTGGGCTAAGGTTGTCTGACTTTAGGCTCCATTGCTCTACAAAATCTATATTCCTAAGGTTCACAAAGAGCGCCTTGCTGTCCACAAGGTATTGGTCTATGTCATTAAAATCATTGATAACTGTAGGCGCCCATTTTACAAACTGCTCAAAAGGCTCAGGCTCAGCCACCACTTTGTTGTAAGCATTGTAAAAAAGCAACAACTGATTTAACTGCGAACCAATTTTATGATTGCTAAGCCACTGCACCAACTCAGGAAAAACAAAAAGCTGAGGCGCCCAAAAAGGACCATTAATTTTTTGATGCAAATATTTTTTGAGAAAAAGTTTGGCTCGGTTAGCCGGCAGCACCACTGCCACTTTGGAAAAGTTGGTGCCATAAGTTTCTATCAACTTATCTGCTATTTCTTCTAAAAATTTTTTCTGCATGAATTTCCTTTGCTGCAAATTAACCAACTTAGCAGCCTCGCTATGTCAAAAGATTTTCCCCAATACCGAAAACTATCTAACAACAAATCGTTGTACAAAATTGTGAGTGCGCTGCACCTGCAAGAGTTGCAACTGCTTGGCACTAGGTGGTACATGCACGAGCTGCATGCCAGAATTTTGCCAGAGCGCAATTTGATATTGGATTTGTTGGCCACACACGAGGGTTATGAAGCATGCACAGAAGAAGAATTTGGAGATGCACATGCCCAATGGCTAAGCAGCGCAAAGAAGTAACACCGCATTGTGTATTCTTTAGTTTTTAAGATTCGCATTCCTATCTCACTTTTGAGCCGTCATGATTTCAGAAAATATATCATTAAAAAACTTCAACACCTTTGGCATAGATGTCAAATCCAGGTATTTCGCCTCCTTTTCGGACACGGAAACATTGGTTGAGTTATTGAGTAACCCGATAGTAAAAACCAAACCACGCCTTGTACTTGGTGGTGGAAGCAATTTGCTACTAACTAAAGACTACGATGGTGTAGTGCTTAAAAATGAACTGAAGGGCAAACAACTTATTGCTGAAGATGACTCTTACTACTACGTACAATCTGGAGCAGGCGAAATATGGCATCAATTAGTGATGTACTGCATAGCCAACAACTATGCGGGTATAGAAAACCTTGCCCTTATACCGGGCTGTGTGGGTGCAAGCCCCATGCAAAACATAGGTGCATATGGTGTGGAAATAAAAGATACCTTTCACTCACTGGAGGCTATGAATGTGCATGAAGGCATCATTAAAACATTTACTTTAGAAGAGTGTGCTTTTGGTTACCGCGAGAGCGTTTTTAAAAGAAAAGAGAAAGACAACTGGATAATACTTTCAGTAACATTTAAACTAAGCAAACGCCCAGCGCTAAATACAAGCTATGGCGCTATAGATGTAGAGCTGGAAAAAATGAATCTGGACCGTATAACTATAAAAGACATAGCACAGGCCGTAATAAACATACGTACCGCTAAACTACCTGACCCTGCTGTGATAGGGAATGCAGGCAGCTTTTTTAAAAACCCTGTGGTGCCCTTGGCGGTGTATGAAAAAATAAAAACACACTACAATAATGCGCCCTGCTACCCTGTGAATGAACATGAAGTAAAAGTGCCGGCAGGCTGGCTTATAGAAAGTGCCGGCTGGAAAGGCAAAACGTTTGACAATTATGGCGTGCATAAAAATCAGGCACTTGTATTGGTAAATTACGGGGGTGCTACAGGCAAGCAGATATACAATTTAAGCACAGAAATAATTGAAGACATAATATCCAAATTCGGAATAGAATTGGAACGCGAAGTGAATATTATCTAGAACCACACATTGGAAAAATTAAAAACATTTTTTCTTAACATCATCCGCAGTCGCTGGGTATTATGGGCCATTGTGTTACTCACTGTATTGGTTACGCTGAAAGCCATATTTGGCCCCATAAGCTACAAGAGTGTTTACACGCTCACACCGTACAACAATTTTCTCATATTCAAACAATCGTTCTTTCATTTAATAGAGCATAAATCGCTCTATGTAAAATATGAAGTAGAGCACTGGGATTTATACAAGTACAGTCCCACATTTGCATTTCTATTTGCTGTGTGCGCGCTACCTCCACTTGGCATTGGGCTTATGTTGTGGAGCTTGTTAAACCTGGGAGTATTGCTATATGCCATTCGCCAATTGCCGCGAATTAATGCAACAAATAAAAATATACTTTTACTGTTTATAGCACCAGAGTTGTTGCTGTCTATAATGAATGAGCAAAGCAACGCACTTATGGCGGGGCTTATCGTACTCACCTTTGCACTTCTGGAGAAAAAACATTTGTTTTGGGCATGTGCTTGTTTAGCGCTGAGTATTTATATAAAACTATTTAGTGTAGTGGCATTAGCACTATTCATTTTTTATCCTAATAAAATTAAAGCTGCTGCATACTTCATTTTATGGATGGCCATCCTCTTTGCACTACCATTAATGGTAATAAGATGGGATGAACTATTGTGGCAATACACCGAGTGGCTGGTGGTGTTAAAAAACGATACTGTTACAGATTATTCTTACAGTGTAATGATGATCTTGGATAAGCTTAGTGGCATTGAATGGAACGATCAGATTTTGCAAGTTGTCTCTGGACTTTTGACCGTATTACCATTAATGCAATACAAAAAATTCACATCCATTTCGTTTCGTTATTATACATTGGCCTCGTTGCTCATATGGAGTGTTATATTCAATCATAAGGCCGAATCGCCAACATTTATCATAGCCGTTTGTGGTGTAGCACTTTGGTATTTTGCAGCACCAAAAGCTAGCTGGCGCACATGGCTGCTAATTATAGTTTTGGTATTTACATCATTTTCCACTTCCGACATTTTTCCTAAAATAATACGCGAAGAAATATTCAGACCACTTATGATGAAATCGTGGCCGTGTATTATAGTTTGGCTAGTGATTTTGGTTGAGAGTTTCTCCTTGCGTTTCGAAGAAGCTACTATACACAGCGAATCGATAACGACAGCAAATACTTAAAACTTTGCACAAGGCATAATTCTAATTTTCTTAGAACGCGCATTCTGCTTAGCAGCCCATTGGTACACCAGCGACAACTCGTGCGAGCCCGCAGAACTGCCAATGCCGAGTGTAGAAATAGTAATATCATAACTATATCCGAACTTATAACGTGCCGCCTGGAAGCCAAGTAGCACAGCCACTGCATCGTGATTTGGATAGCCGTAGTGATTGCTCTTCATAGGCAGGCCTCTGTACCATACACCCAATACAACGGGCGAAAACTCGTAGTAAAACCCGAAGTCGAGTTGATCAAATTTTTGTTGAGACAAATAGTTAGCTGCAAACACCATGTAATGATCCAATCTGGTAAGTGAGTTTCCTTTAAGCCTTACTCTTACTCCACCATGTGCAGAAATTTTTCGAGCCAATGGCACCTCGTGGTTGTAATAAAAACTTTGGTCAGGGCTGTTGCCATGATAGGCCGAAAGACCAAACCAAAACTTCTGACTGTAAGTAAGCAAACCCGCACCCATATCAAAATACCCAACAGGACGAACGCTTCCAGCCTCTAATGAAGTTTCTGCATTGTCACGAATCATTTGATCATAAAAAGTTAGCTTGTCAAAATCTATAGACTTAGTAACATAACCAAATTGGAGTGCAGGACGAAAATACCAATTGCGTTTTATGCGTGCCTCGTACGAATATTGAAAACTCACACCGGTAGACTTTAATCCACCACTGCCAGCTCTGTCATAGTTTACAAGCAAACCCATACCGCTATTTATATTAGGCAAAAATTGATCATAAGCTAAATTGAATGCTTGAAAACCACCAGGTATTGCTGACCATTGGTTGCGGTATTGTGTGCTAAGCCTGCTCTGAACAGAGGCACCTGCAAATGCAGGATTGGTATAAGTAGGCACCGCATAAAACTGAGTGAATTGCTGGTCTTGCGCTTGCAGACCAACAACTAAAAACAGCAATGCTGCGAGGTGGTAAAGTTTTGTCATTTGTCAGTTAGGTTTAAAAAAAAACTAAAAACATCACATATTCTTTCAATATTTTTTATTTCACAATCAGAGTTACATCACCACTTTGTTCATAATTCTGTCCGTCAATAAAACTGGCTCTTACTTTCCATACATAAACATCTTGCTTGCACAATTCGCCTGCATAATATCCGTCCCAGCCTTTGTTTACATCCTTGCTCTCAAAAAGCAACTCGCCCCACTTATTGAAAATTTGAAGTACATATTTTTCTACACCTTTGTGCATAGGGAAAAACACATCGTTGTCAAAACTCATAGCATCATAATAACCTCCATTAGCACCGTTAGAGTTGGGTGTAAACGCATTGGGGAAAGCGATTGTACCTGATGCTATTGCACGAACAACATCAGTAAGCAAAACTGTATCAGGACAATTAAACTCATTGTTGGCAATAAGCTGCACACTATAAGCACCCTCTTGCTGGTAATAGTAAATTGGATTTTCTGCATTGCTTTGCGAGCCATCGCCAAAGTCCCATTCAAAAATGGTAGCGTTTTGTGAAAGGTTAATACAATACACCGGTTCGCTTGGCACGTTAACCTCATTAGGCATTACAGTAAAAGCCGCATGTGCATTTGGATATACATGTATTATTTGCTCTTGTACCATTTGGTCAGTGCTGCCATCAGGCCCGGTAACAATAAGCGTTACAGTGTAAGTGCCAGGTTGCCAGTAAGTGTATACCGGGTTGGTAGCATTCGCCTGACCACCATCGCCAAACTGCCAGTCGCTGCTTACAGCATACTCGCTCAAATTAGTAAAGTCAACAAGTAGCGGAGCACAACCTTCGGCAGGGCCTATAAAATTGGCCATAGGTGCAGGTGGAATTATCTCTATAGTTTGATACGTTGTATCGCTGCAAGATCCATTTCCAACTACCAATTGAATAGTGTACTCGCCCCATGAGCTGTATGTATACGAGCCTGGTTCAGGCAAATAAATTTCAGTGCCGTCATCCATATCCCATGAGCTTTGAAGCGTGCCACCTGTGGTAGTATTGTCTATAACTATCGTGCTGTTTGGCCACACTTGTGTAGCAGGAGTGGCGGTAAAAGAAGCATTGGGTAGTGCAAACACATTCACTACTGAAGTAGCAGTGTCTGTGCAGCCAAATGCATCAGATAGCACAAAAGTGATGGTATAAGTTGTGTCGTTTTCTCCCCAGTTGAAGAAGGTATGCTGAGGCTCGTAGTCGTAGCTAATATCGCCATCGCCAAAACTCCAAGAGTAGCCATTGCCACCATTGCTTTGGTTATCAAAATAAACTTGCAAAGGCGAACAACCTTCTGCTTCTACATAAAAATCTGCTTCAATAGGCGGAGCAATGTCAATACTCAAATTGTCAGAACTACTGCATCCATAATCTGTGTATGCGTGCAGAACAATATTATAAGTAACCACCTGGGTTGTTACATTTACATAATCATAGTTATGATACACTGCATTGGTAGCAGAAGTTTGTCCAGTGCCATATACCCACTGATAGCTATTGGCACCAATAGAGCCGTTGTAGAAACTCACCGTAGTTGGGTAACAACCGAATACAGTATCCATTTGTGCCACTGCTTGTGGAGTATGCATAATGTGTATGTTAGTGCTGGTTGTATCCATACAACCATAAATACTCGATGCTATTAATTGAGCAGTATATGTAGTATCGTTTTCAAAACCTGTGGTATATACATGGCCAGGCGATGTAATGCCTGAAACCTGTGCATCGCCAAATGTCCAGCCGTATGAAACTGCGCCCTGGCTCTGATTCATAAACTGCGCATTGAACGGAGAGCAACCAATAGTGTCCACTGCAAATTGAGCATTCACTGCCGGATAGAGTGTAAACACTTCGCTGTGCGATGCCGTGCAACCATGCTCTGTGCTAGCCACAAGTACTATGGTGTAATCCATGTTACCACTTAGTGGATCATCGAACTGGTGTGTGTGCACAGAGTCTGCAACAGTAGAATTATTACCATCGCCATAGTTCCATAAGTAGGATGTAGCATGAATAGAAGTATTAGTAAATACAACATCAGCCGGGAAACATGCTGCATTCTCATTCATACTAAAATCAGCTACAGGAGTGGGGTGAATAGTGAGCGGATGATTTGCAAGCACATTGCAACCATAAGAAGATGTAACCATCAATTGCACATTATAGGTAACACTTGTGTCTGATGCATTTGCAAAATAACCTACAGGATTTTCCATTACCGAACTTGTACCATTACCAAAATCCCAAGTGAAAGAACTTCCACCGGTACTGGTGTTTATGAAAGAAATGTTAGCAGGCGAACAATGCTCACCGGGCTCATTAAACTCAGCAATAACTTTTGGGAAAACCTGAATAGTGGTAGTAGCCTGACTAGAACAACCCTCCAAAGAAGACACCGTTAAATTCACATTAAACGTTTGGGCGCTATTAGAATTATTTATATACGTGTGCTGATGCACTGAGTCAGCCAATGAGGATGTAATGCCATCGCCATAAGCCCATGCATTTACATCAGCATTAAGCGATGTGTTGTTGAAGTTTACAGTTAGAGGCGAACATCCAGAAATAATATCAGGAGTGAATTGTGCAACAGGAGTATTG
>JANOXJ010000301.1:0-7056 GCA_031418455.1 Flavobacteriales bacterium | reverse complement strand
GTAATGGCTGAAAAAATGACGTTTTTGAAAAACTTGGTAATGCACGAAAGTGCTGGCGTTACTGGCATTGTAGATATAGTGTACAAGAGGCCGGAACTAGACCCATTAAATGGTTCTATAGTGAGCCTGGGCGCAGCAGATTTAGAGCACAATGCAGCAATAGGCGGAGGCAACATAAACCAATTGCTTATATCTATGACACCAGAGATAAAAGCATCGCCTGATGGAGAAGAACTTTATTTCAGAGGTAGCAGGGCAGGAAGCGTTATTTATTTTATAGATGGCATGAAGGTAACTACCAACAATGTGCATGTGCCAGCCAGCGGGTTAAGCAGAGTATCGGTATATACCGGTGGGCTGCCTGCCAAGTATGGCGACACAACTGGCGGTGTAGTAGTAATAGAGAGCAAAAGCTATCTGGAAGATTATTACAAAAAACTGAATAGATAAAGAATTAAAAAGTAATTTCGTTAGGTTAGGCACCCAATAAGCCGGATGAGGCAAACGTGCTTCCGGCTTATTGGCTAACTTTAAAACAATAAATAGAAAAAAATAATCCTTGTTTTTTAAAAAAGACATATCGAAACTAAGTGACACAGCGCTGTTGCAAAACTACCGCCACGATGGTAAGCCAGAGTGGTTGGGCGAGTTGTATAAGCGATACAGCCACCTGGTATATGGTATATGCTTAAAATATTTGCAAGACAAGGATGAGGCAGCGGATGCTACGCTGGCCATTTTCGAAAAATTATTGGACTCGCTTTTGGTGCAAGATGTATTTGCATTTCAGGCATGGCTCCACCGCGTAGCTAAAAACCATTGCTTAACGGTATTGAAACTGGAAAAAAGAACAGCAAAGAAACATGAAGCTTATATGTATGTGGTAGGCGACAATATCATGGATGATACTGAAGATATACTGCTAGCCGAATGGAAAGAAAAAGAGATAGGCAAATTAGAAAAGGCGATAGAAAATTTAGCTGAAGAACAAAAAAATTGTGTAACACTTTTTTATCTGCACAACAAAAGCTATAAAGAAATTACAGTCACCACAGGCTACAGCTTGGGCGAAGTAAAATCATATATTCAAAATGGCAAACGCAATTTGCATAGCCAATTAACAGGAACAGAATGAAACGTATAGTAACAAATAACGGGCTCCCTAGTCTGGAAGAGATAAAACTCTACCAGCAAGGCCAATTGGACCCGGAGCGTGCGGCAGCCATAAAGGCCCAGGCAGCTCAGTCACCGCTTCTAGTGGAGGCCATGGAGGGCTATGCAGACGTGGCAGCATACGATGCGGTGCCAGATGTGTCAGTATTTTTATCTAACCACACACACGCAGCAGCCTCAGCAGCGGCAGCTGCAACCCCGCTTGCGGCAGCTGCCACACAGGCCACTACTTCTTGGTGGAGCTTAAACACCATTATAGCCGTAGTGACTTCTATAACCTTGGTTACTGTAGGTAGTATTTTCTATTTTAACAATGAAACTTCTGAAACCAACATAGCACCACCCACTAACATAAATAATTCGTCAGAAAATAATGAGAATAACAATCTTATTAATACTGATAATGAAAACAATCAAATAACAATTGAAAACAATCTGCCAAAGGCAAATGAAATAATTGTAAACCCTTCTGCCAACGGCAACAACTATACAACAGCCACCATAGAACCAAATATTGCAACAAATAAAAGCATAACAACAGCCACCACCATAGACCCTATTGCCCCAAAGTCCATAGACCAGTTGGTGCATAATAACGACAGTATGGAAATGGTAATGGTGCAACAAAGAGCTGGCATAGCTGCAGTATCTATTACACGCATACTAAACTACAAAGTAGCAGATTATACCAAAATGCGCAGTAAAGAATGGCAGTCGTTCGAATCAGAATTAGGCGGATTGCCGGCACCATTTGCAAGCGAGGAAGACCGCGCTAAAGCCGAAGAAGAAAACCTTTTTACCACCCAAATTCCTTATATGAATTACTTGACACAATGTGTGCAAGCAATGAATCAAAACAACTACGCATTGGCAATAAATAAATTTAAGGTAATAGCACAACAATACCCCGATGATGTGAATGCACAATTCTATACCGCCCGTTGCTATTATGAAAATGGCGAGTTTGAAAACGCCATAACCTATTATGACAAAACCATAAAAAATAGCATAAGCACCTTTAGAGAAGAAGCAGAGTTTTACAAAGCGAAGTCATTAAAAGCATTAGGTCGCACCGAAGAAGCGAAAGCTCTGTTTACTGAAATAGTAAATAAACAAAAGTTTTACGCTCTTAAAGCAGCTAAAGAATTAAACTAAGAATAACGGTTGCACAGCTATGTGCACGGTCTCTGCAATGGCCTTTGCAGTAAAAGGCAAAGGCCATTTTTTTTTCAAAATAAATTATGGAATTTTTATAAAAACGAAGTCTTGTTATTAAACCGACAATTAACACCAAATAAAAATGAAACACTCCTTTACTCAAAAACTTAGGCTCATAGGCGCGGTGCTATCACTGGCTGCAATAAGCCTTGCCGGCCATGCTCAGTTTTTCTTGCCTAATGATTTTTCGCAATCTATAACGCCCTATGTGCCATTAGATAGTGGTATAGTCCTAGTGGACGATGGCTACATAGACGACCAAGTGGTAGGTATTTCCTTTCCCTTTGCGTTTCAATTTAATGGTGGAACCTACACTCAGGGCTATTTAAATACCAATGGATATATAACATTGGGTGCGGTGGTACCTGCGGTAAATGATGTAAACCCTCTATCATCCAACGCTGCATACAATGGCGTTATTGCAGCATGGGGCAGAGACATTAGGTCGCTCTATACCTCTCCGCTTCCCAGCACTATACAATATCAAGTATTTGGCGAAGCACCCAATAGAATCATTGTATATCAGTGGGAAAATTTTCACCCGTACACAGGTACTGGTGACTATGAAATTAGCTTCCAAATAAAACTTGCTGAATTTAATGGCGGCATCGAATTTCATTATCAGGTGAATTCCACCCTAGTAGAAAATAGCTTTAACAAAACTGTCCAAATAGGTATTCGTGGTGCAAACAACACTCAGGTAGTTTGCAGAACAAATGGCCCGTCACAATCTTTTAATAGCTCAACTGTTTCAACAGTAACTGCAAATCAAATATTCAATACGTTCCTGGCCGTGCCTGGCATGCCTGCTAATGGCCTAAAATATTCATATGGAGTATTTGGTTGCACCAATAGTGCTGCTTGCAACTATAACCCTGGTGCTGCAGTGAATGATGGAACTTGTTGCTTTAGCCAATGCGGATGTACAGATCCGGAAGCTTGTAATTTTGATCCCGGTGCTAATTGCCAAAGTTTCAACTCGTGTGTATATCCCGGTTGCATGGACACGCTTGCTTGCAACTATGATCCTAACGCAACATGCGATGATGGATCATGCCTAACACTCAGCGGCTGTGCCGATCCATTTGCTGCAAATTATACTCCCAACTCTTGTGGTGATATGGTTTGTACATATAGAATAAACGGTCATGTTTTTCACGACACTAATACAAATGGATGGCAAGAAGAAGGAGAAGAAGGAATACCAGGCCAAACTTTAACAATAGAACCACTTGGTATTATAGTAACAACAAATAATTTAGGTAACTATAGCTTTTTCGGCATTCCAGCTGGTAATTATGTCATTCAACATACAGCAAGCACGCTTTTTCCTGTGCGTACTACTCCACATCCAATTCAGTTCTATATTGGCACAAATAATACTGCACCACCAACAGTTCCAAAGTTGGGTTTAAATGAATTAGGTGCTCCAGTCACAATTAATTTCAGCGGTGATTATTCTCCTGCCGTTCCGGGTTATCCTTGCGATGTTTGGCATACGCATTCTTTTTGTATTTGGCTATCTGGCAATGCTGCAATAGATCATTCTCAAGCCATTGTAGAGTTCGATTCGCTAATTACAGGAATTCAAATTCCTCTAGGGGGAATTACTTATCTTCCAGATTCCACAGTTGGCAACTTAATGTACTTCTCTATTCCTAATATGACCCCCAATTCCATGTTTTGGTTCCAAATTAGCGTACACACTCCTAACTTTGAGCACATAGGTGAGTGGGTAACCAATCACCTAACTGTATTGGCATATGACGATGACAATAATTTGGTAGCAACCGGTGAGAAAACTATTGAAGTGCTTGTAACATGTGCTTACGACCCCAATGCTATTTCATCTGAACCACGAGGGTATGACGAGCCGCATTATATAAACACAACACAAAATATAGAATACACGGTTCAGTTTCAAAATACAGGCAATGCCCCTGCCACGAATGTTATCATTAGAGACACCCTAGATGCTGATCTGGACATTAGCAAATTCTCTATGGGTCCTGTTATGCACAATTGTTACACCCAGTTAAATCCAACAACGCGAGAGGTAATGTTTTTCTTTGAAAACATAATGTTGCCAGATAGCACTAGCAATGAACCGGGCAGCCATGGACAGCTGACTTACTTCATAAAACCACTGCCTAACAAACCTCATAACACACAACTACTCTCCACGGCACATATTTATTTTGACAACAACCCTGCTGTGGTTACCAATACCAACCTGCTTACTATTTTCAATTGTAGCTCCTTAACAAGTGTTGCAGGAAATACTATAGTTTGCCATGGCGCAAACAACGTGCTGACTGGTGAGCAAAATTATGTAGACCAATACACATGGTCCATTGCCGGTAATGTAGTTTCCAATGAATCTACCTTCAACACATCGCAATTGGCACCGGGTACATACACGCTTCATATGAATTTAGTAAACCCTTTCTGCAATGTAACCAAAGTAAAAGGAGTTACCATAAAACCGCTGCCAACACTATTTGCAGGTGATGATGTAACGGTATGCGCAGGCGAACCTGTAACATTAAATGCTACAAGCACAACTGCCGTAACCTGGAGCAATGCCGCTGCCAACGGCAGTAGCATAATGCCCACACAATCCATTACACTCACTGCCAATACTAATGGAACCAATGGTTGCAGCAATTCAGATGCTATAACAATAAACGTAAATCCATCGCCTACAATAGCTGTAGAAAATGACATGACTGTATGCAGTGGCGAATCGTTGATACTAAATGCTACCAGCGACAATACAGTAACCTGGAGCAACGGACATACTAATGGCACAAGCTACACACCTACTGATAGCGAAGTGCTAACCGCCACCGCGAGCAATAGCTTTGATTGCACCGCTGCGGAAGAAGTGAACATAACTGTGGCGCCTGTTCCGCTAATAGCAGCAGGTAATGATGTTACAATATGTGCAGGTGAAACTATTATGCTAAATGCTACGGGTGCTGATGGTATAATGTGGAGCAATGCTTTGGAAAATGGTACCGACTATGCACCTACACAAACGCAAACACTTACAGCAAGTTTTGAAAATGAATATGGCTGCTCTGATACTGATGATATGATGATAACAGTAAATCCAACGCCAACATTAAATGTAGATGCACAACAAACTGTGTGCGGTGGTGAATCCATTATGCTCAATGCTATAAGCAATGGCACGGTACTATGGAGCAACGGACATACCAACAATACTTCCTATACACCTGCACAATCTGAAACAATAACTGCTTCGGTAACCAATGCATTTGACTGCAGCGTTATGCAAGATGTGGCTATAGAAGTAATACCTGCACAAACCATAAATGCAGGAGCAGATATAGCTTTATGCACAGGCGATGAAATAACACTGAATGCTACCGGTGCTGACCAAATAATTTGGAGCAATGGAGCGGTAAATGGCAGCACTATTACCCCTTCGCAAACAATTACACTTACGGCTACGCCTGCGGTAGTAAATGAGTGCACAGTAACAGACCAAATTGTAATAACAGTAACTGAGCAAGCCAATGTGAGCGCAGGAGCTGACATATCTATTTGTTATGGCGACTACATATTGCTAAATGCCACTGGTGCAAATAATTTAACCTGGAGCAACAACGCCACCAATGGCAGCCCTTACCAGCCACAACAGACTGAAACCATAGCTGTAAATGGCGGCATTGGCAACTGTGCTGATAGCGATGAGTTAGTAATAACAGTAAACCCAATACCAGATATTACCATTACACAAAATGGCGATGCTATGACTGCCCCAATTGGTGCTACATGGCAGTGGTACTTTAATGGCAACATAATAGATGGCGCTACTGACCAAACATACACTGCCACAGAGCCTGGTTATTACTTTGTAGAAACCACTAATGCTGAAGGCTGCACACAAGAGTCGCAAGTGGTGTTTGTACTAAGTGTATTAGAACACGGCAGTATAAGTGCTGTGTTATTCCCTAACCCTATGGAGACAAGTGCAACATTGCAATTAGTAGGACTAAATGGTGTGTATGATGCTACACTGCTCAACCTACAGGGCCAGATAGTAAGAAGTTATGCAAGCCAAACCACACACATGCTAGCCATAGAAAAAGGCAGCCTTGCAGCAGGACACTACTATTTGAATATTACTCAAAACGAAACTTCGCTGTTCACTCTAAAGCTCGAAGTAAAATAGCATATAGAAACACTCCTTAGTTAACAAACAACAATGGCCGCTATAAGCGGCCATTGTTATTATTATTTGCGAATGAGCAGGTAATGCAACTTAAGACTAAGGTCGGTAAAAACCAGTTTAGAATATGCATTGCGTGACACATCGCTATGCGCTTCGCTTATTTCTAACATTAAATCTTCAGCGTTTAAATCATTAATAAAAGGCGCGAATTTTTTAGAGAAAGAGGATTCGTTATCATTCATTCTTGCTAAGGCAGGGCCCACATAATTGAGCATAAGATTCTGCCTTATTTGTTCCAATGCATAAGTCAAAAAGTGCTTCTGCTCCTCTCTGGGCAAATCGTGCATTCTATTAGCCCAACCTATTATCCAAGTAGTTTTTTTAGAGTAGCACATGCGCATCCATTCCTGAAATTGCTCAGCATAAAACGCATCTGGGTTTTGGGCACTTGCAAGTTGCAA